>JAVJTD010000374.1:0-17008 GCA_040219065.1 Planctomycetota bacterium
GCCGACACTCCGTCCCCCGCAGCATCGAGCCACGGAGCTTCGGATGTGAGGTTTGGGCCCTCTCCGAGGCGCTTGGATGGAGGACACGGAGACCGGCTGAAGCCGGCGGTCCGAACGACGACGTGACTAGTTTCAAGTCAGGGGAGCCCCCGCCGGCGGACCTCCGGAGCATGCGGTGCTGAAACTGGGCTCGAGGGCGAGGGCGATGGAGTGCCCAAGCCGAGCGAGTCAAAGACCGACTCTGTCGGCGAGGGCTCTGCGCAAGCGAGCTTGGGCCGGGGCTGCCGTTGCGACGAAAGCGCACTCCGAATGCTCCCTTGCTCGGCGCCTCCTGGCTCGATCGTGAGCGACGTCAAGGAAGCAGCTCCCCGCACAGCAGCCGCTTCCCGGTTCGGTCGCGCGGGCTCTGGTTTCGTTCGCGCATCGTGAGGCCGACACTCCGCACCGGCAGCATCGAGCCACGGAGCTTCGGATGTGAGGTCTGAGCCCTCTCCAAGGCGCTTGGAGAGAGGACACGGAGACCGGCTGAAGCCGGCGGTCCGAACGACGACGTGACTAGTTTCAGATCAGGGGATACGAAGTCCCCCGACTCAACGTTCGGGACGCCTTTGCCCGAGGAGAGCCTTCGGGATAAAGTAGGAAAGCGGTCAGGCCGCTCCCTCGAACGAGCCCCGAATCCCAAAGCACCTCCCGGATCCCGAGAAGCCTCATGTCCCAACGCCCGCGTGCGCTCGTCCGAACTCTTCGGGTCGCCGGCCTCGCCCTCCTCCTCTTGACGCTCGCCAATCTCGCCTTCTGGCGTTGTACGAGCGGTGACGGCGAGGATGAGCTCGATCGGCCGAACATCCTCCTGATCTCGATCGACACGCTTCGTCCCGACCACATGGGCGCCTACGGCTACGACAAGCCGACCACGCCGAGACTGGACGCGTTCGCGAGAGAGGGCGTCGTCTTCCAAAACGTCTTCGCACCCCGCGGCTCGACCTGGCCTTCCTTGACCTCGCTGATGACGGGCAAGTTCCCGATCAATCACGGGGTGCGCACAAACGGTTTTCTCATGGCCGCGAACCAGGTGACGTTGCCGGAGATACTGCGGCGCAGCGGATACTCGACCGGCGCCTTCTTGTCGAACTTCTACGATGCGCCCGCTCGAGGCTGGGATCGTCACGTCGCGGAGACGAACCCGATGCAGCCGCACAAGGTGTGGGATCGGAAGAACGTCGATCGCGCCCTCGAGTGGATGGCCGAGAAGAAGGATCAGCGCACCTTCACCTGGGTCCACTTGATGGATCCCCATCGGCCCTACGACCCCTTGCCGGAAGAGCTGTCCAGGTTTTCCGGTAGCTACAGCGGCTGGTTGGCGCCGTTCGTGCCACTGGCCGAGCTTCGCGCGATGGCGGGCGAGGGAAGGGTGCCATTCGACGAAGCCATCCTCGATCAGTACCTGTCGCTTCGCGACCCGGCGACCAATCAAACGCGTGCTCACTTCGTGCAGAGCAGTGCACTCCGAGGCAACGTCCCGCTGGACTTCTTGATGGAGATGATCACGCTCTTCGAGATCGAGATCTCCGAGGACGACCTGGCCTACATCGTTGCCAACTACGACGCGCAGATCCCGCCGGCCGATGCACTGCTGGGCGAAGTGCTCGACAAGCTCGACGAGCTGGGGCTGAAGGACGACACGCTCGTGATCTTCACCACCGATCACGGCGACGACCTGTTCGAGCACAACCGTTACTTCTTCCACGGGTCGTCGATCTACGACTCGACGTTGAAGGTCGCGTGGATGATGCGCTGGCCGGGCATGATTCCCGCCGGTCGAGTCATCGAAGGACCGCTCGCCCGCAACATCGACATCCTGCCAACCATCCTCGACCTCGTCGGCATCTCGTCGCCACGAAACATCGACGGCGTGAGCGCCGCCCCGCTGGCCATGGGTACGGGCAGCTATGAGCCCGGGCCCGTCGTGATCGAATGGGAGGACATCATCTACAGCGAGCGTGGGAACGATTGGAGCTTCGTCAACAATCGCCAGAATGCCCGCATCAAGACGCCCCCCTTCCATCTCGTCGGCGTCGAGCGTGCCTACGAGATCGCGCCTGAAGAGCTCTACGACCTGCGAAAGGATGCCGGCCAACAGCACAACCTGCTCAGGTTGGAGGACGCCGCCATCGACCCAGAAGCCGGAGACCGGTTCGCTGCCATCGAATCGCTCCTCCAGCGGCTCCGCACGGCGCGCACCCAAGATGACCGTCTGCTCGTCTGGCTCGAAGAGCAGTACCGGAAGCCCAGACCAGGAGGCGAGCTGGGCGACGAGGACATTCAAGACAAGATGAGACAGCTCGGTTACGTCCAGAACGGCGCGGTCCGCCGAGAGAGAACCGGGCCGAGCTTCGCCGGCCGAGTTTTGGATCTGGTCCAGGACCTCTTCGATGGCGAACCAGAGCCGTCTGCCCGCCACTTCGCGCTGCTCGCCGAGACTCAGTGGCTCGCCGGACTGAAGGACGAAGCCGAGCGCACGGTGGAATCGGGGCGAGCCAAGTTCCCGGACGACAAGTCGCTCGAGACCCTGAAGCGTCAGATCCGGTGAGGCGTTCGGAGCGCCCGCGCTCCATCCTTCCGGTCTTCGTATCCCCTGACTTCAGTCAGGACGTTTCCCCGGCTTCAGCCGGGAATGCGGGCTGGAAGCCCGCGCTCCCAGTGGGGAGCGCTGGGATCCCGCACTCCCACTTCAGCCAGGTCGTCGCCCCGACTCTCCGGTCTTCGTATCCCCTGACTTCAGTCAGGTTGTCCCTCCTCCGGCTTCAGCCGGGAATGCGGGCTGGAAGCCCGCGCTCCCAGTGGGGAGGCTAGAAGCTCGCCTCCATCGCTCGCGCTCCATCCTGACCCAACCAACGAAACAGGCCAGCCTCGGGGGCTGGCCTGCTTCGTTTTCCCGCGTGGGGAAAAAGGGATATAGCAGCTACTGGACTGAGAAGGAGGGGTGTAATGAAGGAATGAACACTAAATAAAAGCCTAAAATAGATAGAAGGATGTCTAGGAGGATCCAGCAGCCACTATACCGCCCTGTATGCGCCACACCGTGGGCGGGGAGCCCCAGTGTCACCGCCTTGATTGAATGAAGCTTTGCACGGTCGCTCTGAGCTTCAAAAACTCTTCTTGCCTAGCGTCGGGTTCTACGAAAGCCACCCACACGAGGCAAACCCAAAAACGGGATCCAGAACCTTCAAAGGCTCAACGGCCTGCGAAAACTCAACTTACCCCGAAAACTTTTTTTCCTCGAACGAAGGCACGCTTGTTTGTGGGAAGCATCATTCCTCGCAAAGGAAGCTTCCGGGGCTCTCACGTCCCCCTTATCGTCTGCCTCCCCTGCCCTGCTTGAGTCCTCTTCGCGATCGACTCAGCCGGCCTCCCCTGACATCATTCACTCACCCCCTCACCCTCGACACCCCGCCTCAGCGCTAGCCGGGCGAATCCCCGCCGACCCCGGTGAAACGACCGAATCATCATCGTCAGCATCGCTCCATCGATCAGCAAGCACTCGTTCGCTGACGCCAACTCGACCGCCGGCTTGGTGAACACACCGCTCGTCACCACCCCGCACCCTGTGCACTCGTAGTAACGACGCCCCGCACTCGCTTCTTGCACCGCTTTCAAGCCCACCGGACGCAAGGTCGCCTTCGCCTGGAACGCCAGCCGCTCCCGGCCGCGCCGAACGATCAGATCGACCCCGTAGTCCCCCTGGAAGCGCGTCACTTCGGTCGGCAAGCCGCCGCGCGTCAGCAGGAACGCGAGGTTCTCCTCGAACTGCCGCGGCGTCAGACGATCGATCCGGCCTGAAGCGATCTTCGAGAGCGCCGGCCAGACGCGCCCGTAGAAGTGGCTCGCGCACAGGATCAGCCGCAGCGTCCAGAAGACGAGGATCAGCGAGAAGGCGCCGACGAAGATCGCCTCACCCCATCGCCCGCCCTCGTACGCCGTCCAGCCCAGCTCCCAGCAGGTCACCCCCAGCCACAGACCGGCCGAGAGCATTCCGAACATCGCGATTCCCCCCACTGGGCACCCTCCAAGGAGCAGTCTCTCTCGATTCGGCCGCCGGCCCCATCGGCCGACACCCTCGCTTCTCCCACCCTCGTGTCGTTAGACTCTATCGAACGACATCGGCTCGACCATTGACGCCTCAGGACGCGCCGGTCGCGGTGCTTGCGCGGCTTCTTCAGGACTTGTGCCCTCGAAGTCGATCCAGTAAGCGGCCCCGGCTCTCCGCTCGGCGTCGCGTCACGAGCCTCAGGCTAGGCGGCCGGCCGCCTCGATGTCACACGACCCAGTCGATCCCGAGCCCCGGAAGGGCCGTCCGAGCTCGGGCCCACATCACTCGGATTCGCCAGCTCTCTCGACTTCAAGAGGTGGTCCCATGCTGCGCCCGGCTCTCCTGCTCCTCGTTGCCTCGCCACTCTTCACGGCCCATTCCCAAGCAGACGATGTCCTCTGGCCGGCCGCGCCGCGCGCGGCCGAGAGTGGACACGTCCTCTTCCGACTTCGAGAAGACCAGCATCATCGCGCCATGCTCTGGCAGCCCGGAGAGGACGCTCCCACGCCTCTTTTCTCAGATCACGGCAGCGTCCTCGATCTCGCCTGGTGGCCCGGACACCTCGGCGGCGTGCTCGCCTTGATCCGAGACGACGACGGCAAGGTGCGGCTCTTCACACACGACCTGAACGAGGAGGGGACACCCGAGCTCGAGCTGCCGAGCGGCACCGATCGCATCTTTCCCCAGGCACGTTGGGCGCTCCTGCTCTCGACAGACGGCGAAGGACGACGAGCACACATCCTCGACCTCGAATCGTGGGATATTCGCTCGACGAAGATCACCGCGCCCGAGCTCCAAGGTGCCACCGCCGGCGAGCGCGCCGTCCTCGCCGCTCAGTCCGAAGACCGGGCGCAGCTCGTCTCGGTGAATCCCGAGACTCTCGACATGGAGCCCATCGGGCGCGTCGGCGCGCGGATCGATCGACTCTCGCTGTCGCCCGATGGCCAGAAGATCGCTTTCATCGCCCCTTCGCAGAGCGGTCCGGCGGGGCTTTGGACCTGGTCGATCGGTGCCAGCCAGCCGAAGCGCCACGCCGAGGCGACTCGCTTCGCATTGGGCGACGATCTGGCGGCACCTGTTTGGAGCGACGGCAATATCTACACCGAGACGATCGACGCCGGACGCCTCCGCTGGTCGCGCATCGACCTCCAAGACGGGACCGTGACACCGCTCTCGCCTCGAGACCTCGATGCCGGAACGGCCACACGGGCCAAAGAAAGCTGGATCGCCATCGTCTCCGACGCCGGCCAACCTCCCGAGCTCGCTAGCCTCGGGGCGACAGGACAAGTCCTCCATCGCACGAACTTCAACGAGGGGAAGGCCGCCGACATCGTCTCGGAGCTGCTCGACGCCTGGATCACGCGCAGCGAAAAGGCCCAAGCCGTCTTCTTCCACGCCGCTGGCGAAGAGGCTTCCAAGAATGCCGTCGTCCTGCTCCGCAGCAACCCGCGCGGCGCCCCCACTCGCGAGTACGATCCCGTCGTCGTGCGCGCCGTGCGGGCCGGACTGTCGGTCCTCTCACCCGCCCCGGGCACCCACCGCAGCTACGACCGGCGCTACCGCGGGATCGTCCCGTTCCTCTCCGTCCTCGCCCGAAAGAAGCAGATCACCGGAGAGAACCTCGCCGTCCTCGCCACGGGAGAGGACACAGCCTTCGGGTTGTGGCTGACCCTGAACACACAACAGTTCGTGGGCGCGGCCCTCGTCGCTCGCCAGGCGATCTTGGGCAGTGGTCCGCGGGACGAGAGGGCATTCGGGGGACTGGATCGGGCTGCCCTCGACCGCGGCTTCTTCCCCGACCTCGTCACGGGTCGCCGCGAGTCCGCCACACTCTGGATCGCTGGCTCGAGCGCCGGCCTCGAGATGGCCGCGACCGCCGTCGAGCAGCTCGAGAAGGCCAGCCTCCCCACGACCAGCGTGGAGGTCGAATCCATCGATGAAGCCTGGGAGCTCATCGGCTCCTGGCTCGCCATGCGGCGAGAGGCCCAAGGGCTCTCCGCCTCGGAGCCGGCCCCGGCGAGCGAGTTCGGGTCGGTGGTGATGGCGGGCACGTTGGCCAAGGCGAGGGTGGACATGAAGATGTTGCACCAAGGGGTCGAGCGCTACATCCGCGAGTTCGGCTATCTGCCCAACACCCTTCGCAGCTTGCTCCCGCTCCCCTCGGAGACGAGCGGCTTCATCGACCTGCGCCAGCTCCCGCGCGATCCGTGGGACAACCCGTACATCCTGCGAGGCAGCGTCGAAGACTTCGAGATCCTGAGCCTCGGCCGCGACAACCGCCTCGGAGGCGAAGGCGAGGACGCCGACCTGACGTCTCGCGACGTGCGGTAGGTGCCCTGGTGCCTGGGTGCGGTTTCCTGATCACCTGATCACCACAGCACCTGGCCACCTGAACACCACAGCACCACCAAGTCATGCGCGACTTGCGCATCCTCGATCCTCGCCGCTAGATCCCCGTCCGGCGCGACCTGGAGAATTGTCTCAACCGGAGT
Organism: Planctomycetota bacterium; assembly: GCA_040219065.1. Classification (GTDB taxonomy): domain Bacteria; phylum Planctomycetota; class OFTM77; order OFTM77; family OFTM77; genus OFTM77. The sequence goes on from JAVJTD010000374.1 coordinate 6,583, forward strand.
CTCCCGGCGGCCGAATGAAGCTTTGGGATCCCGTCTCTCGGGATCGATTCCGAGACTCGAGGTGATGGAATGAGCAGCTTGAAGATCGAACGTGCCGCCGTGCTGGGCTCGGGAGTCATGGGTACCGCGCTGGCCGCGCATCTGGCCAATGCGGGACTGGACGTGCTCCTGCTCGACATCGTGCCGCCGGAGCTGTCGCCGGAAGACGAGGCGAAGGGTCTGACGAAGGCGCATCCCGCCTTCCGCAATCGCTTCGCGGCGCAGAGCCTCGAGCGGGCGCTGAAGAGCGATCCCGCCCCGTTCTTCACCAAGTCGCTCGCCCGGCGCATTCACGTCGGTAACCTCGAGGACGACCTCTCCAAGATCGCCGAGGTCGACTGGATTCTCGAAGCGGTCATCGAGCGGCTCGATATCAAGCAGTCACTGTTCGAGAAGGTCGAGGCCCATCGAAAGCCCGGCACCATCGTCACCACGAACACGTCCGGCCTCTCGGTGGCCGCGATGGCCGAAGGCCGCAGCGACGACTTCCGGGCGCACTTCCTCGGCACGCACTTCTTCAACCCGCCGCGCTACCTCCACCTGCTCGAGATCATCCCCGGCCCCGACACCAAGGCAGAAGTCGTCGACTTCATGAGCCGCTTCGGGGATCGTCGCCTCGGCAAGGGCGTCGTACCGGCCAAGGACACACCGAACTTCATCGCGAATCGCATCGGCGCCTTCGCCGCGCTGCACACCATTCACGCGATGATCGAAGCCGGCCTCTCGGTCGAAGCCGTCGACAAGCTGACCGGCAAGACGATCGGTCGCCCCAAGAGCGCCACCTTCCGCACCGCCGACCTCGTCGGTCTCGACACCTTCCTCCACGTCGCGCGCAACATCGTCGAGAACGCACCCGGTGACGAGAGCCGCAGCGTCTTCGAGCCGCCGGCGGCCATCCAGCAGATGGTCGAGAAGAAGTGGCTCGGCGAGAAGACCGGGCAGGGGTTCTACAAGAAATCGAAGGACGAGGAGGGGAACCGCATGATCCTCTCGCTCGACCTGAAGACGATGGAGTACGGCCCGCAAGAGAAGGTCGCCCTGCCCGTCCTCGAGATGTCGAAGAACGTCTCGGACCTGCGCGAGCGCCTTCAAATGCTCATCGCGGACAGGAGCCCGGCAGGCCAGTTCCTCTGGCAGACTCTCAGCGCGACGCTGGTCTACGCGGCCCATCGCGTCCCCGAGATCTCGGACTCGATCCAAGACGTCGATGCCGCCATGCGCTGGGGCTTCGGCTGGGAGCTCGGCCCCTTCGAGATCTGGGACGCCTTCGGCGTCGACCGCGTCGTGAAACGCCTCGAGAAGGAAGGCCGCGACGTGCCGCCCTTGGCGCTGATGGCGCTCGGTCACGGCGGCAGCTTCTACCTGGAAGATGGTCCGCAAACCGCGGTGCTCACGCCAACCGGCGAGCGGGTGCCGTTCACGCTGCCCGAAGGCGTGATCGTCCTCGACCAGTTGAAGAAGCAAGAGCGCGAGATCAAGCGCAACGCCGGCGCGAGCCTGATCGACCTGGGCGACGGTATCGCCTGCTTCGAGTTCCACTCGAAGATGAACTCGATCGGCGCCGACACGCTCGGCCTTTTGAGCTGGTCTCTCGACGAGGTCACGAAGAACTTCGAAGGTCTCGTCATCGGCAACCAAGGCTCGGTCTTCTCCGCCGGCGCGAACCTGATGCTCCTCTTGCTCGAGGCGCAGGAAGGCAACTGGGACGAGATCGATCTCGCCATCCGCCAGTTCCAAAAGGCGACGACGTCCTTGCGGCGCTGCATCAAGCCGGTCGTGGTCGCGCCGTTCCAGCTCACTCTCGGCGGCGGCTGCGAGTTCGTCCTGCACGGTGATCGCGTCCAGGCCTCGGCCGAAGCCTACGTCGGCCTGGTCGAGCTCGGCGTCGGCCTCATCCCCGCCGCTGGCGGCACCAAGGAGATGGCGGCCCGCGCGCTCTGTGACCTGCCCCCGCAAGCCGACCCGCTCCCGCCTCTCATGAAAGCCTTCGAGACGATCGCGATGGCCAAGGTCGCCAAGAGCGCCCGCGAGGCGTTCGACCTCGGCTTCCTGCGCCAGGGTGACGGCATCACGATGAACGGCGATCGTCTCATCGCGGCCGCCAAGGCTCGAGCACTCGCGATGGCCGAAGCCGGCTACGCGCCGCCCCCGCCGCCCGAGATCCTCGCCGTCGGCCGCGATGGACTCGCCGCGCTCCGCACCGGCGTGCGGCAGATGCTGCTCGGCAATTACATCAGCGAGTACGACGCGCACCTCGCCGAGAAGGTCGCCCATATCCTGTGCGGCGGCGAGCTGACGCGCCCGACGCTCTGCTCGGAGCAGTACTTCCTCGATCTGGAGCGCGAGGCGTTCCTGAGCCTCGTCGGTCATCGGAACACCCAAGCGCGCATGGGCCACATGCTCAAGACCGGCAAGCCGCTGCGCAATTGATGGAATGAATCTCGGAGCCCGAGCTCGAGACACTAGAGAAAGAGAAGACAAGCGATGAGCCGAGATGCTTTCCTCGTCGATGCGATCCGGACCCCGGTCGGCCGCGGCCACAAAGGCGCGCTCGCGACCGTCCGGCCCGACGACCTCGCCGCATTCGTGATCCAAGGTCTCTTGAAGCGGACGCCAGACCTCGATCCCGCTCGGATCGAAGACGTCTTGATGGGCTGCGCCATGCCCGAAGGAGCCCAGGGGCTCAACCTCGCCCGTAACGCCGCCCTCCGAGCCGGGCTGCCCGATGCCGTCGCCGGCGTGACCGTCAATCGGTTCTGCGCCTCGGGCGTCGAGACGATCGCGATGGCTTGCGAGCGCGTGAAGGCCGGCTGGGCCGACGTCCTGATCGCGGGCGGCGCCGAGTCGATGTCGATGGTGCCCATGACCGGCAACACGTTCCGCCCCAACCCGTGGCTGGTGACCAACCACCCCGAGTCGTACACCTCGATGGGGCTGACCGCCGAGATCGTCGCCGACAAGTACGAGGTGACGCGCGAGGACCAGGACGCGTTTGCGCTGGAGAGCCAAAGGCGCACGGCCGCCGCCATCGAAGGCAAGCGCTTCCAGGACGAGATCCTGCCGGTCGAGGTCGAGCATGTCCTCACAGACGGTCGGCGCAAGCCGCAGGCGAAGCAGTCGACCTTCGACACCGACGAGTGTCCGCGCCCCGAGACGACGGCCGAGGGCCTGGCCGGCCTTCGCCCCGTCTTTCGTGCCAAAGGCAGCGTCACCGCTGGCAACTCCTCCCCGGTGAGCGACGGCGCCGCGGCCACGTTGATCGTCAGCGAGGATGCTCTCAAGAGCCTCGGCCGGGAGCCGATCGGCCGTCTGGTGAGCTACGCGGTCGCGGGCGTGGCGCCGGACACGATGGGCATCGGTCCCGTCGCAGCGGTGCCGACAGCTTTGAAGCGCGCCGGCTTGCAGCTCGGCGACATCGCCTTGATCGAGCTCAACGAGGCTTTTGCCGCCCAGAGCCTTGCGGTGATCCGCGAGCTAGGGTTCGATCAGGAGCGCACGAACGTGAACGGTGGGGCGATCGCGTTGGGCCATCCCCTGGGCTGCACCGGGGCGAAGCTCACCGCGACCCTCTTGAATGAGCTGAAGCGCCGCGGCGAGCGCTACGGCCTGGTCACGATGTGTGTCGGCGGCGGAATGGGTGCCGCTGCCATCTTCGAGAGACTCTGATTCGGCGCCGCCAACGAAGGCGGCACCATGTGAAACGCCGCAGCGCCAATCGCGCTGCCTCGAACGGGAGATCTACACGACATGGCCGAGACGTCCACCGCCCGCCCGAAGGGTGGCAGCTTCCTGATCCAGCAGATCGATCCCGAGGCGACCTTCACGCCCGAGGACTTCTCCGAAGAGCAGCGCATGATCGCGCAGACGACCCGCGACTTCCTCGAAGGCGAGGTGCTGCCGCAGCTCGAGCGAATCGAGCACAAGGACTTCGACGCCACCATCGAGCTGATGCGCAAGGCCGGCGAGCTCGGCTTGCTCTCGGTCAGCATCCCCGAGCAGTACGGCGGCCTCGAGCTCGACCAGGCCTGCGCGATGCTCGTCTCCGAGCACCTCGCCAAGTGCGGCTCGTTCGCCGTCAGCCACGGCGGCCACACGGGCATCGGCTCCCTGCCGATCGTCTATTTCGGCACGCCCGAGCAGAAGGAGCATTACCTGCCCAAGCTCGCGACCGGCGAGCTCCTGGCCGCCTACGCCTTGACCGAGGCGAGCTCGGGATCGGATGCCTTGGCCGCGAAGGCCACCGCCGTCCTCGAGGGCGACGAGTGGGTCTTGAACGGCGAGAAGATGTGGATCACCAATGCCGCCTTCGCCGACGTCTTCATCACGTTCGCGAAGGTCGATGGCGAGCACTTCTCCTGCTTCATCGTCGAGAAGAGCGATGCCGGAGTGAGCACGGGCAAGGAAGAGCAGAAGATGGGCATCGAGGGCTCCTCGACGCGCACGTTGATCCTCGAGAGCGCTCGTATTCCGAAGAGCCGTTTGCTCGGCGAGATCGGCAAAGGTCACAAGATCGCGTTCAACATCCTGAACATCGGTCGATTCAAGCTCGGCGCCGGCGCGATCGGTGCCGCCCGCGCATGCCTCGACGACTCGGTGAAGTACGCGTCCGAGCGCCAGCAGTTCGGCAAGCCCATTTCCTCATTCGGCGCAATCCAGCAGATGATCGCGAACATGGCGATCGGCATCTGGGTCGGCGAGTCGATGGTGTATCGCACGGCCGGATTGATCGATCAGGCGCTGGCCGATGTCGACAAGAGCGATCCGCAGGCGGTCTTGAAAGAGATCGAGGAGTACGCGATCGAGTGCTCGATCATCAAGGTCAGCGGCAGCGAGACCCTCGACCGCATCGTCGATGACGGCGTGCAGATCTACGGAGGCTACGGTTACTCGAAGGAGTACCCCGTCGAGCGTTACTACCGCGACAGCCGCATCAATCGCATCTTCGAAGGCACGAACGAGATCAACCGCATGCTCATCCCCGGCATGCTGGTGAAGCGCGCGCAGAAGGGCGAATTGCCCCTGCTGCAAGCGGCGAAGAAGATCCAGGATGAGCTCCTCGAGCCACCGTCCTTCGAGGACGAGGAGACCGGTGTGCTGGTCGCCGAGACGAAGCTGATCGAAGGCTTCAAGAAGCTCGCCTTGCTCGTCTCCGGCGTCGCGGTCCAGAAGTTCCTGATGAGCCTGCAGGAGCAGCAAGAGGTGCTGCTCGGCATCTCCGACATCATCCAGGACGTCTACGCCGCCGAGAGCGCCCTGCTCCGCGCGAAGAAGCTCATCGCCGCCAAAGGCGAAGCCGGCGCCAAGCTGCAGATCCTGGCGACCCAGGTCTTCGTCAACGACGCCGCCGACCGCATCGAGGTCCTCGCCAGGAACACCCTCGCCTCCGCCGCCGAAGGCGACGAGCTGAGAACGATGCTCGCAGCCGCTCGCCGCTTCACCAAACGCGTCCCCGTCGACCCGGTCAAGCCGAGACGGGAAGTCGCCCAAGCCCAGATCGAGGCCGGCAAGTACTGCTTGTCCTGAGCGGAGTGAGGCACGAGCCGAAACCGATCAGAGCCCGAACAGGTCCCTGGCCAGGTCGTGTGAACTGCCAGAGATCACCTGCGATTGGCGAGTGGCTCTGATTGGCAGGAACCGCTCGTGAGGGACGAGCCGGCCCGCTTGACGAGGTCCACGCGTCCCTCACTCATCAACTCCAACATCGCGTCTTCCGGCGCCACAGTGGCCCCGCCCAACAGCGCCCCGCGGAACCGATCGGGCTCCGATCGAAAGCCACCCAAGCACCCGCCCTACTCGCCCGGTGCTGCTTTCGCTGTGGCGGGGGAGGGCTTTCGGAGGCTGAGCCAGCGGTCGAGCTCGGCTTGGAGGTTGTCGTAGATCGAGCCGGCCTGGGCGCTCAGATCGGTCGTCTCGTTCGGGTCTTTCGCGATCTGGAACAGCTTCTCGACCGGAGGCTCTTCGGTTCGGATCAGCTTCCAGTCCTTCGTTCGGATCGCGACGGCGTCGGTTCGGGACGGGTCCAGGCGTCCTTGGAGGGAGAAGGCGATCGGGCGAGCCGATTGACCGCTTTGGGTGGGCCAGGCGGGGATGAAGCGGGCGTCGTCGATGCGAAGGCTGGTCATCCGGATGACGCTGGAGAACAAGCCGCCGGTGCTGACCACGTCAGCGATGCGCTTCGGCTCGACGCCGGGTCCACTGACGAGGAGCGGCACATGGATGCTCTCCTCATGGACGGATTGCCCGCTGCCCAGACGCTGGTGATCGAAGAGCTCCTCGCCGTGTGTTCCCACGACGATCACGATGGTGTTCGAACCGTAGGGGCGCTTCTCGAGCTCGCTCAGGAAGTTGCCGAAGGCGCGGTCCCAAGCCATCACGCCGGTGTCGTACCGCTCGATCAAGGCGAGGCGATGGGCTTCGGACGGACAGTAGTTGCTCTCGAGCTCCGCTTCGAAGCGCTTCAGCTTTTCGGTCAGGACGAGCTCGCCTTGCTCGTTCCGCTCGCAATCACAGGAGAGGTGTCGCTCCCGCAAGCCGCGGTCGGTCTTCTGCCAAGCCAGGACCCGGTCCCGATTCGGGGGCAGGGCGTTGGGTCGCAGGAGACCGCCCTTGTCGGCATCGTCGGGGTCGAAGCTGTAAGGCGCGGCGACGTCGACGCATTGCACCCAGGAGAAGAACTGCTCACCGGGCCGACTGTCCGCCCAGTCGAGAAAGCCGGTGAACAGCTCGTCGGCCGTCACCTTGGGCACGGTGAGTCGAGGCGGATCGGTGTAGGGCACCCAGGTGCTGAATCCCTGCTCGAATCCGCGCTCCGAGACATGGGTGCCGCGCGCGACGAATGCGCCGGAGCGGATGCCCCCCACCGCGAGCACCTCGGCCAGGGTCACGGCTTCGTCGTCGAGTCGGCTGCGCTTGCCGAGACCGGTGAGCCCGAGCTGATGAGGCCAGAGCCCGGTCAGCATCGAGCCCGTCGCCGCGACCGTGAGGGGGGCAGGCGAGATGGCGGCGTCGTAGATCCGGCTCTTCGCGGCGAAGTGATCGAGGTTGGGGGTGAGCTCTCGATCCGATCCAAATGCGCCGACGCGATCGGTGCGCAGTGAATCCACTGCGACGACCAGGACATTGGGACGACCGGGTCCCTCCATTCGCCGCTCGACCGAGATGCGCTCACCGACGCGCAGGCGAGTCCAGCCGGTGAGGAAGGGAACGTTGGCCGTTTCGTCCATCTTGCGCGTGGTTCGGAAGACCATCTGGATGCCTTGGCCCGCCCAGCGCCGGAGATCGATCGTCTCGTCGATGACGCAGGAGGCTCCGGCGACATCCTCCTCCATCAACGTCCGCGACCAGGCAGGCTGTCCGTCGATGGTGATGTCGAAGTCGATCGAGGGCTTCGGACCGCGGCGCCAGGTCACCTTCTGCAGCGGTGCATGAAACGCCTGTACCTCGAGGAAGCCGCTCTCGGGAACGAACAGCCGCGTCTCGAAGGCCGAGTCCGGAACGGCGCTCAGCCAGAGATCCGTCGGCTCGGAACCGAGCAGTGGTTGGAGCGTCTGGGAGAGCGGCGCGATTCGAAGCGGCTTGAGAGGATTCTCGGACCGAATGACCGCGTCCTTCTTGAACCGCTCGATCAGATCGATGACGGTGCGCGACTTGCGCACCGGTGGCGGGGCCGCCAGGTGACTGGGGACCATCGCGGTGATGGTCGGATTCGCGATGAAGCAGCTCCCACCTTCCTCCCGCTTGGCCTCGAGGAGGAGGCGAGCGCTGCCAGGCGGCAGCTCGAGCGGGACCTCCGCTACGATCCAGCCCTGCTGCCGGGCAGAGAGCAACCGGCTGTGCAGCATCCTTGGGGGCCCGACGTCGGGCACGTGATACAGAGCGAACCTCGCCGGGTCTCTCTGGCCAGGAGGCACACCGATCGCGCAGCGGAAGGTAGAGCCCGAGGGTAGGTCCAGGGTGCCGAAGGTCAATTCGCTGCCCGGCAAGAGGAGGAGAGCCGTCCGGCGATCCCCGTCGGTTGGCGCCAGGCCGAGCGGCTCCAGCTCGCCGGGACCCCGGTAAGTCGCTTCGGAGAGCAGCGGCATCAGGTGCACCTCCCGCTCGACCCAGACGACCGGCTTCGGAGGCGCGGGCCGCGTGAGCACGAAGAGCAAGAGCCCGAAGAAACCGGCCACCATCACTCCCAGCATCGCGCGCTTCCGGAGCACACGGCGGCGTTGCTCCCGGCGACTGAGGACGGGGTGGTGCTTCTCGAAGAGGTAGTGGTCTCTCAGGAAAGGCAAAGGATCGTGCTCCGGGGATCTGCGGGACCAAACGCCAGCCGACACCGACCACAGAGGCCGGAGTGCGCTCTGACCGAGATGTTTCGGCGGATACCAGGCAAAGGGTGAGTATGGAGGGAAGGGAGGTGGGCGTCCAGACCCGAGGCAGGGAGGCTGGACCGGAGTTTAGGACCGCCTGAAGCGACCGGAGGTTCCGTGGTTCTTCGCCCTGGGAGGGCAGCCACTCGCCAGCCCAGAAAGGTCACCGGGGCATTGGAGTGCTCAAGTCGAGCGAGCCAACGTCCTGGTCTCTCGGTGAGAGCTCTGCTCGAGCGAGCTTGGGCCTCTTGGAACGTCCAACGGCTCAACGTCAGACGTTCAACTTCCAAGTTTCCTGCGGCTCTCGGTCGCCCTGAATGGGCAGGCACTCATCAGCCCGAGGCAAAGCCCAGGGAAATGGGCCAATCCCGGCATGACAGGCACAAGCCTGTCATGCTTGCACTCGTCTTGGCGTTTGGAGTGGAGCCGGCGACTTAGCCCGGACATCTCACGAGACATCGTCGCGAGGCGTCGAAGATGTCCATGGATTCAAGGAAAGCGACCGAGCACGCCGCAGTCGACCTCTCTGCAGGTCGTCGAGGCGGCGCAGGGAGCTTGACGCAGCAGGCATGGGTAGATTCAGCGCCGCAGTAGATGGCTCGTGAGATATCCGGGCTAGTGCGATCCGTGGTTTCCGAGTAGTCTCCGGGAGCCGTTTGAGACACACACACTCCCAATTCCCCCCTCCCGGAGAAGCGCTATGCGTCAGCTATGGCTCGCTCTGTCGATCGCCGTCCTCAGCTCGGGCTCGGCCTTCGCCCAAGACGATTCGATCACGATCTACGACACGAAAGGCAACGCCGTCTCGACGACGATGGAGGTTCCTTCCATCATCGGCGGGGATGAGGAGATGAGTACGGCGGCCACGACCATCGACTTGTGGTGCTGTGGCATGGACCAGCTCGCCTGGAGTCTCAACGACACCTTCTTCTGGGCGACGGCCTTCGACACGAACAGCATCCCGTCGACCTACCGGGTCACCGAGGTCCTCTGGTACGCCGACGGTGGCGAGACCGATAACTTCTGGATCGCCCCCGACCTCGGCGGATCGCCCGACACGGCCAACGCCGTCCCGCTCGGATCGAAGAGCATTCCCGCTTCCGCCTTCCAGTGGCAATCGCACGATGCGAGCGCGGCGAACGCTCTGGTCGACCCGGGCAAGATCTACTGGTTCATTCGTCAAGGTCAGGCCGGCATGACCTGGCAGAGCACCACCAACCCTTCGCCTCCCCTCCAGGATCCCGTCCAGATCTCCCAGAACTTCGGGAGTGGCTGGTTCCCCTGGGTCACCGGTCTCAACTGGCACATGGAGTACGAGATCCGCGGTGAGCCTTGCCCGGCGACGATCGAGTGGGATCTCGAGGGAACGCCGACGGTGGGTGGCGCGCCCGTCAACTTCGCGGCTCGCACCGGCGCCGCCGAAGTCGGGAACACCGCTTTGGTCTTCATCAGCCTCGGCAATGGCAGCGGCGGCGGATTGACCGTCCCGGCCAGCGGTGGCCAGCAGATGCTCCTGGACGCCGACGGAGTCTTCTCCCTCTGGCTCTCGCTTCCGACCCCGCTTCGAGTGGTCACCCTGACCGGCTGCACCGGCGCCCCGACCGCCGGCGTGTCCATCCCGCCGGCTGCACCGACGGGCCTCACGGTCTACTATGCCGGCTTCTCGATCGACGGCGCCGGACAAGTCCCGTCCGTGAGCGCGACCAAGTCCTTCGTGACCCAGTAATCTGTACCCCGCGAGGAGGTCGAGCGCCGACCTCCTCGCCCCGATCCCTGCCAGCCAAACGCCCGTGCTGCTCGATACCAGAATGCGGGGCTCAAGGGATTCGAGACCTTCGCCACGACTCGCAGGCGCGCCCTGACTCAGTCGCTCAATGCGAAGTCGCTGCCCTAGCCCGGATATCTCACCAAAAAGAAGAAACGACCGCCCTTCTTACTCGTATGTAGCTTTGAAGCAAACAACTTACGAGTAAACACGAAGGGCGGTCGTCGATGACAGAGTGTACTCCTGAGCGGATGGTTGTTGAAGG
>JAVJTD010000375.1:0-18337 GCA_040219065.1 Planctomycetota bacterium
CTGGAGACATCTCGCCTCGAGTGCTCGTGTCGGGCCGCCCTCCTTTCGGGGGCGGCCCGATCTCGTTCGTGCCGGATCAAAGAAGAGTGGCTCGGCTCTGGAACAGCACGGGGCCGGCGAATATGATCGGGCTCACCAAGAAAGAACCCTGTTCCCCCGAACACGACCCAGGCCCGTCCTGCGCCTCGACATCGTGCGCACGCTTCTGACGTTGACGCGCTGCGTGCTTCTGTCCGTCGGCCGACGGGCCGCTCGAGGAGCCCCACATGAAGAAGCTCTGGATCGTCTTGACACTGCTGGCCCTTCTCCCGGCGAGTAGCCAGGCCGGCGACTTCGTCCCCGCACAGGGACAAGCGATCGAAAACCAATACATCGTCACCTTGAAGGAGGGCGTCTTGCAGGCCGGCATCAAGGCCGAGCGCACCGTCGTCCTCGAGAGTCTCGCCTGGCAGTACCAGGGCGAGGTGCTGTGGGTGTACGAGTCCGTGCTCGACGGCGGCGTCCTGAGCTTGGATCCGATCCAAGCCGAGGCGCTCGCGCAGCATCCCGAGGTCGATCGCGTGGAGCAGGATCAGATGGCCCACGCCATCGGCACGCAGAGCCCCGCGACCTGGGGCATCGACCGGGTGGATCAGAGGAACCTCCCGCTCGACAACAGCTACACCTGGGACTTCGACGGCACGGGCGTGCACGCCTACATCCTCGACACCGGGATTCGCAGCTCGCACAACGAGTTTGGCGGCCGGGTCTCCGGACAGTTCTTCGACGCGTTCGGCGGGAACGGCGAGGACTGCCACGGTCACGGCACGCACGTTTCGGGCACCGTCGGTAGCGCGACGTACGGCGTCGCCAAGAACACCACGCTCTACAAGGTGCGAGTTCTCGACTGCAACGGCTCCGGCTCTTACGCCGGGGTGATCGCCGGCGTCGACTGGGTCGCCAACAACCACAACTCACCGGCCGTCGCGAACATGAGCCTGGGAGGCGGCGCCTCCTCGAGCCTCGACAGCGCCGTCAACAGCGCCGTCGCCGCGGGCGTGGTCTTCGTCGTCGCGGCCGGCAACTCGAACGCGAACGCCTGCAACTACTCGCCCTCGCGCGCCGCCGACGCCATCACGGTCGCCTCGACGACCTCCAGCGACACGCGCTCGTCGTTCTCGAATTGGGGCTCCTGCGTCGACCTCTTCGCCCCGGGTTCCAGCATCCTTTCCACCTGGTACACCAGTGACACGGCGACGACGACGATCAGCGGGACCTCGATGGCCTCGCCTCACGTCTGTGGCATCGCGGCACTGATCCGAGAGTCCGATCCGGGCGCCTCGTCGGCGGCGGTCACCAACACCTTGCTCGCCAATGCGACCGCGGGCGTCGTCTCGAATGTCAGCGGCTCGCCTAATCTCCTCGCCTACTCCCGTCTCGACGGGGGCGAGCCTCCCGCGAACAACCCGCCGACCGCCGAGTTCGGCTCCAGCACCAACAACCTGACGGCGAGCTTCACCGATCAGAGCTCGGACTCGGACGGTACGATCGTCAGTTGGAGCTGGGATTTCGGAGACGGCAACAGCTCGTCCGCTCAAAACCCGAATCACACCTTCTCGGCGTCGGGTACCTACAACGTCTCGCTCACGGTCATCGATGACGACGGAGCGTCCGATTCCGTCAGTCATCCAGTCACCGTCAGTGATGGTCCGCCGCCCGCCGACATCGTGCTTCAGATCACGAACACCAGCTACCGGCAGCGCCAGGGCCGCGCTCAGGTCAATTTGGACTGGACCGGCGCTTCGGGCAGCCAGGTCGAGATCTACCGCAATGGCTCGCTGATCGCGACCACGAGCAACGACGGCAGATACCGCGACCGCTTCAACACGGGCGGTGGCAGCTTCACGTACCAGGTTTGCGAGGTCGGCGGCGGCGCATGCTCCAACACCGACACTGCGACTTTCTGATCTGATCGAGAGGGCGGAACCGCGGGCGGCGTTCCCAAAAGCGCCGCCCGCCTCTGATCCGCTACGATTCTCGAGCGTCTCGATCGTCTTTGCAGTATGCGCTGCTCTCGCATCGGCGATGGCCGAAGAGCCGAGCACGAACGCGCTGTCGGTCTTTCTGGCTTCTTGGCGGACTCGATCGCCTCCCCGTGCTCTCGGCGGTGGGTATCGGAGTGCCCAAGTCGAGCGAGCTGGTGACCGAGTCTGTCGGCGAGAGCTTTCCCGAGCGCGGCGCCCGGAGCATACAGGGGTGAAACTGGGCCCGAGGGCGATGGAGTGCCCAAGCCGAGCGCGCCGGTGACCGGGTCTGTCTGCGAGGGCTTTCCCGAGCGAGCTTGGGCCTCTCCGAACGTCCAACGGCCCGACTTCCAACTCTCAACTTTGAAGCTGGCGGTCCGATCACACCCGGCGGGATCGGGCCACGGAGTTTCGGATGTGAGGTTTGGGCCCTCTCCGAGGTGCTGGAATGGAGGACACGGAGACCGGCTGAAGCCGGCGGTCCGAACGACGACGTGACTAGATTCCAGTCAGCCGCGCCCCCGGCGCGGCCCCGGAGCGTACAGGTGGTGAAACTGGCCGCTTCGGGCCACCTCCCGGCTGAAGCCGGGGAACCAACCCGACTGAAGTCTGGGGATACAGGGATTCCCGCTGAGCAGGCGGCGCGCCTGAGTTATCGGGTCACCTCCTGACGAGACTCGGCTCTCGGCACCGGTCGCTCCAGCAGCGAGACGCCTCCCAGCTCCCGACCAACGGCAGCGAAGATGCGCTCCTCCCAGTTTCGGAAAGCTCCACTGGGCCCCAGACGCTCGACGTCGGCGAGGGTCAATCGAACCGAGACATCGGGCACCACGCCCGAGTCCTGGAGACCCCGGCCGCGCAGATCCAGCAAGCGAATCGCGCTGAAGCGGAGCGTGCTGCCGTCTTGGGCGACGTACCGGGCGACTCCTGCTTCAGCACCCGACGTTCGCTCCCCGATGACGATCGCCCCGACCTCCCTCTGGAGCACCAAGGCGAGGTGCTCGGCACCACTTCCCGTGAGAGCGCTGGTGAGCACGATCAAGGGACCCTCGTAGCGATCGCCTCTGGGCTCCCACGAGCTCGAGATGAAGGGATCGACCGAGATCAATCCGAAGAAGAAGGACTCCTCCGGCTTGGCGCTCAGGGCGAACGTCAAGGGCTCTCTCAGGAAGCGGCCGCCGATCGCCCCGGTCAGCGCCCAATCCCCGCCTGGATTCCTCCGCAGGTCGAGGATCAGGCCCTTCGACTCGCGCGCCCGATCGAGGATCGCGTCGATCTCCTCGAGCTCGATCCGGTCCCGATCGAGAGTCCGGAGATCCAGGTACAGGTATCCGCCGAGCTCCTCCCACTGCAGGCTGGTGCCACCGCCGAGCTGCCAGGCCGAGACGACGCCCGAACCGCCCGGCTCCTCGACCTCTTCAGGCCGGGCGACCGTGTGACGGGTGACGCTCCCGTCTCGCCAGCGCAGATGCAGCTCCGCCGCCGAGCCGGGACGACCTCGGAGCAGGTTGGGCACGAGCGGCCAGATCGCGCGGAACCCTTCGATGCGGACCACCTCGGGGAAGGCCGCTGCTTCTGGCAAGCGCTCGGGCCTTCGAGGCTGCTGCCCTTCGGGCCAGCCGACGATATAGGGACGGCCTTCGATGGGCATCAGGTAGAAGCCGGGCACCTCGAGGACGGTGGTCGCCGCTCGCCCGTCCTCGACGAGGTTCTCCGGCGGCACGTCGAACGAGACGTGGAGGTCGTCGAGCTCGGAGAGCATGCCCGTCAGGAGATGGTAGAAGTCGTTCGGACGTGCCGAGAACGGGGCGGCCGCCCGATACTGCTTTCTCAAGCTGTCCCAATCGAGATCGTGGCGCTTGGGAAAGACGTAGTCCTCCTCGAGCACTTCCAGCAGCTCGTCGATCTGCTCGAGTCGCTTCGCCTGGAGATCGGTCAGAGGCTCCAGCCCGGCGCAAGTGGTCAGGGCGAGGCCGCCCACGGCGAGGGTGAGAATCGTGAGGCGTCGCACGGGTGTCGATCCGGAAGGAAAGAGGACGGAGGCCCGGCCGATTGCCGGAGCCTGATTCTCCAGGCTGTTGCCCTGGGCGCAAGGATCGTCACCATGGCCGGGCACTTCGAACACGGATTCGCGAAGGATCTTGGACCGGCGAGCTCAGGGTCTGACATGATGGGGACTGGCCGCGGTCGCCCACCTCCCGATCGAACGACCAGAATGGAGTCACCCGATTCAAGTTCAGCCTTGGCCGACCATCTACGAGCCGTTCACCGCGCTCAGCCACCTCCTGGGTGCCCTCGTCTTCGCGGGTCTCGGGGTCCTTCTCCTGCGCCGAGGCCGCGGCGATGCCTTGCGCCTCCTGCTGCTGGGAGTCTTTTCCTTCTCCAGCGTGCTCCTACTTTCGATGAGCGGCGTGTTTCACATGCTCCCAGAGGGCACACGGGCTCGAGCCGTGTTGGGGCGGTTGGACAAGGCCGCGATTTTCGCGCTCATCGCCGGCACGATCACGCCCATCCAAGCGCTCTTCTTCCGCGGCTGGGTACGCTGGGCCGTGATCGGGTCGATGTGGCTGCTCGCGGCGACCGGGATCACCCTGTTCAGCGTGTTCTACGACTCGTTGCCGAAGGGACTCGGGACCGCCGTCTACCTGGTCATGGGGTGGATCGCCGGCATCGCGGGATTCATCGTCTGGCGACGAGAAGGGACCTCGAGGGTCTGGAAGCTGATCCTGGGAGGCCTTGTTTACTCGTTGGGAGCGATCCTCCTCGGCCTCGAGTGGCCGGTGATCTGGCCGGGCCACTTCGAGGCTCATGAGCTTTGGCACGTCGCCGTGCTGGTCGCGCTGCTTCTCCACTGGAGATTCGTCTACGAGAACGCTCTGCGTCCCCTGGAGCGAGCGTCTGGGGTGGATCACACGGTCGAATCCCCCGCCCGTGAGCACTGAGAAGTGGCGGCTCCTTCAGTTCCGAGGGACCTTTGGTCGAGTTTCTCTACAGAGTTTCCGAAACGCTTCGGGAACGATCGGCAGGAGTCGTGCTAGACTCGCTGCTTCGGTGAGAGGAGCAACGCCTCACAGGGCCGGATCGAGCCGAGCGCTCGACCCTCTCTTGCTCCCACCTCAGACGCCACATGAGTGGCGCCACTCTCCTCCACGTGTCCGGCGGGCGGAAGTGCCTTGCCAGGACACACGGGTCCCGAGAACGGTATCCCTGTGACCTAGACCGGACCCCGTTTTCAATCAGGACATGCATGCATTCAAATGACGGGCGCCCTTGGCGCCGACAGTCCGGGGGTGAGACCCGGACTCCTGTGAGCTCTGAACCCACCCCGCTCCACGGCGCCTTCCAGGATCTCCTGCCTCACCTGCAGCGATCGATTCGAGAGGAAGGCTACACGCAGCCCACCCCCGTCCAAGAGCAGGCGATTCCCGCTCTCCTGGATGGCCGCGACCTGCTCGCGAGTGCCCCGACCGGCACTGGCAAGACGGCCGCCTTCACGCTCCCGATCCTCCAGTACTTGTCTCAGAACCGCCAGAAGCGCATCGAGCGCAGCCCTCGCGTCCTGGTCCTCGCACCGACGCGCGAGCTCGCCGCTCAGATCGGTGAAAGCGTTCTCACCTACGGCCGTCACCAAAAGCTCAGCCACGTCGTCATTCACGGCGGCGTCGGATACGGGCCGCAGGTGAGTCGCCTCCGGCGTGGCCCCGAGATCCTGATCGCGACTCCCGGCCGCTTGCTCGACCTGATGCAACGTGGCTCGGTGCGCCTGGATCATGTCGAGATCTTCGTGCTCGACGAGGTCGACCGGATGCTCGACATGGGATTCATCCACGACATCCGCCGCGTCATCGCGAAGCTGCCCGAGAAGCGTCAGACGCTCTTCTTGTCAGCGACGCTTCCGGGCGCCGTCGCCGAGCTGGCCCGCAGCCTGGTCCACGACCCGGTGCGAATCACGGTCGCGCCCGAGCAGCCGACAGTGGAGAAGATCTCGCAGAAGGTGCTCTTCGTCGAGAAGCCCGACAAGGACGCACTGCTGGCGACCCTGATGCGCGATCCGGCGCTGGATCGCGTGATCATCTTCACTCAGATGAAGCACACTGCCAACCGCGTCACGAAGAAGCTCTTGGCCAAGGGCGTCGAGGCCGTCGCCATCCATGGCAACAAGAGCCAGAACGCCCGGACCAAGGCCCTGACGGGCTTCAAGCGCGGGCACGTGCGAGTGCTGGTGGCTACCGACGTGGCGGCCCGTGGACTCGACATCGACGGCGTGACGCACGTCATCAACTACGATCTGCCGCAGGAGTCCGAGACCTACGTGCACCGCATCGGTCGGACGGCTCGCGCCGGCTCCGAAGGCGACGCGATCTCGTTCTGCTCCTCCGAAGAGCTCCCGGGCCTTCGCGAGATCGAGCGTGCGATCAAGAAGCCGGTGCCCGTGGATCAAGATCATCCTTTCCACTCCGAGCGCGCCACCCGGCGCCTGCCGCCGAAGAAGCGTTCGAAGCCATCGGGCTCGCCCCCCACTTGGGGCAAGTCCAGGCAACGCGGTGCCAACGGAAGAAGCAGACGCCGGCCGGCTTTCAGCCGCTGATTCGACGATGAACCGAAGGTGCGGCGCCTCTCGGCGCTGCACCCAACAGAAAGGATTCGAGCGTGGGAAACCGAAATCAACACAGCTTCGCAAAGCGCCAGCGCGAGATGGAGAAGCGGAAGAAGGCCGAGGAGAAGAAGGCTCGCAAGGATGCGCGCAAAGCCGACCGCGAGGCCGGCATCGAGCCCGAGGACGACGTGATCGATCACGCCTCCCTCATCGCCGACATGGACGAAGAAGCGCCCGAGGCGACGGCCGAGCAGGATGAGAAACTCGAAGAAGAGGAGCAGTCGGCTTCCTAGCCGACCCTGACCCGGCCCCGCGGGAGTCGGCGGCGTCCGAGCGACCGCCCGCCCGAACCGGGGCCGGACTCCTCGGCATTTCTCGCTTCACGTATTCGTGGACGCCGAAGTCTCTGTCAGGACCACACCGGAGTCCGACGGAGCGAAGAACATGACGAAGACGGCAGCGCTGGCCATCGTGTTGGCTGCGGCACTCGGAGTCTCGATCGGAATGCAGATCGGCACCGAGCCCGAACCGGAGTCCTCCCGGATCGAGTCGAAGCTGACCGCGATCCACGGCACGCTCTCGCAGATGGCAGAGCTCCTGCAAAACCAGCCAGAGACAGCCACAGAGAGCCTGCCGAGCCTACCCTCGGACACGCCAGAAGTGCCCGATGTCGCCGCCACATCGGCGCCGAGGAAGACGGTCCCCAGCACTGAGCTCGCCCGGCTCCGCACCGAGCTACGTGCTTTCATCGACGAGCTGGCTGCCCTGCAGCCCCCGGATGCCACGGCCCGAATTCGCGAGGACACCCCGCGCCCCGCCGACCTCGAAGCGGTTCGCCAGGCGAGGGCCGGATTGCCTTCCGGGCTGGTCGACGCCGGCCCCGAGCTCTTCGGGTTGTCCCCGGCCCAGGTCTACCGCCGCTTCGGCGCTCCGACCTCCGTCGCGCAAGGGGCCCGGGGCCGAGTGATGTGGAACTACGACGACCCGGCCTTCCCTTCCCCCTTCGTCGCCACCTTCGTCGACGGCTACCTCGTCTGGCTCCAAGCCAGCACCGACTGACACACGGGGGACACGGGGAAGAAGGAGCATTTACACAGAGGACACGGGGAGCACGGGGAAGAAGGAGCATTTACACAGAGAGCACGGGGGACACGGAGCGGGCTCTGCAGGGGGAATCACTCGGGTCTTTCCCACCGGGATGACCTCGCTTGATTCCCCCTCCAGAGCCCATGCACCGTGGTCTCCGTGTTCCCCGTGTAGATACTTCTTCCTCCGTGCCCTCCGTGTTCCCCGTGTAAGTACTTCTTCCTCCGTGCCCCCGTGTGTCAGAGCTGGTCGGCCCAGGGGCCGAACTGGAGGTCCTTCATGTACTGGACGCGCTCGTAGGCCGAGGGATCGGCGGTGTGACGGTGGCTCATGCTGCCTCGGAGCTGGTCGAGGGATCGATACTCGTTCTCATCGAGCCATTCCAGGAGCTCCTGTTCGATCGCGGTCAGCCGGACGACGCCGCCCCTCAGCAGAGCGGCACAAAGCATCGTGACGTCGGCTCCGGCCAAGAGGAGCTTGGCTGCATCCAGCCCGGTGTGCACACCGCTCGTCGCGGCGAGCGAGGCCTTCACTCGACCGTACAAGATGGCGATCCAGCGGAGCGGCAGCCGGAGCTCGTCCGAATGGCTCAGCGAGACACCGCTCTTCACGTCGAGCGTCACGAGGTCGATGTCGGGCTGATAGAAGCGATTGAACAGGACGAGACCGTTCACGCCGCAGTCATCGAGGCGCCGCGCAAAGTTCGCGAAGCTCGAGAAGAACGGGCCGAGCTTTACAGCCAAGGGAATCCGAACCGCCGCACGAACCTCCTCGACCACCTGGACGTAGCTCGCCTCCACGTCGGCGCCCGAGCGATCGATGTCCGCCGCGACGTCGTAGAGGTTCAGCTCGAGCGCGTCCGCGCCGGCGCCCTCCATCTCCGAGGCGAAGCTCGTCCAGCCGCCCGGTGTGGTGCCGTTCAAGGACGCAATCACTGGGATGCTCACGGTCTCTTTGGCCGAGCGAATCAACTTCAAGTATTCATCCGGGCCAAATGAGTAAGAGCTCGCCTCGGGGAAGTAGCTCAGCGCCTCGGGAAAGCTCTCGCTCCCGTGGAAGAGGTGATGCTCGAGCGCATAGCGCTCGAGGCTGATCTGCTCCTCGAACAAGGAGCGAAGGACGACCGCCCCGGCCCCGGCGGCCTCGAGAGCGGCGATCGTCTCGACGCTCTCGGTCAAAGGAGACGCCGAAGCGACGAGCGGCGAGCGCAACGTCAGGCCCAAGTAGCTCGTGGTCAGGTCCATCGTCACTTCTCCTCACCCTTCGATGATTGCGCGTCTTTGGCCCGCGGATCGTGGAATTCGGCCAGTACCTCGTAGAGACGACGCCGATGATCGATGTCCGACTGCGCCTCGCGCTGCAGCATCTTGGCGCGCTCAGGATCGATGTGCTGGAGCATCCGGAAGCGCCCCTCGCGGTGGAAGAACTCGGCGACCCTCTTGTCGGGTGGTTTGCAATCGAGCTGCAACGGGGACTCGCCATTCGCTTCCCGCGACGGATCGAACCGGTACAGCAGCCACTCGCCCGTGCCGACCGCCAGCTTCTGGTTCTGCATGGCGGTGTTCATCGGGATGCCGTGCGCGATGCAGTGGCTGTAGGCGATGATGAGGGACGGGCCCTTGTGACGCTCGGCTTCCAGGAAGACCTTGAGCGTGTGCTCGTCCTTGGCTCCCATCGCGACGCTGGCGACGTAGACGTTGCCGTACGACATCGCCATCAGGCCGAGGTCCTTCGCGCGCGATCCCTTGCCGCCGGCCGAGAACTTCGCGACCGCCGCGCGCGGTGTCGCCTTGGACGTCTGTCCGCCGGTGTTCGAGTAGACGCCGGTATCGAGGACGAGGATGTTGACATCCGCCCCGCTGGCCAAGACGTGATCGAGGCCGCCGTAGCCGATGTCGTAAGCCCAGCCGTCGCCGCCCACGATCCACACGCTGCGCGGCACCAGGTCGTCGGCCAGCTCGAGGAGGCGCTGAGCCGCCGGACGATCCAGCACGGCGAGCCGCTCCTTCAAGGCCGCCACCCGCTCTCTCTGATCGTGGATGTCCGCTTCGTCCTGGCTAGGGGCGTCACGAAGCGCGACGACCGTCTCGGCTCCGAGATCGTCCTCCAGCGCTTCGAGCATTTCGAGCGCGACCCGGCGCCGGTGATCGAGCGCGAGGCGGAACCCCAGGCCGAACTCGGCATTGTCCTCGAAGAGGGAGTTGGACCAAGCCGGACCACGGCCGCTCGCGTCTTTCGCCCACGGCGTCGTCGGCAGATTGCCGCCGTAGATCGACGAGCAGCCCGTCGCGTTCGCGATGACCGCGCGGTCTCCGAAGAGCTGGCTCATCAGCTTGAGGTACGGCGTCTCACCGCAGCCGGCGCAGGCGCCCGAGTACTCGAACAAGGGCTGCATGAGCTGCTGCTGCGGGATCCTCTGCCGGTTGATCTCGCGGCGATCGACTTCGGGAAGGCTCGAGAAGTGATCCCAATGCGCCCGCATCTCTTCGCGGATCGGGTCCACGGGCGTCATGTTGATCGCCTTCAGCCGCGTCTCGCTCTTGTTGCGCGCCGGGCAAACGTCGACGCAGATACCGCAGCCGGTGCAGTCGTCGGGTGCGACCTGGATCGTGAACCTTTGATCGCCCCAGGCCTTGTCGCGCGCCGCCGCCGAGCGGAAGCTGTCGGGCGCGCCCACCAGGGCGGGCTCCGTCACGACCTTCGCCCGAATCGTCGCGTGCGGACAGACGAAGGCGCACTTGCCGCACTGAATGCAGACCTCTTCGTCCCAGACGGGGACCTCCGTCGCGATCGCGCGCTTCTCGAAGCGCGCCGTGCCGGTCGGGAACGTGCCGTCCACCGGCATTCGGCTGACGGGTAGCGACTCACCGCGCCCGGCGATGACCTCGGCGAGGACATTGGCGACGAAGGGCTCGGCACCGGCGAACGACTTCAAAGCGACCGCGCGTCCCGACACCTTGCGATCGCTCGGGACGTCGAGCCGCGCGAGCTCGGCGAAGCCGCGGTCGAGCGCCTCGACGTTGCGGCGCACCAGCTCTTGCCCCTTCTTGCCGTAGCTCTTCTCGATGGACGCGACGATCGCGGCGCGCGCGGTCTCGTGCGGCAAAAGCTCGGTCGCCGTGAAGAAGGCCGCTTGCATGACGGTGTTGAGCCGGCCTCCCAAGCCGCATTCGCGGGCGATGCGGCTCGCGTCGATCGCGAAGAAGCGCAGGCGCTTCTCGAGGAGTGCCTCCTGCACGTGCCCGGGCAGCGAGACGAAGAGCGCCTCCTTCGGCTCGGGTGAGTTGAGCAGGAAGATGCCTTCGTCGCGAATGCCCTCGAGCAGGCTCTCGTCCTCGAGGAACTGCGGCTGGTGGCAGGCGACGCAGTGCGGCCTCTCGATGCAATAGGGCGCATGGATCGGATCGCTCGAAAAGCGGAGATGCGAGACCGTCGTCGAGCCGGCCTTCTTCGAGTCGTAGACGAAGTAGGCTTGGACGAAGTGGTCGGTCTCCTCACCGAGGATCTTGATCGTGTTCTTGTTGGCACCGACCGTACCGTCCGAGCCGAGCCCGTAGAAGACGGCCTCGGTGGTCGAGCCCGCGGCAAGCTGGAAGCTCGTGTCGACGGGCAGGCTGAGCTCGGTGACGTCGTCCTCGATGCCGACGGTCAGCTCCCGCGGCGGCTGCTCCAGGGTGAGCGCTTCGAACACGGCCCGGACCATCGCCGGGGTGAATTCCTTCGAAGAGAGCCCATACCGCCCACCGCTCACCGTCGGCCGTGCTCGGAAGCGCGAACCCGCGAGCGAGAGTGCGGCCTCGATGTCGAGGGCGAGGGGCTCGAGCGGCGCGCCCGGCTCCTTGGTCCGATCCAGGACCGCGATCCGCCGCGTCGTCTCAGGCAAGACCGAGAGCAGCGCCTCGGTGTCGAACGGCCGATACAGCCGCACGCGCACGGCGCCGACCTTTTCGCCACGGGCCTCCAGCGCTCGCACCGTCTCGAAGATCGTCTCGGTCGAAGAGCCCATTGCGACGATCACCCGCTCGGCATCCTCGGCACCGAAGTACTCGAAGAGCCGGTAAGATCGCCCGGTCAGCTCGGCGAATCGATCCATCGCTCGCTGCACGATCCCGGGGCAAGCGCGATAGAATCCGTTCTGCGCCTCACGCGCCTGGAAGAAGACGTCGGGATTCTGAGCGGTCCCGCGCAGGACGGGCCGATCGGGAGACAGCCCACGTGCCCGGTGCTCCCGGATCCGCTCCTCGTCGACGAGCGCGCGAAGGATGTCGTCCTCGATCGGATGGACCGAGGCGATCTCGTGCGACGTCCGGAACCCGTCGAAGAAGTGAAGGAACGGGACGCGCGCCTCGAGTGTCGCCACATGTGCGATCGCCGCCAGGTCCTGAGCCTCTTGCACCGAGGCCGAGCCGAGGATCGCCCAGCCCGTCGAGCGCGCCGACATCACATCACCGTGATCGCAGAAGATCGAGAGCGCATGGGTGGCCAGGCTGCGAGCCGCGACGTGGATCACGGCCGGCGTCAGCTCGCCGGCGATCTTGTAGAGATTCGGCAGCATCAGCAGCAGGCCCTGGGAAGCCGTGAAGGTCGAGGCGAGCGTCCCGATCTGGAGCGCGCCGTGAACGGCGCCTGCCGCGCCTCCCTCGCTCTGCATCTCCACCACCGTCGGCACGGTGCCCCAGAGGTTCCTTTGCCCGTGGCTCGCCCACTGGTCGGCCCACTCCCCCATCGGAGAGGCCGGTGTGATCGGGTAGATCGAGAGAACCTCACTCAGCCGATAGGCCACGCGGGCCACGGCCTCGTTTCCATCCAGAGTGATCGTCGTCGGCATCGAGCCACCTCCCGGCTTTCGTCCCGCCCACGTCACTCCCGAGCGATCATCGGTCACACATGCGTGACAAGCTTTCATCGAGCCGATGGGCTCATCGACCGATGCGCCGGGACAACCGAGCGCGCGACGAGCGGTGCCGCGTGCCCTCGACGGACATCCGTTAGCGGATTCCATGCCACGTCCCGAGAGACCCGCTCGTTGGCACGGCTCGTGCCCGATGATCCCCACGGACACCCGCCACCGGCATTAGCGAGGTCTCGAGGCATGTTCACGATCATCGAGCGGCGACTCTTTTCCGATCGGTTGGGGACCTGGACCTTCTCGGCGCCCGAGATCGCTCGTCACGCCCGGCCTGGGCAGTTCGTCATGCTGCGACTCGACGACCCCGGTGAGCGAATTCCCTTCTCGCTCTGTGATTGGGACCCGGCGCTCGGCACGATCACCTGTGTCATCACGGTCCGAGGACGCTCCACTCACGAGCTCGTCCGACGCTTCCGGGAGGGAGACACGGTGCGTGACCTCGCCGGTCCGCTCGGTCGTCCCAGCGAGATCGCCCGCTTCGGCCGCGTGCTGCTGGTCGGAGAAGGTGCGGCGGCCGGGGCGCTCTGGCCGATTCTTCGGGAGCTCGACGCCGCGGGCAACGACGTCACCGTGCTGCTGGGCTTCACTTCGCAGGAGGAGCGGTTCTGGGAAGAGCGCTTCGCGCGCCATGCCCGAGAGGTCCGCAGTGTCGTGGCCGGTGAGTCCGAGGATACCCCGAGCCTGCTCGCGGCAGAGGTCGAGAGGCTCTTGGCCGCGTGGAGCCCGGATCGCGTCGTGGTCTATGGCTCGAACGACTCGCTCGAGCGATGCGCGGCGATCACGCGGAGCCGCTCGATCCCGACCGTCGTCAGCTTGAAGTCCCTCATGCTCGACGGGACGGGGCTGTGTGGCTCGTGCCGCGTCCGCGTCGATGGCGAGGTCCGCTTCGCCTGCTTCGAAGGGCCGGAATTCGACGGGCACCTCGTCGACTATGACGATCTGCGGCGGAGGCAAGACCGCTTCGCTCCCGAAGAGGCCGAGGCCTCCGGCGAGCTCGAGCGACGTTGCCGGGCACGTCGTGACCTGCTCGAGGAAGGCCGTCACAACGTTCACAAGATCCGGCAGATCGCGCATCGCGCCATCCGTCCCGCCGAGCGCTCCGTCGGCGATCGCCTCAGTGACTTCGAGGAGGTCGAGCCCACCTATCGCTGGGCTGAAGCGCTCGCCGAAGCAGGTCGCTGCCTGCAATGCGCCAACCCCGCTTGCATCAGCGGCTGCCCCGCGCAGGTCGACATCCCCGCTTTCATCCAGCAGATCCTCGTTTGTGACGTGGAAGCCGCGCGCGACGTGATCGACGAAGCGCACGCCTTTCCTTCGATCTGCGGACGCGTCTGCTCTCAGGAGCGTCAGTGCGAGGCGAGCTGCATCGTCGGACGCAAGGTCGAGCCCGTCGCGATCGGTCGACTCGAGCGCTTCGTGGGAGACCGCGCCCCTGAGCGCAAGGTCCGAAGGACCGGTGTCAGCCCCGGCCGCGTCGCGATCATCGGCTCGGGGCCAGCCGGACTCTCGTGCGCCGAGCACCTGGCGCGCCGCGGCGCGGAAGTGACCGTCTTCGAAGGTCTGCACGCGCCCGGAGGGCTCTTGCGACTCGGCATCCCGACCTTCGTTTTGCCCGCCGAGCACCGGCAGCGGGCGATCGATCGGGTCCTCGCCTCGGGAGTCGAGATCCGGACGAATACCCTGATCGGGCGCACGCCCACCCTCACCTCCCTCATGAGCGAGCAGGGATACCGGGCGATCTACCTGGCCGCGGGGGCCGGTCATCCGACGCTGCCTGGAATCGCCGGTGAGAATGCTCGGCAGGTGTACACCGCGGGCGAGCTCCTCACTCGGGTGAACCTGATGGGCAGCGCCGAGTTCCCGTACCGTGCCACCCCATTGCGGCTGGGCGAGCGCGTCGTGATCCTGGGCGGCGGCAACACCGCGCTCGACTGCGCCCGCATCGCGCTGCGATTCGGGGCTCCTTCGGTGCACGTCGTCTACCGGCGCACGCGGGCCGAAGCGCCCGTCCGCACCGCCGATCTGCGTCGCGCGCTCCACGAAGGCACCCGCTTCCACTGGCTGCACGCGGCGAGCGAGATCCTGACCGATGACGAAGGCAACGTCCGAGGAGTCCGGTTGCAGCCCATGCGCCTGGGCGATATCGATCCGGACGGGCGCCGTCGCCCGGAAGCATCCGATGAGCAACCGACGACACTCGCCTGCGACAGCGTCCTCTTGGCGTTGGGCTCGCGGGTCAGCCCAATCTGGCGAGAGCTGCTGCCCGATCTGGAGGCGGATGAGGCAGGACGCATCCGTATCGAGGTGAGCTCGGGGGCGACGTCGATGCCGGGTGTCTTCGCCGGCGGTGATGCCGTGACCGGACCGTCGAGCGTCATCGTGGCGTTGGCCTCGGGCCGAATCGCCGCGCGGGGTATCCTCGACTGGCTGGAGCACAAGACCTGGCCGCCGGAGCTGAGTGGGCAGCCGCTCGATCCTCGCCTCGAGACGGAGTCCTGCCCGCGCTGCAGTCGGCCGGTGTCCCGCGACGACGAATCGATCTGCTGCGCGGACTCGCCCTTGGCCTGGCGGTGCCTCGGCTGCAGGAAGCGGAGCGAAGGCATCGTCTTCCCCTACGGATTCTGCCCCGCTTGCGGCGGCACGCTCGAGCTGATCGAAGGCGTGATCCCGACCGATGCGGTCGCTGCACGCCAGGCGCTCGAGGTCTCGCTCGGCGGTATTACCTACCTAGAGCAAGCTGCCTCCGAGACCCGAGACGCCGAGTGTCGGATGTTGCTCGAGCTCCTCGCCCAAAGGAAGCGGGCCCACCTCGAAGCTCTGAAGAGGCGTTACCACGTGGAGCTACCGGGCATGACTCCCGTTTCCTTCGAGCGAGTCGCTCTGCATCTCGGCGTCGCACCTCCCGAAGGTGACGCCGAGAGCCTCCTTCAGCTCGCCCTCGCCGTCACCAAGATGGAGCTCGACACGATGGAGGAGCTCCGAGACGCCGAGGAAGAAGGCTCGAAGGCCAAAGACCTCTTCTGCGAAATGGTCGCCGAGGCCACGACCGAGCTCGCCGAGCTCGAGACCGAGCTGAGAAGGCACCGCTGCGGCGAGCCCGGTCTGCTTTGAGGTGCTTGAGTGCTTGGGTGCCCTGGTGCTTGGGTGTCCTGGTGCTTGGGTGATGAAATGTTCATGGCGATTCTACGGAACCATGCCACCAGAGCACCACGGTACTAAAGCACCTCTGCCCGGGTGCCCTGGTGCTCGGGTGATGAAATGTTCATGGCGATACTACGGAACCATGCCACCAGAGCACCACGGTACCAAAGCACCTCTGCCCTGGTGGTCGGGTGTTTGGCCCTGATCACCAGAACACACGATCACCAACCACCTCACCGCCCCACTTCGATCGGCGCGCCGGCCTCGGGCTCGTGCTTGCTGTAGTCGACACCGAGGAGCTGGCACATCGTGGCTGCGATCTGGCTCGAGTAGAGCGTCGGGGCGTCGGTCCACTCGCCGCGGAGTGCCATCTCGGGTGATGCGAATGCGATCCAGACGTTCTGGGCTCCTTCGACATCGGCGCCGTGATCGGTCCAATCGCGAATCGTGTTGCCGCGGCCGTGATCGGTGGTGACGATCCACGTGGTCTTTCCTTGGTACCGCTCGTCGCTCTCGAGAAACCTCCAGAGGGTCTCGAGATAGCGGTCGGTACGCTGCAGCGCCGTCAGCACCCGGTCGTATCGGCCGTCGTGCGCCCAGTCGTCGGTCTCGCCGAGGGCGAGGTAGAGGACGCGCGGCGAGAAGGACGCGAGGTGCGCGAGAGCGAAGCGGAACGTGTAGAGGTCGTGACGCACGCTGTCCCAGGGGGTGGGCGTCTCGAACTGCTGAGTCGAGAGTGTTTGGACCACGGGGCTCGGATTCGGATAGGGCTCGTAACCCGAGTTGCAGGTGATCGTGCCCTTCTCCTTCTCGACGATCCAGTCGAAGACCTCCCAGGACGCGAAGCAGGCGACGCGGCTTCGCTGGACCCCGAGCTCGGTGCGAAGTACCTCGAGCACGGTGGGATGCGGATTCTGCCGCTTCGCGTTGGAGTCGATGACGTCGTCCCTGGCAACGCCCGTCAGGATCTCCGAGTAGCCAGGGTAGGAGAATCGGTGACCGTTCGAGAGCAGGACGCGACTGCCGAGCTCCGCATTGCCCGCGATGGACCCATGACGAACCATCAGCTCGCCCCAGAAGAAGGGCATGAGCTTCAGCCGCCGCTCGCGAGCGGACTCGGCCCAGAACCGCCGATAGAGATCGGTCTTCTCGACGGCTTCGGATCCCGCTCGGGCCTTCAGCAGCTCGAGGTCGGCACCGCCGAAGATCTCTTGAGTACGCGCACCGTCGAGAGTGATGAGAATGACGCTCTCGGTCTGAGCCTCGCCAGAGGCCGCGAGCAGGAGAGCCACCAGGACCACACGGATGCTCATCAGAAGTTTTCCACCTTTGAAGTCAATCCAGTTTGCCTCAGCGATCGCCGAGCCGGCGAAGGCGCTCGGTACCCGGAATCGTGGACAGATGCTCGTGTGCGATACGCCAGCCGCCCTCGGTCTTCACGAGCACCAGGGTCGCTCGGAGAGTCAGCAGCCAACGGGAGTCATCGAGACGGACGCGAGAGCGAGACTCGAAGCGCCCGGTCACCCAGGCTGTCTCGGCGCGAGCGCGTACCCTCATGTCCAGAAGGACCGCCTCTTCGAAGTCCGCCTGCTCGAAGGCCCGAGCATAGAGCTCCCGAATCTCCTTCAGACCTCGATGAACGGGACCATTCGAGGTGATGGCCGTCACCTCCGGCGAGTCCTCGTAAATGGCGAGGACCGCGCCGAGGTCCTCGTTCTCGAGAGCCGAGTACCACGCCCTCACGCACGTTTCAGGCGTACTGCCCAGTCGGGGGCCGTGCGGGTCCTGCACTGCCCAGGCGCCGGTCACGATCACGACCAAGCTCGAGATCCAGCTCGCGTACTTCATGAGACACCTCCAGCGATCGAGATGAAGAGCGCCCAAGCCTATCTCGGCCGAGAGGAAGCCGCAATGTGGAGTGCTTGGGTGCTCGGGTGCTTGGGTGCTTGGGTGCTTGGGTGCTTGGGTGCCTGAGTGCCTGAGTGCCTGAGTGCTTGAGTGCTTGAGTGCTTGGGTGTTCACGATTTTCACGATGTTCACGTCGGCACCTGGTCACCAAGACACCAAGACACCAAGACACCAAGACACCAGAGCGCCGGCTTCAGCCGGTCTCAGTCATCTTTGCCCCGCGATCATAAGCAGCACAAAACGAAGCTCGTCGTATGGATTACTGCCAGATCTCGGCGCCACCGACGATCATGCTGTCGGTGGATCGACAGTCGGTCTGCCTGGCTCACCCGGCATCGTCGAATTCTGCGAGAAGCTCCATGTCCCACTCTCCTGAGCTGACCCACTCCGACCTTCCCTCGTCACAGCCCCGCTTACCACGAGTCGCGACTGCTGTTCGCTGGATCGCCCGCATCGGGAGCCTCGTCAGCACCGCCTACCTGATCGCCTTCTTCACCGAAGGAGGAGACCGCTCTCCGAGGCTCATCGAGATCGCACTGCTGCTCCTGTTCCCGGCCGGAATCGTCCTGGGCTTCGCGATCGCTTGGCGTCGAGAGCTCGGGGGCGCGCTGGTCACGCTCTCGAGCCTCGGTGGATTCTACCTGCTGATGTACTCGGCGAGCGGCGAGCTGCCGGCGGCCGAGCTGTTCGCGC
>JAVJTD010000376.1:0-5794 GCA_040219065.1 Planctomycetota bacterium
TCCGATCTCTTCGAGCGGGCTGGAAGCCCGCGTTCCCAGTGGTCTCGTATCCCCGGCTTCAGTCAGGTCGTTCTTCGTATCCCCTGACTTCAGTCAGGTTGTCTCCCCGGCTTCAGCCGGGACGGCTAACAGCCGGTTCTTCGAGCGGGGGTTCTCCGGCGCTTCCGCTCACCCGCCGGAGTAGGCGCTGACCGACTTCGGAACACCCTTCACGAATGTCAGCGTGACCATCCAAACGACACCTCTTTCGCGATCGAAGCGCTGATAGCTCCAGCGGACACGATTGGCGGTGTCCGTCTTCGAGGTCATCGGTGCACCGAATCGCTCGATGATCTGCGCGGGAGTCACGAGGCCTTCGAAACCGCTCAGCTCGTCGACGGCGATGTCCCGCGAAGTGTCCGGATCGAGACCGTTGTGCGCGAAGAGGGACTCCCACTCGTCCATCTTCATCTGCCGCATGGCTTCGATGTTGTCGGTCAATCCGAGCACTGCCCGAGGGTCCTCGAGGAGCTGGGTGGCCTTTCGCTCGGCGAGGTCTTCCATCAACGACGTCATGCCTTCTTCGAGCTCGGCCATGCGAGTCACCATTTCGGGATCACCCGCGCTCGGATTCGGGTCCACTCCCTCCCTCGCCGGCTTCTCGATCTGCCCGGGTCGTTCGGCGTAGCGATTCAGCCGCTCCATGAGCACGGCGACTTGCTGCTCCAAGGCTCCCAAGCGCTGAGACAGGTCGTCGCCAGACGTTGGCTCGGCCGAATCACCCTTCGGCTCGGAGGCTCTGCGCTCGGCGACATCGATCCAGAAGTAGAGCGCGGCCGCACCGATCGCGATGATCAAGATCAATGGAAAGAACGATTTCATCGGAGCTCGCTCATCGCAGTCGCGCTTCCAGTTCGGCCAAGCCAAAATCGCCGGGTCTCGAGCGACGTCCAGCGCGGGGACTCAGTCCACTGCCTCGTCGCAATCGCATCCGCCAGTTCCCCAGGCTCCCATACCGCTGAATCTCCCTTGCGCAGTGGCCGAGCCGCCTCGTGGATTGGCACCCACTCTAGCAGAGCCGGCTCGCCAGGTTGAAGGGCGACGCCTCGACCAGTTGGTTGCGCACATGCTCCCGAGAAGCCAACTACGGCCAACGTCGGTCGGCACGGACTCTTGCCATTCACCCTCCTCGGGAGCAGCTCGTTGCGTCATCTCTTTCGTGAAGCCTGGACACTCTGGCAGCACTGGCGATCGGGCCGAGAGCTGGCCACGTTGCTCGCGATCCTCGTCGTGTTCTTCAGCCTGTGGGCGTTCGTCGAGGTGACGGACGAGGTGCTCGAGGGTGAGACGCAGGCGATCGACGAGAAGGTGCTGCTCCTGTTTCGGAACCCCGCGGACAAGACCGATCCTCTCGGTCCGCTCTGGGTCGAGGAGATGGGACGCGATGTGACCGGGCTGGGCGGCATGTTCGTCTTGATGCTGATCACCGGCGTCGTGGCTGGATTCCTCGCCCTGCAGCGCCGTTATCGCGCGATGGTCCTGGTCTTGATCTCCATCGGCGGTGGCCTGCTGATCAGCCTGCTATTGAAGGAGATCTTCGAGCGCCCACGCCCGGACCTCGTTCCCCACCTGTCCCACACGTACACCTCCAGCTTCCCGAGCGGTCACTCGATGCTCGCGGCGACGACGTATCTCACACTCGGTGCCTTGCTCGCTCGCGTCCAGCCGAACTGGCCGCTCAAGCTGTACATCCTCGGACTGAGCGTGCTGTTCACGCTGCTCGTCGGTGTGAGCCGTGTCTATCTCGGCGTTCACTGGCCGACCGACGTGCTCGGTGGCTGGACGGCAGGCGCCACCTGGGCGCTACTCTGCTGGCTGGTGGCGCGCTACCTGCAGCGAGGTGGTCAGGTGGAGCAAGACGTGCCGCAGCCCCTCGAGACGGAGCAGGAGACGGCAGCCTAGCAGTGGTGGGTCCGGTCGGCTGGCCCTCGCCCGAGGGGTGACCGATCTCGAGGGTGAACGACGTTCGATTGGCTCTCCTTCGGACCCGGAGATTCGGATGTGAGGTCCAAGTCCTCACCAAGGCGTTGGGATGGAGGACACGGAGACCGGCTGAAGCCGGCGGTCCGAATGCGGCGCTCCCGGTGGTCTCCAGTCAGATGGGCGCTGCTCGTTCGATTTTCCGTTCACGTCTTCGTCGGATCGGTCTCTGATGGGGCGAGCACTCTTCTCGTCACGAAGGAACGGAATGACCGATCAGCAGCTCTTGGATCTCGTTCGCAGCGGTGACCACGCCGCCTGGTCCCAGCTCGTCCAGCGCCATCTTTCGCCGGCGTTCGGGTTCGCGCTCGCGCTGACGCAGTCGCGGGATCTCAGTGAGGACGCCGTCCAGGAAGCGTTCGTCCTGGCTCTCGAGAAGGTCGGCAGCCTCAGGAAGCCGGAGCGGTTCGGAGCTTGGCTCCTGACGATCGTGCGGCGTGCAGTGTCTCGGCAACGTCGCGACCGGAAGCGTCGCTCGAGGATGGAATCGGTGACGTCTGCCGAGCTCGTCACGATCGAGGACGGCACGCAGGAGTTGGAGTCCAAGGAGATCGAGCGGCTGCTTCGCTCGGAGATCGCCCGTCTGCCCGAGTCACTCCGGGTTCCCTTGACGCTCTACTACTTCGCCGGTCAATCGACGAAGCGTGTCGCCGAGTGCCTCGACCTGACACCCGAGGCGGCTCGCAAGCGCCTCCAGCTCGCGCGCGACAGGCTGCGCGACTCTCTGCTCGACCGACTCGAGCTCGCCCTTCTCCCACTGATCCCGACCTCGGGTCTCGCACGGCGCATCACCGAGTCGACTACTGCTCAGCCCCTCGCCGTCACGAGCGGTGCGACGACGCTCCCCTTCATCGCCGGAATCGGAACACTCCTCATGAAAGGCAAGACGCTCATTGCCGTCTCCGCGATCGTGCTCTTGGGGCTCATCGCGCTCGATGCCACCCGACCTTTCGTGGCCAGTGATCCCGTTCTCGATGCGGAAGATACGGCGAGTGACAACGCGATTCGGTCGAGCGTAGTGCCCAAGTCCGCCGGAGCAAGGGAGTCGGAGCGCTCGAGTGACCATACCGAATCCGATGACTCTGGGACGTCTCTCGAGACCTCCGGGCCTCGAGCCGTGCTTAACGGTATCGTCCGTTCGATCGCGACCGACCTTCCGGTCGCCGGCGCCGTCTTGGTCTTCAACCAGAAGGGCTCGACGACTTGGAAGCTGACCACGGATGAGCTCGGCGCCTTCGAGCTACCGCTCTCCACAGGAATCTGGACGATCTCGGATGAGCGGGCTCTCTCTCTGTCTCAGCGCTCGAAGGAGGTCGCCGAGCTGCAATGGCAGTTCGAGGCGATGTCCATCACCGTGGAAGAGGGCACGAGGCAGGACGTGCAGATTCGCGCCGAGCCTCGCTATGCGATCGCGGGTCGACTGGTGGATAAACAGAATGGGCGCCCCATCTCCGGTAGGTCGATTCGTCTCGATCTCTCCGGCGGCGGAACGCTCTCTCTGCCTCCTACCGATGAGAACGGACACTTCCGGACCGAAGGCGGTGTTCGCGCCTCGAAGGCGATGCTCTCTCTCGACGGCTTTCTCCAAGGATTCTCCGAGCTCGGGGACCACCTCGCCTTGGCGACGGTTCCGGTCGGCGAAGGGCACGACACGACGCATCTTCGGCTCGAGGTCGAATGGAGCGGCCGCATCCAAGGGCACGTCGTCGACGAGAAGGACAACCCGATCCCGGGCGCGACGATCATCGCCATGGATGTCGGTCACCGCTCCCGCCAGCTCCAAAGGCTGAACCAGCGCGGCCGACGGACCATCAGCCATGACGATGGCCAGTTCGATCTCGAGCTGCTGCCTCGCGACCACGACCTCGCGATCGTCGCCTTGGCCGATGGCTTCGCGCCGCTGGTCGAGGCTCCCGTGAGGGCGGACCGCGACGAGCCCATCGTGCTCCGCGTCGATCGCGGCACGATGCTCCGAGGACAAGTTCGGGATGCCGAGGGGCGACCAGCCGCCGACGCGGCTCTGTGGCTGCATCCACTCGAGTCCATGCCCGCTCCCGAGCATGCCTCGACCGGTGTCGACGGGCGCTATGAGATCAGCGGACTCGCTCCGGGCCAGTACATGATGGAAGTCGTCTCGCAGGAGCGCGCGGCGGCGACGAGGCGAATCGAGCTCCGACGCGCGATCGAGCAAGTCGACGTGGAGCTGCCTCCGCCGCTGCCAGGTTGGATCGAGGGCACGGTTCGCGACGAGCACGACCAACCCGTCGATGCGCTGCTCTACGCCCGCGCAGTGGACGGCGATGTGATGAACTCCGCTGCGAGCTGGGTGCGCAACGGCCGATTCCGCGTCGATCATCTCCAAGAAGGACGCTACCGATTGCTCATCGCCGGAGCTTCTCTGATCGCCACGCCCATCGTGGCCGAGACCGGGTCGCGCGACAACGCGATCGTGACCCGCGGCCCCTTCGAGCAGAGCTTGACCATCGAGGTCGTCGACGAGAGGACCGGCGAGCCCGTGTCCGGCGCGGAGGTCTTACTGCTCTCGGAGGACACGCCGATGCCCGTGCTACGGTTCACGAATGCCAGCGGCATCGTCGACCACCACCTGTTGGCTCCCCGCACCTACACCGTCTGGGCTTCCACTGCGGAGAACGCACCGCGCCGGGCCGAGGTCACCCTCGAGCCGGGACGACCAATGACACATTTGGTGGTCCGACTGGGAACGGGGCGCACCGTCGAAGGACTTGTCGTCGACCGGGCCGGACGCCCGGTCCCCTTCGCCAACGTCACCGCCTGGCTTCCGATGAGTGGAAGCTGGATCGAGCTCACGACCAAGGTGACGTCGACCGATGCCCGAGGTCGCTTCCGGATTCCCGGCCTTGCCGGACCACTCCAGGTCGGGCTCACGCGCGCTCGCCACTTTCGCGGCGATGACCTCCCCAGAGCGTCGATCGACGCCCCCAGCATCGAGCTCGTCACTCCGTGGTGACCGGCGAAAAGGAGTGTCCAAGCGAAAGCGAGCCAAAGACCGAGCTTGCTGGCGAGAGCTCTCGCGAGCGAGCTTGGGCCGGGGCACGCCATCGCGACGACAGCTCACTCCGAGCGGCCCCTTGCTCGGCACCTCCAAGCTCGATCGTCAGCGACGTCGAGGAGGCGGCCTTTTTGCTCAGTGGCCGCTTCCCGTTTCGGTCGCGCGGGCTCTGGTTTTCTTCGCCCAGAAAAGGCATCCACTCCGCTCCGTCCCCGGCAGCATCGGGCCACGGAGCCTCGGACCTGAGGGCTAGGTCCTCCCCGAGGCGCTTGGAAGGAGGACACGGAGACCGGCTGAAGCCGGCGGTCCGAATGATGTTTCAAGTCAGCCCAGCCCCCGGGCGCGGCGCCCGGAGCATACAGGTGGAGAAAATGGGCCAAGAAGATGGAGTGCCCAAGTCGAGCGAGCCCGTGACGAAGTCTGTCGGCGAGATCCTGCACGAGCGAGCTTGGGCCGGGGTACACCGTCGCGACGACAGCGTCTTCTGAGCGGCCCCTTGCTCGGCGCCTCTCCGCTCGATCGTCAGCGACGTCGAGGAGGCGGCTTTCTACTCAGTGACCGCTTCCCGTTTCGGTCGCGCGGGCTCTGGTTTTCTTCGCCCAGAAAGGGCAGCCACTCCGCTCCGTCCCCGGCAGCATCGGGCCACGGAGTCTCGGACCTGAGGGCTAGGTCCTCCCCGAGGCGCTTGGAAGGAGGACACGGAGACCGGCTGAAGCCGGCGGTCCGAATGATGTTTCAAGTCAG
>JAVJTD010000379.1:0-9176 GCA_040219065.1 Planctomycetota bacterium
GACAGCGCACTCCGAATGCTCCCTTGCTCGGCGCCTCTCAATTCGATCGGTGGCACCGTCGAGGAAGCGGCTCCCAGTTCGGTGACCGCTTTCCGTTTCGGTCGCGCGGGCTCTGTTCTCGGTCGCGCGGGATCTAGTTTCAGTTCAGCCCAAGGGGCGGCTTTTCGACCCTCGCCCGAAAAAAAAGCGAGGCTCGTGTAAGATCGCCGATCGTTCTGCGCCTGGAACGGTTGAAGAGCGGCCCACGGCCCCTGCGAGAGGATCGCCGCGGGCGGGCCCGGTTCCCTTCCTGAAGGAGCGGCGCACGATGGTGACCTTCGTTCAGACTCTCTTCCTTCTCGGCAGCACCTTGGCCGCCGATGACCTGATCGCCAATGGCGGCTTCGAGGACGGCATCAAGGGCTGGCGTCTCATCAACAACTCCGGACGCGCCGAGCTCGATGTCGATCGTCGCACGAAGCGCAAAGGGCGACAGGCCCTGCACCTCCAGAAGACCGGTGGCGCGCCCTTCGATGTCGTGCGCGGCGAGGTGCGTGAGCTCCAGGGGGCCGAGCGGCTGCGGGTGTCGGCCTTCGTGAAGGGCCGCGACGTCGAGCGAGCCTTCCTCAAGTTCTTCCTTTGGGACGCCGACGAGGAGCCGCTCAACGACGCCATCGACATCCGGCTCCTGACCGGCAGCTTCAACTGGCTCGAGGCGAAGGAGGAGTACGTCGTCCCCAAGGAGGCGAAGTCCGCGACGGTGATGCTCGTCATGGTGGGAGAGGGGGAGATCTGGCTGGACGATGTCCAGGTCGAGAAGACCGCGGGCGGCGCACCCATCAACCAGGCGAGCGCCAACCTGGTCCGCAACGGCGGCTTCGAGGACGGCAGCCTCAGTGATTGGCAAACCATCGACAACTCGGGCAGCCTGACCGCCAATGTCGTCTCGAAGCCCGCTGCCGAAGGGCGCGCTTCATTGCACGTCGCCAAGAAGGGCGGTGCGCCCTTCGACGTCATCCGCACCGAGGTCGCGCGACTGTCGGCCGGGCAGAAGGTCCGGGTCTCGGCGAAGGTGCGCGGAAAGGACCTCGGCCGCGCGTTCTTGAAGTTCTTCGCCTACGACGACGAGGACGAGTCCCTGATCGAGGACGTCGACATCGAGCTGCTCCAGGGCACCTTCGACTGGCGCCCGATCGAGAGGAGCTGGACGCTTCCAAAGGGCACGACGCGCGGCTCGGTCATGCTGGTCTTCGTGCAGGGCGGCGAGCTCTGGCTCGACGACGTGCGCGTCGAAGCGAGCGGCGCGACGGAGGAGCCTCGCGAGAAAGCTCAGCCTTCCGAGCCGCTCGACAAACGCCTTTCGGCCTGGCTCGACGAGAACGCCGTGCCGATCTCGCTCGACTTCGATGCCGAACCGACCGATCTGCAGCCCCTCGCCGAGATCCTCGCCGACGTGCGACTCGTCCAGCTCGGCGAGCAGACGCACGGTGACGGCTCCACCTTCGCCGCCAAGGCGAGGCTGGTGAAGTACCTCCACGAGGAGCTCGGCTTCGACGTCATCGCCTTCGAGTCGGGGGTGTATGAGTGCGAGCGTGCGAACCGCCTCTTCGCGACTGACGCGTCCATCGACGACATCATGCTGAGCGCGATCTTCGGAATCTGGCGCGTCTCGGAGGTGAGGCCGCTCTTCGAGTACATCCGGAAGACGCACCAGACGGATCGCCCACTGCGCCTCAGCGGCTTCGATCTGCGGGGCTCGGGAGCTGGTGCCAAGGAGCTCCTCCCCGAGATCATCGCGATGCTCGAGGATAACGACTCGGTTTCCGAGGAGGACAAGGCAGCGCTCGCCGCGATGGATGCCGCGCTCAATGACGGCGAGTACCGTCCGAGCGCGACCGATCGCCACTCCTGGCGCACCGCGCTCGAGCGACTGTCGCAGTCGTTCGAGGAGCATGCCGATTCCTTGACCGAAGCCCACGGCCAAGACGAGATCGACTTCCTCCGCTGGTCGCTCGAGTCGTACGCCGACCGCGAAGCCTTCGAGAGCGAGAACGGTCTCGACGCGCAGGGCGAGTGGAAGAGTGTCAACGAGCGCGACGCGCGGATGGCGAAGAACCTCCTCTGGCTCCTCGAAGAGCGCTACCCCGAACAGAAGGTCATCACCTGGGGCGCGACCTTCCATTTGATGCACGGCGCAGGCACGATCCGCAAAGGCGGCGAGCGCTTCTACAAAGGGTGTGAGCCCATGGGCGAGGCGATCGATCGGTCGCTGCGGAAGAAGGCGTACACGATCGGCTTCGTCTCACATCACGGCCGCGCGGGGATGCCCTGGGCCCAAAAATTCGACGTGCCGGAGCCGCGCGAAGACAGTCTCGAGGATCAGCTCCATCGATACGGTCAGCCGCACCTCTTCCTCGACCTCCGCGGGCGTGGACCGTTCAAGCGCAAGCTCTTCGCCTCGCCGCTCGGTTATGCTCGAGACTTCGAAGCGGATTGGTCGAAGGTGGTCGACGGTCTCGTCTTCATCGACGAGATGCGACCTTCGAATGGAAGATGAGAGGCACGATGAACGACGCCCGCATCGAGCGCGCCCGCGGCGGTGACCGCGAGGCGTTCGACGTGCTCTTCGCCGAGCACGCGACCTCGTTGCAGCTCTTCCTGCGTTACCGGATGGGTCGTGTCCGCGATCGTCTCGAGTCGATCGATCTCGTGCAAGAGGTCTACCTCCAAGCCTTCGATCGCTTCGAGCAGTTTCGCGGCGAGAGCGCCCGCGACCTGCTGGGCTGGCTGTTCGGCATCGCGCGACATCGGCTGACCGATCAAGCGCGCCGCGGCCGGGCGCAGAGGCGCGGTGCCGAGCGGCGCGCGGCCGACGGGACTCTCACCCGGCTCGCCCATCCGGGACCGGGCCCACGCACGATGGCGGTGCTGCGCGACGAGACGCGCCGCGTCGAGGAAGCATTCTCACAATTGTCCGAGCGCGACCAAGAGGTGATCGCGCTCCGGCACTTCGAGGCGGTGTCCGCCAAGGAAGCCGCCGCTCGCATGGCGATGACCGAGAACGCGCTCAACGTCCTCTTCTTCCGCGCGATGCAGAGATGGAGAGGGCTCTTGGACGAATGAGCGACGCGGGCGAGCGCGACATCGTCGCGGACCTCTATGCCGAGCTCCTGGATGCCCGCTGGAGCGGCGCGCGGCCCGACCTCCAGTCGTTCCTCGAGCGATGCCCAGAAGACCGGCGCCAAGAGCTCGAGGAGGCGATCGCCTTCGTCGATCGCGCTGGCCTCTGGCCGGGGGGACCGCCTAGCCGGCTAGGCGAGCTCGAGATCCGAGGTGAGATCGGACGCGGCGGAATGGGCATCGTCTTCGAAGCCTATCAGCCCTCGCTCGACCGCCGCGTCGCCCTCAAGCTGATCGCGCCTTGGCTGCCGCGCGATGCCGGCACGCTGGAGCGACTCCAGCGCGAAGCCGTCGCCGTCGCTCGCCTCCAGCACCCCAGCATCGTGCCGGTCTACGAGGCCGGGGAAGCCGATGGGCATCGCTATCTCGCGATGGAGCTCGTCGAAGGTGTCGGGCTGGACGTACGGCTCGTGCGAGCCCGCGAGGGGAGCGAAGTGCTGCCGGTGCGGAAGCTCCTCACCTGGTTCCTGCAAATCGCTTCGGCGCTCGCGACCGCACACCGCGGCGGTGTCGTTCATCGCGACGTGAAGCCGTCGAACGTGCTCATCGGGAAGGATCAAAAGGCCAGGCTGCTCGACTTCGGTCTCGCACGGATTGCGGATCAAGCGGGACTCAGCGCCACCGGCTTTCGGGGCTCGCCGCATTACGCGGCGCCCGAGCAAGTGCGCGGCGACGAGGTCGGACCCGCGGGCGATCTGTACTCGTTGGGCGTCCTGATGTACGAGGCGTTCACCGGACGCGTGCCGTTCGAGGGTGACTCGACGATGAGGATCCTCCACGCCGTCGTGCACGAGGAGCCGGCACCGCCGCGCCGGGTGAATCCGAGGATCGCGCGCGATATCGAGACCGTCATCCTGCGCTGCTTGGAGAAGGACCCCGCCCGGCGTTACGCGAGCGCGGAAGCTTTGGAGCACGATCTCGAAGCGGTGCTCGAGCTGCGTCCGATCACCGCGCGTCGGGCGAGCCGGCTCGATCGCGCATGGAAGTGGATGCGTCGTAATCGAGCGGCGACGCTCGCCACGGCGATCGCCGTCTTGGCGGTGCTCGTGATGGCGGGCGTCTTCATTGGGCAGCAGATGTCGGTCTCGTCGCAAGCGGAGAGGTGGCGACGATCGGGAGAAGCCGCCGTCCTGCGCGACGACATCGATGCGGCGCTCAGCGCGTTCGAGCGAGCGGCGGCGCTTCGTCCTGAAGGCGCGGATCTGGTCCGGCGACGCGCCGAGATCGAGTCGATGAAGCGCGACCGGGAAGCGGCGGCGCTCCGCGCCGAGCGCCGGCGCGCGGACGGCATGCGCCTCGTCTACCAGGCGCGGATCGAGCTCGAGCGCGATCCGACGCTCGGATTGCTATTGGCCATCGAGGCTGCCGAGCGGGCGCCGGGCGAGCTCGCGAACGATACGCTGCGCGCGGCGCTCGCCGAGCTGCGGCAGATCGGGGCGCGGCCTTTGGGCGAAGGCGTCGTCGAGGCGCGAGCCGCCGCGGACGGCTTCGCCTGCTTCACCGAGTCCGGCCGTGTGATCGTCGAGATCTCCGAAGATCGTGCTCACGAAATGCCCGGACCGTTCGAGCGCTGGTCGGTCGACCCGGGGAGTGGGCGCGTCGCGATGGCGACCGGATCGGACATCGAGGTCGTTTCTGCTTCCGGGATGAAGAAGTCGTTCTCCTGGAGCGAGGAGGTGACGGCTCTCGCCCTGGGGGATGACATCCTGGGAGTCGTCGATGCGGCCGGCTTCATCGGCGTTCGCTCGGTCACGAATGATCTCATGGCCGCCGACTGCGTCCCCGTCGACTCGACGATCGTCGCGCTCGCCGCCAAGACCGGTCGACTCGCCGGAGCGACGGAGGACGGACGCGTCGTCGTCTGGTCCACCGAGAGCGGAACGATCCAGGCCGAATGGGAGGCGCATTCGGACGGTATCGCCGAGCTTCGCTTCCTGGGAGAAGACCGCCTGGTGACGCGCGGCTGGGACCGGCGCGTCTGCACTTGGCAGGCGCTGAACGGGACGCTCGTCTCCGAGATCGCGGAGCACCGGGACGACGTGAGGTGCAGTGCGGTCGATGTCGCGCGCGAGTGGCTGGTGACCGGCTGCGACGATGGCGTGTTGCGGTGGTGGCGAGACGGGCAAGTCGAGGAGCTCGGATCGTTCGGGACGTGGATCACTGCCTTGGCGCTGTCGGAGGCTTGGCTCGTCGCCGGCACGCGGGATGGGCGCATCCTCACCTGGAATCTCGAGACGGGGAGTGCGCCGGTCGAGGTGCGACGC
This sequence comes from Planctomycetota bacterium, assembly GCA_040219065.1. GTDB lineage: Bacteria > Planctomycetota > OFTM77 > OFTM77 > OFTM77 > OFTM77. The sequence continues at coordinate 5,424 of JAVJTD010000379.1, forward strand.
GGAGGCGGCATGGTGCTCGGCCTCCGGGTGAGCGGCGATCGCACGGTGTCCTCGATCGATTCCGACGGAAAGGTCGAGCGCTGGTCGATCGGCCGCTCGACCGAGCCGATCATCTTGGAAGGGCACGAAGCCGAGATCTACGCGATGGAGACCCGTGAGGATCTACTGCTCGTGGCGACCGCTGCCAAGGATCAGACGATTCGCATTTGGGATCGTCTCGACGGGAGGCCGGTCGCGAAGATCGACTGCCCCGCGGGCGTCAATGACCTGATCTGGAATGGCAAAGAGCTGACGTTCACCGTCCAGGGCGAGGTGCGAGTCTGGTACCCATCGCTCGAGCAGGATGCCAGGGTGGCCGACATCTCGGACCGGGAGCCGGCTCGCCTCGCCCCGAGACCTGACTCTCGAGGGTTCGTCTCGGCCCAGGATGAGACGATCAGCCTTTTCTCCGATGGAGCTCTCGACCGCCAGCTCACCGGTTTCGACGAGACGCTCGTCGGGCGGCCCATCGCGATCGAGCACGGAAAGCTCTGGACCGCAGTCCCGGTGTGGCGGACTCAACGGATGCCCGTCTGGGCCTTCGGCAAGGATTCGGAGCCCACGCTGCTGACGGGACACCGCGACCGCATCGTCGCGGCCGCCGCTGCACCCTTCGGACCGACACTGGCCACGGCGTCTTGGGACGGCACCGTCCGCATCTGGAACGCGGACACCGGAGAGACGACGCACGTCCATTCGATCGGTGACGTCCAAGCCACCTCGGTCACGTTCTCACCGAGCGGAGGATACCTCGCGGCCGGCGCCAGTGATGGATCGGTGCGTGTCTGGAGGAATTCGACCCGTGAGCTCGTTTGGGAGGCGAAGGCTCATGACGCCGCGGTCTCGAGGCTAGCCTTCACGCCCGATAGCGAGTACCTGGTCACGGCTGGCGGCGATGAGGCAAGGATCTGGCTCGCCGATGACGGAGAGCCCCACTCGACGCTCGAGGGACACCGCGGCACCATCCTCGCTCTGTGTGTCGAGGAGGATCACATCCTCACCGCATCCGCCGACGGCACCGCCCGGATCTGGGTCCTCGACCCCTCGAGCAGCGCCCGCCGGAGCCGACCCCGCGAGCTCACCCCAGAAGAGCGAGAGCGCTTCGACATCGAGTAGCGGACCGAAGAACCAGAGTCCCCCGACCGAAGAACCAGAGCCCGCGCGACCGAAGAACCAGAGCCCGCGCGACCGAGACGGAAAGAGGCCACAGAGCGATCTACCGCTCTCTCGATGGTGCCGCCAAGAGAGCGAAAAGGTGCCGAGCAAGGGTCCGATGGGAGCGACACCAAACAGCATTCGGAGCGCCGGCTTCAGCCGGTCTCGGTGTCTCTTCTCTCGGAGCGCGGGCCTCCTGCCCGCATCGGACAGCGCCCTGCGTCGAAATACCCCGGCGCACCCTCAATCCGGCGGCACACACTCGATCATGTGGCGCAGCCTGCTCAGGCATTTTCCGATGCGGTGCTCGATGCGGCGGAGGGACCACTGGGCGTAGACCTTCGCGATCCAGAGCTCGGGCATGGGAAGAAGGATCTCGAACGTCAGGCGACAGCCGAGGGGCTCATTCGTGTAGGTGCGACGAATCCGGCCACGGGCAGCTCCGAGGCAACGGCCCTTCACGATGTCGATCTCGACGCATCGACCCGGCTGCCAGGTGACGATGCGTCCCGTCCAGCGGCCTCGACTCGTGTGAACGACGATGTCCTCGCTCTCGCCGTCATTCTGGCTCGCCATCTCGAACGTCGCTTCGACGCGTCGAACGCTCCGGTCCCACTCGGGCCAGCGTGCCGGGCTTTCGGCTGCATCGAAGACCATCCTGTCGGGGGCACGAAAGAGCATGTCCCTCCGCACCCGCAGGCCGCCATCCATCCGGGTCACCTCTCGAGCCTGTGCGATCGCGAAGAGTGTCTCAGAGGAGGCCTGTCGCGGCAAACGTTCCCGAGCCGTCTGGTAGGCGCCTTCATTTTATCGTGAGTGTGACTCTCCTCGATCGCCAGCGCTCGGCGACCTCGGGTGTGCCGGTCTCGGTGTAGAGCTGCACGAGGCGTTCGATCGCGTCATCCAGACAGTACTCGAGCTGCCGCGGGATCGACTTCTCACGCGCCTCCAATCCCTCATACCCGTTCACGAGCAAGGGCTCGGCGTCCGTATATCTCGCCAGCCCCAACAGCGTGCCACCGAGCAGTGAGCTCGCGTTGAAGGTCAGCCAGTCGTCGGGCAGCGCCGCTTCCCGAATGGTAAAGGCTTCTCTCAGCAGCGGCTCGGCCTCGGCGAACCGGCCGAACGTCAACAGGCGAGCTCCGACGCCTGCGAGCGCGCTCGCCAGCGCCGGACTGTCGCTCGGATTGCCGCGACGGGCCTTCTCGAGCTCCCGTGTGAACAGGGCCAGCGTCTCTTCGATCAGCGCGTCCGCCTTCGCCTGGTGACCGCGGCTCGGCTCGGCGAGCTCCCATCTCCGGAGCAGCGCGATCTGCCGGTCGACGCAGCGCGTCACGGCGTCCGACGCTTCACCGTAGCTTCGCGTCAACATCGAGCGCGCTTCACTCGAGACCGCTTCGCCTTCTCGGAACCGGTCGGCCTTCGCGTAAGCGTCCCCCAAGAGTGAGAGGTAGTCACCCAATTGCCGTTGCCGCGGTCCGGAGTAGACGGTCCGGGCGCCGGGCTCGTGTTCTTGCATGAGACGCAGTGCGTCCTCAGTGCGGCCCCTCTCACCCAGCACGTTGGCCAAGTCGACCACCGTGTCGAGCGTCGACGGATGCGCCGGGCCGGGGGACCTCATCCGGCTTTGCAGGATGAGTCGGTAGAGCCCTTCGGCCTCCTCGAGCTTCCTTTGATAACGCAGCACGCGGGCGAGGCTCGAAGCGATGTACAGAGTGTCCGGTCGATCCGGTCCGAGCAGGCGAGAGAAGCCCTCATAGGCTTCCCGAAAGCCTGCCTCCGCCGCAGCGTCGTCCTTCTCGTCTCGGTTCAGGACCGCCATGTTGTGCACTGAGCGCAAGGTCTGGAGGTCGCCGTCGCCGAACAGGAGACGACGACGCTCGAGCACCTCGGCCATCAGCACCTTGGCCTCTTCGGTTTGCTGGCGGCGGGACAGCAAGCCCGCGATGTTCTCCACGTTGCTGATCGTGTTGGGATGCCAGTCACCGAAGGTGCGACGCAAGCCGGCGAGCGATTGACGATAGAGCCGCTCCGCTTCGTCGAGGCGGTTCAACCGGACGTTGAGCGTACCCAGGTTGTTGGTCGCCGTGATGGCGCGACGGGTGTCCATGCCTCCACGTGCCAGCTTGGCATGGGCTTCAACGAGGAGCTTCTCGGCTTCCTCGAGCCGGCCCGCTCCCATCAAAGCGGAGCCGTAGTTGCCCATCAATTCGAGAGTGTCCCTGTGCTCTTCCCCGAGGATCTCCCGAAAGCGCGGGAGCGCGGTTTGGTAGGCCTCGAGTTCTTCGGCGGTCCGACCTTGGGCACCTCGGAGCACAGCCACCATGTGCAGGCACTCCAGAGTGCGAGGATCCTCATCGCCGCAGACCTTTCGAAATCCTTCCAGCGCTTCGGCGAGGAGGGGCTCGGCTCGGTCGAACTCATCGCGCCTTCTGAGGAGGCCGCTTAACGATCGAATCGATTCGAGCGTGTCGAGATCCTCATCCCCGAGCTCGGCCCGCCGGGTCGCGAGCGCCGCTTCTTGGGGCGGCAGGGCCAGGTCGTAGATCGGAAGAGCAC
>JAVJTD010000380.1:0-21775 GCA_040219065.1 Planctomycetota bacterium
CGAGTAGCCGATCTGAAACGTGCTCAGCGGGAATCCCTGTATCCCCCGACTTCAGTCGGGTTGGTTCCCCGGCTTCAGCCGGGAGGTGGCCCGAAGCGGCCAGTTTCACCCCCTGTATGCTCCGCCGGTCCGCCGGCGGGGGCGCCGCTGATCTGAAACTAGCGGGAGCGCCGAGCCAGGAGGGCCTCGACTGGCAGTGGGGTGAGAGCCGTGAGCGGAGCGATCGGTCCTCGCCGAGTCCGTTGAGGGTCCGTGCCGGTAGAGTCCCGGGGAGGGTTGTTTCGCTTCATCGCCGACTCGAGGAACTGCGAAGCGAAGCGAGCCTTTCGCCGAAGTCTCGCTTCGCTCGAAGGTTCTTTCAGTCGCGAGACGGGCTGGACCGCCGCCCTGGCGATTGCCGGAAGGGACCCTCAACGAGCGGAGCGTGGACCGGTCGCTCCGCTCACGGCTCTCCCCTTTTCGTTTTGGACGATCCTTCCCGTTCCGATCTGATACGGGGAGCGGCTGTTGAGCCGGAAGCCGCTTCCTCGATGTCCCTGACGATCGAGCGGAGAGGTGCCGAGCAAGGGGCCACTCGGAGTGCGCTGTCGTCGCACGGCCGCCCCGGCCCAAGCTCGCTCGTGGACGCCCTCACCGACAGACGCGGTCACCGGCTCGCTCGGCTTGGGCACTCCAACCGTCTCGCGCCGGCTTGACAGCGGGCTCGAGATCGAACGTGGCGCTCGTCGAGCCGGAAGTTGGCACCTCTTTGGATCTCCCTGCGCATTCCTCCTCGCCGGCGGCTGATCGCCGGATCAACGAGTTCCTCGAGGAGTGAATGATGCAAGGTCTCCTGATCGTCTTCTTGGCGGTGGTCGGAGTTGGTGGAGGGAAGGACGAGGCACCGCCAGTCAGTCTGCTGACGGACGCGGTGCGCGGGCCGAGCGGCGATGTCTACATCGCTGATCCGGGGCTGGGTCGCATCGTCTGCGTGTCGCCGGAGTGGGGTGCGCCTCGCACCATCGTCCGGTTCGAGAGCGGCGACCCGATTCGGTGGCCGGCCAAGCTCGCCCTGGGTGGGGAAGGTCGGCTCTTCGTCTGCGACCCGATGACTCACCGCGTTGCCCAAATCGATCTCGAGTCGTCCCAGGTCCGCATCCTCGCCGGGACCGGCCGGCCCGGTCTCGATCGCGACGGCGTCGCCGCGGAGCTCCCGCTCTCGCATCCCAGCGCCATCGCGTGGGACGGTGACCGGACGCTGGCGATCGCGGACTTCGGCAATCGAGCGCTGCGGATCCTCGATCTCGAGACCGGTCAGATCCGGACATTGGTCGGAGGGCACCGCCTCACCAAGAGGGGCCAGGCCGAGAGCGTCTTGGAAGGCGCGCATCGGATCTGGCCAAGCGATGTGGACTTCGGCCCTGACGGGAAGCTCTACGCGCTCGACATCGGACGGCTCGCCGCCGTGGAGATCGATCCGGAGTCCGGCGAGCTCCAGGAGGTCGAAGGCACGACGAGCGCCGTGGATTCGGGCAACGTCTCGCATGACCTGCGAGTTGCCAGTCGCCGCGGGTTCGCCGTCGCACCTGGCGGGAGGCTCCTGTTCGCCGAGGCGTCGGCCGGTCGCGTCACGGAGTGGACTCCCGGATCGAGCCGAACGAGGGCTCTGCTCGATGACGGTCTCGCGCGTCCGGTTGCCGTCTCCGTCGATTCCAGCGGCGCTCTCCTCATCATCGATGCCGACAGCGCGACGGTCCTGGCATTCGATGCGAAGGGCGGTGTCTCGAAGCTCTATCGAAGCGAGCAGCCGCCACCCGACCGATTCGAGCGCCGGCTCGAGGTCGTTCGGAAGGAGCCCGATCCGGACGTGATTCGCGACGAGGCCGTCCGATCGGCGATCCTCGAGACGGGGAGGCCTTGGTGGGTGAGGCATCAACCGACGGGCATCGATTTCTTGCTCGTGCCGCCGGGCCAGTACACCCGAGGTGCACGCTCGACGGAGGAAGATGTCCGAGGCGATGCTCGGCCGCCGCACGAGGTCACGATCTCGCGCGCCTTCTACGTCTCCCGGACCGAGGTCACCAATCGTCAGTACCGAGTCTTCTCGCCGGACCACCACACGGTCCTCTCCGCCAATCATCCGCTCGATGAGGTGCTGGCCGCCACGACCATGAATGGCGACGACCAACCAGCGACGAATCTGTGCTGGTACGACGCGAACGACTTCGCTCGCCGGTTCCGCTTTCGACTGCCGACCGAGGGCGAGTGGGAGTATTTCGCGAGAGCGGGTGCCGAGACGCGGTACCCCTGGGGTGAGGACCTTGCCGGTGGTGAGGGCTGGGCGAGCCTTCCGGGTGCTTCGGTCGCGGAGCACATCCACCGCGAGCTGCAGATCGTGCCCTTCGAGGACGGTCACTTGCTCACGGCGCCCGTGGCGAGCTTCCACGCCAACGCCTTTGGCCTGTACGACGTAGTCGGTAATGTGTGGGAGTGGTGTGCGGACTGGTACGGGGAGGACGAGTACGAGCGTTGCCAGGAAGGTGCCGTGGATCCCGAAGGGCCGGAGGGCGGAGACCGCAAGACGCTGCGGGGCAGCTCTTGGCAGAACCCGTTCACGGGCTCGCCGCTCTTGTCGTTTCGTGCGCAGACCCGTCCGACGGCGCACTTCGTTCTCTCACGCGGAATGCGGGTGGTCCTCGATCTCTGATGCGATGTGACGAGCAAGAGCGAGCCGAGCACGATCACGCCCTCTACCCCGACCTGCGGCGCCTCGCGGCGTCCTTGATGCGCGGCGAGCGGAGTGATCACACGCTTCAACCGACGGCCCTCGTTCACGAGGCTTGGCTGCGTCTCGAGCGCAGCCAGGCCGGGGCCGGGCTCGATCGGGGCGAGCTGCTCGGCTTGGCGGCCCGTGTCATGCGGCAAGTCTTGACCGATCATGCGCGGCGCCGCTCGGCTCGCCGTCGCGGCGGGCGAAGAGCGCGCTCGCCTTGGACAGACATCGGTCATCTCGAAGCGCCGGCCGATTGGCTGCTCGACGTGGACGCGGCACTCACCGAGCTCGAGCGCACCGATGTCGAGCTCGCCCGGCTGGTGATGTTGCGATTCTACGCCGGGCTGACGACCGACGAGGCCGCCGACGCCATGGGCCTTTCCCGGCGGACGTTCCTGCGCCGTTGGCGGTTCGCCAAGGCGTGGCTGCAATCCCGATTGCGAGAGGATCATCGATGAGCTCGTGGGACCTGGTCCAGGAGGTCTTCGCCGGCGCCTTGAAGCTCGGCAGCGAAGAGCGCGAGCGCTATGTCCGGAAGCGCCTGAAAGGACGAGAGGCTCAGATCGAGGAAGTCTTGAGCCTGCTCCGCGCGGACTCCGACGGCACGAGTGCGCTCGAGCGACCCGCTTTTGATCATTTGAAGGGAACGTCTGCCGAGGAGGCCCCGCTGCTCGGGCTCGAGGTCGGGCCTTATCGCCTCGAGTCCTTCTTGTCCTCGGGAGGCATGGGCCACGTGTATCGCGCGACGCACTCGCGCGGGGACCTCGAGCGGTCCGTGGCGTTCAAGGTGCTCCGGCGTGGGCTCGATACCGATGCGTTGCTGGCGAGGTTCCACCGCGAGCAGCGCACGCTGGCCGCGCTCGATCACGAGGGCATCGTGCGCTTCCTCGATGCGGGCGCGTTGCCCGACGGTCGCCCGTTCCTGGTGATGGAATTGGTCGACGGCGAGCCGATCACGGAATGGTGTGCGGCGCGGGAACTGCCCTGGCGCGAACGCGCCACGTTGTTTCTCGAGGTGCTGAGCGCCGTTCAACATGCCCACGAGAAGCTGATCGTCCACCGGGATCTCAAGCCGTCCCACGTCCTGGTCACGTCTGCGGGTCGAACCAAGCTGCTCGACTTCGGTGTGGCCACCCTGCTCCGATCGGACGATGGCTCGGCAGGGACGACGCGCATCGGAGGAGGGATCCCGCTCACTCCGCGCTATGCCAGCCCGGAGCAGCGGCGCGGCGAGCCGGTCACAACGGCGAGTGATGTCTACTCGCTCGGCGTGATCTTCGAGGAGCTGATCGAAGGCGACGAAGGAGCGCGTGTCGCGGACCTGCGGCGCATCGTCGCCAAGGCGCGTCACGAAGAGCCCACACGCCGCTACCCCACCGTCCAAAGCCTCGTGCGTGACGTGCGCCTTTGCTTGGAAGGTCGACCGATCGAGGCCCGTCCCGATTCGTTGGGATATCGCGCGATGCTGTTCCTTCGCAGGAACGTCTGGCAGTCGGTCAGCGCCGCTGCATTGCTCCTGGCGCTGATCACCGGCCTCGTCGGGGCCGAGATCGGTCGGCAGCGAGCATTGTCCGAGGCGAGCCGTGGCTGGGGAGCGCATCTGCAAGCCAAGAGTGCGAGCCGCTACCTCGAAGACCTGCTCGCCGAGGTCACGGCCGAAGGGGCTGACTGGGAGACGATCCTCATTCGCCGCGAAGAGTCGCTCGACCGGCAGTTCGACGAGCATCCCGAGACCGAAGGCCTCGTGCGCCTGGCATTCGCGCGGCTCTGGATCGAGCGGGGAAGGCCCGAGCGCGCACGGCCTCACCTCGGGCGGATCGCGGAGCTGACGGCTCCAGGGGCCGGATTGAGCCCGGCCGAAGCGCGCCGCGCCGAGGAGCTGATCGCCCGAGGCAAGCTTTGATCGTCCTCGTGCAAAGGCGTGCTCAACGGGAGCTCTGACTGAGCACCCAACCGGCCCAATCGCGAGCACCATGAACGGGCTGACCCTCCGCGTCCCGCTTGCCGCGGAGTAGACGCTTGGCGTTCCATAGAGCGTCGGCCGTGCTTTCTTCGAGCACCCAGAGCCGGCGATAGAATTCGGTCATCAATTCGCGAGTCGCCGCGTCGGGCACCTTCCAGACCGACGTGATGGCGGTCTTCACACCGGCGGCGTGAAGCGCGGATTGCAGCGAAGCGATCCCCTGCCCGTCCCGGCTCTCGCCGAGGTTGGTCTCACAAGCCGAGAGCACCGCCAGGTCGACGCTCGAGAGATCCAGCGAGCGAAGCTCTTCGGCAGTGAGAATTCCTCGCCTTCGGCCCACCGCGTCGACGCCAGCGTTCGCGCCCGCGAATGCCAACCCGCAAAGCAAGGAAGGCGTCAGGCCGCGAACGCGCTCTTCACGGGTGGCGATCGGGTTGTCCCCTCGCCAGCCGATCGTCTCGGCAGAGGAGCGCCTTTCGAACCAACCGTGAGTCGCGATGTGGAGGACCTCGGAGCGAGGCGCATTCTCGATGAAGGTCTCCTGAGTCGCGTCCGCTCCGATTGCCAGCAGAGCTTTCGGATCGGCCTCGCGAGTCGATTCCAGGAGCGCCTTGATCGACTCCACTTCAGAGCTGGTCTCTTCCAATGCCGGGAACGCCGCCCGCGGGCTCGAGCGAAGTGGCGATTCGAGAGCCCCAGCGCTCTTGGAGGAGCTGGGGCCTGTCGTGTCGTAGTCGATCCCGCCCATCGCGAAGAGATCGAGGGAGCCGCGGCGTGTAGGGGAATCGAGCGTGAGGAGCGAGAGGCCTTCGATCGCGATCACTTGCATGCGATCGCCGAGGGGAGCTCCCTCGATGGGCAGCGCGTCCAGCGGCACGGCGTGGAGCGCGTGCGACGGGGCGACATGGAGCCGCCGAATGCCCTCGAGCTCGGGCAGAAGGGGAGCCAGGATGAGGGTGGACAAGGTCGCGGCCGGATTGCCTCCGCTCTTGGAGCGGCGGCCGGTGACGCCGCGTCCCCCCAGGGTCGTCTCGAGCTTCTGCCAGTCCCGAACGGCCGCCTCGATCGGGGCGGCCTCACCGAGCTCCACCCACGTCGGCTCTTTCTCGGGCCGAAGAACCCAGGCCAAGTAGTGGTGCTTCGGAGCGATCTGCATCCGCGTCTCCGGGTCGAGCACCATGCGCCGGTAACGCCAGAATCCCACGGCCGCCTCCGCAGGTCGCAGCCGATCGCGAATCGTCTGCGGATCGACGCTCGGAATCCGATGATTCAGGTCGCGCCCGGCGATCTTCTCGGCGAGCTGTCTTTGGAGCTGGTCGCGCTCTTGAATGGCTTCGACGAACCGGGATTCGGCCTCGTGCCGCTCGGAGAGCTCGTTGATGCGATTCCCGACGAGGATCAGCTCGCGTCGGAGCGTCTCGAGCTCCGGGTCGCCTCGCAATGCCAAAGACAGCCGAGTGGCCGTGGTCGCTGCGGTCCGGATCGCTTCGGACGCGGAGAAGACTTGCCACAGCCCGGCTTCATCGGGCTCGAAGATGCCCAGACCCAACTGAATGGACAAGGCCCAATCGATCTCTTGCTGCCAGTCCAGCGCGTGGGCTTCGAGCTCCCTCGGGGAGTAAGCGCCGAACTGCCGGTGGGACCGGATCGCGGAGGCTGCTTGGTCCCGGGCCAATTCGCGCGCGTCTTCGATTCGTCCGACGTGTGCGTACGACCACGAGAGATTGCTTCGCAGAGCCCGGACTCGTGGGCGAACGTCGTCGGCCGTCGGCCGGATGGTCTCGAGGATCCGCTCCTCGGTCGCGACCGCCTCCTCGAATCGTCCCATCTTGCGGTAGGTGGCTCCCAGGTGGCTGAGGGCCGAGATGAACGTCGCATGGGACTCGGGAATGTCCTTCGGCCAGGTCTCGAGGACCTTCTGGATGAGAGCGATCGCGTCGTCGAGCTCCCCTCGGCGTTGATGGATCGCGGCCAGCATCGCCCGAGCCGACTGGACGTCGGGGTGACCGGAGTCGATGAGCTCGGAGGAGAATGCCTCGAGCGACCGCTCGAAGAGAGCTTTGGACGTCTCGTAATCCCCGAGCTCGAAGTACAGCGACCCCAGTCCTCGCCGCGAAGATTGCAGCTCGATGTGATCGTCGGGGAGAGCTCGGGAGCGCACTTCGAGGACCTGCTCGTGCAAGGCGCGCGCCGCCTGGAGGTCTCCGAGCTGGACCAATGTCTCCGCCAGGTTGAGCTTGATGAGCTGCAGGTCACGATGATCGGGAGGGACCGATCTCGAGCGCACTTCGAGCGCTTGCTCGAGGAGCGCCCTGGATGCATGGGATTCGCCGAGCTCGTCGAGCGTCACGGCCAGGTTGAGCCGTGCACGCTGGAGATCCACGTGGTCGGGCGGCAAGGTCTCGGCGAAGGACAGCAGAACGGCTTCTTGAATGGGACGCGCTTCTTCGAAGCGGCCGAGCTCGAGAAGTGATGCTGCCAAGTTCACTTTCGCTCGCTGCAAGTTCGGGTGGTGCGGAGGCAGGGTCCGTTCATAAGAGCCGACCGCTCTCTCCTCGAGATCCAGCGCTTCTCGGACCAGCCCCAGCTTCTTGAGATTGGCGGCGAGGTTGAGTCGGACCTTTTGGATCTCGACATGACCCATAGGCAGGGTTCGCTCGTAGACCTCGAGCACCTCTTCGAGGAGCCGGCGAGCTCCACGGACATCGCCCAGGATGCTGAGGTCCGTGGCGAGGTTCATCTTCGTGGACTGGAGTGCACGATGATCGGCGGGGTAGAGGTCCGTGCAGATGTCCAGGACTTCCCGGTGCAGGTCTCTGGCTCGTTCGTGAGCGCCCGTGGCCGAGAGAGCCACGGCCAGTCCGCCGCGGACATCGAGCGATTGCGGGTGGTCGTCCGGAAGCGCTGCCGAGCGAAAGGCGAAGACGGTCTCCCACGCGCGGCGGCAAATGGTGCGTCCTTCGGCATTGAAGGCGAGGGCTCCCAGCGGGAAGAGGGCGTCGGCGATGGCTTCGCTGCGTGGGTGTGCCTCGACCTCGAGCGCCGATTGAAGCGCTTGTTCCAGGATCTCACGAGCTTCCGCGAAACGCCTCGTCCCGAGGTGCTGTTGAGCGGAGCTGACCTTGGACTTCAGGGCGGCGGCCGCGGCCAGGGTCTCTGGTGTCTCCCGGGCTTCGAAGGCCTCGATCCAGGCAGAACCGGCTCCGCTTCGAGCGATCAGCCGTATCTGGACCTCCGAGAAGCCAGCGGCGGCGACGCGAAGGAAGGGGCTTCGGTGCTGAGATGGGTTGCTCGAGGAACTCGGAGAGCGATTCCCGAGCAGGGCCGCCGCGCCTTGTGGCGAGGCCTTTTCGTCCTCGAGGCTCAGCTCGACCGCGTCAGAGCCGGCCCTCACGAACAGGACGCTTTGAGGAGAGGTCAGTGCGAATCGGAATAGCCGAAAGCGAACGTCGTCGTCCTTCGCCGAAGTGAAGGCGACCTCGACGCGTTGCCGGTGAGCCAGAGGGGTCGGCTCGTCCGACTGCCAGATGAAGCTGCCGGCACAAAGGAGCAGCGTGATCATGTTGCCCATCTCTCTCGGTCATCTCGAGTCGTGAATCCCCAATCCAAGAGAGTAAGGATTCGACCGGATGAGACAACGGTCCGAGAAGCGCCTGGCCGCCAAACACTTCTCGAAAGGAGAGAGTTGAACCAACGAAAAAAGCCTCGGGAAGTCCCGAGGCTTTCTTTGGCCGTACACAGGAAGCCCTGGAGATAAGGGGGCAGGCCTGGAAAAACCGAAAAGGAGTGCCCAAGCCGAAGCGAGCCGAGATCGAGGTGCTTCTTAACCGACGCTGCCGAGCGAGCTTGGGCCGGGTGAGCTTTCGATCTGAGAACCAACGAAAAAAGCCTCGGGAAGTCCCGAGGCTTTCTTTGGCCGTACACAGGAAGCCCTGGAGATAAGGGGGCAGGCCTGGAAAAACCGAAAAGGAGTGCCCACGCCGAGGCGAGCTGAGATCGAAGTGCTTTCTAATCGACTTTGCCGAGCGAGCTTGGGCCGGGAGATCTTCACCTTCGCCCAGCGGCCGAACCAACGAAAAAAGCCTCGGGAAGTCCCGAGGCTTTCTTTGGCCGTACACTCGAAGCCCTGGAGATAAGGTACGAGTCCGAGAAAAATGTCGCGGGCGATCGCAGCGTCTCTCGGAGATCAGGATCGGGGTCGCATGGACTCGGGCATTCGGACGGCGACCACCTTGCCTCTGGCGCAGAGTACGTCGTTCACCAGCAGCTCGACCTCCACGACCACTTTTCGCTCCCCGATCTCAACAGCTCGCCCCTTCGCCACCAGCTCCGGACCGAGTGGCGTTGGTGCAACGTAATCAACATGCAGAGAAGCCGTTACGTAACGAGGGAGCCCTCGGGCTTCGATGTCGATGCCGTCCCGGCGAGCGGCTGCCGCGGCTGCGGTCCCGATGCCGTGGCAATCGATCAAGGAGGCGATGAGGCCACCGTAGACGAAACCGGGAAACGCGGTGTGGTAAGGCTCGGGGGTGAAGCGGGCGACCGTAACATCGCCATCCCACTCGCTTTGGAAGTGATGCCCGTGCTCGTTGAGCGCGCCGCATCCGAAGCAGTGAGCGACGTCTTTCGGGTAGTGATCCTGCAAGCTCCCCAAGTTGCTCCTCCAGCTCTTAACCAATGAAAAAAGCCTCGGGAAGTCCCGAGGCTTTCCTTGGCCGTACACTCGAAGCCTTGGAGATAAGGTCCGAGGCCCAAAAATATCTAGAAGGAGTGCCCAAGCCGAGGCGAGCCCACCACCCTGTCGATCGCAACCCGCCTTGTCGAGCGAGCTTGGGCCGGGAGGCCTTCACCATCGTCCAGTGGCTGAACCAACGAAAAAAGCCTCGGGAAGTCCCGAGGCTTTCTTTGGCCGTACACTCGAAGCCCTGGAGATAAGGTCCGAGGCCCAGAAATATCTAGAAGGAGTGCCCAAGCCGAGGCGAGCCGACGACGCTGTCGATCGCAACCCGCCTTGCCGAGCGAGCTTGGGCCGGGAGACCTTCACCATCGTCCAGTGGCTGAACCAATGAAAAAAGCCTCGGGAAGTCCCGAGGCTTTCCTTGGCCGTACATTCGGTGCCCTGGAGATAAGGTCCCAGGGAAGGAAAAATCTGATTCTTTGTCGGTCGAGGTGAAATGGTCCAGCTCCACAACGTCTCCGGGCAGCCCGCACCTGATGAGCTCGAGCGAACCTGGACCCACCTCGGCGCCGAAGCCTTGGCCGAAGCCGGAGTTGACGATCAATCCACCTCCACTCGCGGGCGCTTGGTTGCCAAGACCTCCTCACCGTCTTCGCTGAGTGCTTCGAGGGTCCATCCCTCCTGCTCTTCGCCTGCGGAGTACCAGATCTGGTCGAGATCGAAGGGGTCGGCTCCGTAGGGCTGTCCCGTGTAGGGATTGATCGGCGGCTTCCTCAGCGCGCCCGATGTGGTCATCATCCAGACGAGCTCGCTCGCCGGGAGGAGTGGATCCGGCGGGTATTCTCCGGTGAGCTCACGGTGTCTCCGGAGGCCGTCGGCGAGCAGTTCGAGAGTGTCATTCAGGAGCAGTCTGCGCTTGGCGTCAGACAGCGGCTCCCAGAGGATCGCGAGGCTGCCACCGATCAGGAGCACGGCTGCGATCGCGCGAACGATCGCGCCCGGTCGGCGTGGCCTCGCCTGTGACGTCCTCACCACGGGCCCCGCGCGATCCAGCTCTCGACGATCGACCTGGCAGGCGCCATCACCCAGACCGCGATCAGGCAGACGCCCGCGACCGTGTCTCGCCAGCGCCAACGTGCGGCGTTTCGGGGAGTCCTCACCAGCTCGATCAGTGCTCCCGTCGGGCAGCCGAAGCGGCAATAGGCCTTGGGAATGACCAGGCTAAGGAGGACGCCACCGATCGCGAGCCCGATGGCGATGTGGCTGGCGTCCGGCCAGGAGACTGCGTCGAACGCTTCCAAGTCCGCCAGATCGAGCGGAAGGATCCAGGCCAGGGCGAGCCCCGCCGTCACCAGCAAAAGGCCGGGCACCAAGCTGGGAAGCCAATGGGCCAAGGTGTCCGGGCGGGGCTGCCACCGGGGGATGTGCGGTATGCGCCGCGCGCACGCAGTCGCGAAGGATTGGGCCAGGCCCATCGGGCAGATATCGGCGCAGTAGGGGGATCGACCCCGCAGGAGCGGCGTGCCGAAGGCCACGGCGCCCAAGACGACCAGGCCGATCGCTTGTCGCCAAGGAAAACCGTGCTCGGCCCAGCCCGCGAGCAGCGAGAGCGCGAGCAAGTCTCCGGTCACGATCGCCAGGGTGATGAAGGCGATCCACCGGAACCAGACTCGAAGGCGTCCCATGCGATGCGCGAAGAGTCCGAGGATCGCGACGGCACCGATCCAGAGGTCCGACCAGCGCCAGGTCAGCGGCTCGGCGGCGGCGAGGTCCTGCTCGAGGCGCAAGCGCTTGCGGATGGCGAGGCCGATGGCCCGGCTGGTCTTGCTCGCGCCGGAGACCGCGTCGATCGAAGGATCTTCTGCGATGTCCTCGGCATTTCGGCCAGGCCACTGCGCCCAGAACGCTTCGTCGGCGATCACACTCGCGACGTGGCCTTCGGTGTCTCCGCTCGAGCGGAGCTCGGCAGCGACGACTCTCTCGCTCTCATCGAGGACGATCAGGACGTCGGACGGGCCCGTATATCCGATGATGTCGTCGGCTCGCGGCGACGTCCTCAGGGCCGATCCGATCTGGCGTCCACTCTCCGAGACGAGGAGGCGCATTCGGGAGTCGCCCGCAGAGGTCGTGATCCTGACGGCATCCGGCAAGTGCCTTTGCACCTCCCTCAGCGTGATCGGACGGTCGGACCGACTCGCCTCGGCGGCGAGGATCATCTGGATCCCGGCGAAGAGACCGACGAGCACTCCGGCGCGATAGAGGCGCAGGAGTGCCACTCGAACCGCTCGTTTCACGAGCCCACCCTCGACCGTCTCTACCTGGACCCGCCCTCGACGAGGATCGCCTGAACGGCATCGACGATCACGTGGCCGGTCGTGCCTTCGGTACCGATCACCACCTGCACCGAGCGTCCCGCGGCGAGGTCGACCTCGCCGAGCTCATGAAAGCCGCCGGGCAGCTCGGGGGCTACGGTCTGATCGACCTGAGTCTGCACCTTCGCGATGCGCGTCTGGAAGGTCACCGGCACCGAGCGATCGCGCGAGGGGCTGGGCCTGTACGACATGGCAATGCGATAGCGGCCGGTCTTTTGAACGCGAACGACGAACGTCGCCGTCTTCTCACCCTTGCCCGTCTTGTCGTCGTGCAGGTACTCGGTACCGACGAAGCCCTTTTCATAGGTGCTCGTCTTCCAGTCACCGACGAGGCGAGCGCGGTGGTTGTCGACGACGATGCCGCCGAGCTGCTCGATGGGAATGCCTCTCGTCTCGGGAACACCTTCGGCCGACCAGCTCGGGGACTCGGCGATCTCGATCTCGTCGTGGACGGTCTTTCTGCGCGAGCCACCGGGCAAGCGCATGAGTGTCTTCAGCTCCTCGAAGTGATCCTCGTAGATTGCCTTGGGCAGAACCTCGTGCTTCCGGCAGAGCGAGGCCGCCTTCCCGACCACCTCGCCCATCATCCCGCCGGTCTTCATCACGCGGACGGTGCCGAGAGCCTCGTGCGTGACGCTGACGCAGCGACCGGCCATGAAGAGGTTCTCGAGATTGCGCGAGTACAAGCAGCGGTAGGGGACCGGATACCCGTTCTCACGATCGACCACCTCATCGAAGATCGCGCGGGAGATGAATGGCGCGATATTCAAATACTCACCTGAGTACTTCTCGTTCGGGACGTGCAGGTCGATGCTCCAGGTCGTCGGGACGCAGCCGTCGGGGAAAGGTCTCTTCGAGACGATGTCGTCTCGGGTGAGGATCAGGTCGCCCAGGAGCTGGCGGGATTCTCGATTGCCGCCAATGACGGCGAGCCAAGTGAGCCGGGCGTTGCGATGCTCCTCCTTGCCGCCCTTGTTCTTCATCGCGTCGAAGGCGCCGAACACGGCCCTCAGGTTCCAGTCGCGGATCGCTTCGAGGTCGTCGATGGGATGCTGGTCGAAGCCGCCCTCCCAGAACCACTGGGCATGGAACTGCTTGGGATAGGGGAAGTCGTCCATCTCGAGATCGAGGGCCCAAGGAACGCGCGGGAAATCCTGCTCCGTAGGCGCGTTCACCCAGCGCCACATGTTGCTCATGCCCATGTGGTCCTTCTCGCGCACCGTGTGATCGGCTCCCGCCAGCGCACCGAGCACGCCGTGGCCCGTGCTGTCGACGAAGAGCGGCGCGCGAAACCGGAGCCGTTGGCCGCCGCGAATGTCGATCGCCACCACCGAGTGCAGCCGTCCTCCCTCCGACTCGGCATCCGTCACGTGATGCAGCAGGAAGAGGTCGATGTTGTCTTCGGCCCGGACGATCGCCTCTTTCTTCTGGTCGACGAACTCCTCGAGCATTCCCGGCGACGCCTTCGCCACGTCCGACAGCTCATCGACGATCTCACCGAGGCGAGGGTAGAGCCCGCGGCGAGTGCCGCCCTTCATCCAGACACGAATCTCGCTGCTGCCGTTGCCACCCAAGACCGGTCGGTTCTGGAGCAAGGCGACGCGGCAGCCCATACGCGCGGCGGAGATGGCTGCGGCCGTGCCAGAGACACCACCGCCGACGACGACCAAATCGTATCGCCCGGCCTCGATCGGCTCGGGCTGACCGCGAACCGCCCAGCGCCACTCGGCGAGCGCGTCGGTCGTGGAGGGCGGCTGCACGCCTGGATCATGGGTCAGGTAGATGGCATCGCAGCGGCCATCGAAGCCGGTCTGGTCCAAGAGGGTCAGCTCGATCGTCGATGCCTTGGCTTCGAACACTCCGGCATCCTGCCACAGCCAATCCTCGCCCAGGGTACCGAGCTCCGCCTTCAGCTCCTCGCCGTCGATCGCGACGCGAAAGCGCCCGGGTGTTCCCGGAGCCTTCCAGCGTGCGACCCAATCGAACGTGCGAACCCAGACGCGATAGGTCCCAGGCGCCGGCAGCTCGATCGTCGCGTTTGCCGGTGCGACGGGTCGACCGAGCCCATGGGCGATGAGGTACGGCGATCCCATCGACTCGATGAACTGCGTGTCGATCGTCCAGCCTCCGAGGTCGGTCATCTCTTCGGCCTCGAGGAAGACGCCATCTTGGAGAGGAAGAGCCAGCGCGGCGAGGAGGGAGAGAGTGAGCATGGGAAGAGCCCGGTGCTTGGGTGCCTTGGTGCCTTGGTGCTTGGGTGACCAGGTTACCAGGAGTGCTCGTGTGCTCGAGTGCTCGTGCGTGGACACCCAGACACGTGGCCAGTGGGTCGAGACCCTCCCAGCTTCCTCAACTGAGAACCGTTCTCAATCAGGATCAAAAAAGTACAAATTTAAGTGCCGCTGGTTTGCGAGCTTGCCGAATCAGGAATAGAATCGTCCGGATTGAGGCCCAGCAGCCGATCGACTCGAATGGACAGAATCATGATCCGAATCACCAAGCAGACCGACTACGGTCTCGTGCTCCTGACCGCGATGGCGCGGCAGGGGGATGACGAGCCGCAAACGGCTCGCGATCTGGCGGAGCGATGCTCCTTGCCGGTTCCCATGGTGAGCCAAATTCTCAAGTGCCTTTCCCGCGAGCGGCTCCTGGAATCGACGCGCGGCGCCAAGGGCGGGTACCGACTCGTGCGGGAGCCCCAGAAGATCTCGGTCGCGGAGGTGATCGCGGCCCTCGAAGGCCCGATCGCGATCACCGAATGCAGCGTCGATGGGCTGGGCGACTGCGAGCAAGAGGCCGGCTGCCCGCTGCAGGGACCTTGGCAGAAGATCAACCGAGTGATTCGCGGCGCACTCGAGAGCGTGCATCTGACGGATCTGATCGGACCGGGCGCGTTGCCACATGGCGACGACGCGTTGGTCCCGGCGCCGCGTCCGAGTGAATCGAAGCGAACGGGCACCGAGCTGCTCTGAGCAGTTGCCCATCAGGAAGAAGAGCCATGTCGACCCGCGAAATCAAAGAGCTGACCGGACGTGAGTACCAGTACGGCTTCGTCACCGATATCGAATCCGACTCCGCGCCTCCCGGGCTGAGCGAGGACATCATCCGCTTCATCTCGGCCAAGAAGAACGAGCCCGAGTGGCTGCTCGAGTGGCGCCTCAAGGCGTACCGGTCGTGGCTCGAGATGGAGGAGCCGCAGTGGGCGGCCGTCACCTATCCGCCGATCGACTACCAGGCGATCTCCTACTACTCGGCCCCGAAGTCGAAGAAGGACGGCCCGAAGAGCCTCGACGAGGTCGATCCCGAGCTCTTGGAGACCTACAAAAAGCTCGGCATCCCGCTCCACGAGCAGGAGATGCTCGCCGGGGTGGCGGTCGACGCCGTCTTCGACAGCGTCTCGGTGGCGACGACCTTCAAGGGCAAGCTGAACGAGCTTGGCATCATCTTCTGCTCGTTCTCCGAGGCGGTGCAGGAGCATCCCGACCTCGTCCGGCAGTACCTGGGGACGGTCGTGCCGGTGACCGACAACTTCTACGCCGCGCTCAACTCGGCGGTCTTCACCGACGGCTCCTTCTGTTACATCCCCAAGGGCGTTCGCTGCCCGATGGAGCTCTCGACCTACTTCCGCATCAATGCCGCCAACACCGGTCAGTTCGAGCGCACGCTGATCGTCGCCGACGACGGCGCCACGGTCAGCTACCTCGAGGGCTGCACCGCGCCGCAGCGTGACGAGAACCAGCTCCACGCCGCCGTCGTCGAGCTCGTCGCCCTCGAGAAGTCGACCATCAAGTACTCGACGGTCCAGAACTGGTACCCCGGCGACAAGAACGGTAAGGGCGGCATCTACAACTTCGTCACCAAGCGCGGCAAGTGCGCGGGCCAGGGCTCGAAGATCTCCTGGACGCAGGTCGAGACGGGCTCGGCGATCACCTGGAAGTACCCGAGCTGCATCCTCCTGGGCGATGACTCGGTCGGCGAGTTCTACTCGGTCGCGGTGACGAACAACCGCCAGCAGGCGGACACCGGCACGAAGATGATCCACCTGGGCAAGAACACCAAGAGCACGATCATCTCCAAGGGCATCTCGGCCGGGCACGGTCAGCAGACGTACCGCGGCCTCGTCAAGATCCAGAAGGGCGCTCACAACGCCCGCAACTACTCACAGTGCGATTCCTTGCTCATCGGCGACCAATGCGGCGCGCACACCGTGCCCTACCTCGAGGCGAAGAACCCGACGGCTCACATCGAGCACGAGGCCTCGACCTCGAAGATCAGCGAGGACCAGATCTACTACTGCCAGCAGAGAGGGCTCTCCGCCGAGGACGCGATCAGCTTGATCGTGAACGGCTTCTGCAAGGAGGTCTTCCGCGAGCTGCCCATGGAGTTCGCGGTCGAAGCGCAGAAGCTCTTGGGCGTCACCCTCGAAGGCAGCGTCGGCTGAGGCCGACCGAATCGACGGAACCGTACCGGACCCTGCGATCGGTCCGCCGCGAGACAATGAATCGAGAAGGAAAACAGAGACCAGCGATGTTGACGATCAAGAACCTGCACGCCACCGCCGGGGGCGCCGAGATCCTCAAGGGCCTCGACCTCGAGGTGAAGCCCGGCGAGGTCCACGCGATCATGGGCCCGAACGGCTCGGGCAAGAGCACCCTCGCCCATGTCCTCGCGGGCAAGAGCGGCTACGAGGTGACCGACGGCACGGTGACCTTCGAGGGCAAGAACCTGCTCGACCTCGAGGTCGAAGACCGCGCGCGCGCCGGTCTGTTCCTCGGCTTCCAGTACCCGGTCGAGATCCCGGGTGTCGCGAACAACTACTTCCTGCGCTCGGCGCTCAACGCGCTGCGCAAGTCGCGCGGTGAGGAAGAGCTCGACGCGATGGACTTCTTGCAGCTCATCAAGCAGAAGGCTGCCCTCGTCGAGATGGACCCCAAGTTCCTGACGCGACCCGTCAACGTCGGCTTCTCCGGTGGTGAGAAGAAGCGCAACGAGATCCTCCAGATGGCGGTGCTCGAGCCGAAGCTCGCCGTGCTCGACGAGACCGACTCGGGCCTCGACATCGATGCCTTGCGCGTCGTCTCCAAGGGCATCGAGTCGCTCCGCGGTCCCGAGCGCAGCATCATCCTGATCACGCACTATCAGCGCTTGCTCGACTACGTCGTCCCCGACGTGGTCCACGTCTTCGCCGACGGCCGCATCGTCAAGTCGGGCGGCAAGGAGCTTGCCCTCGAGCTCGAGAAGCACGGCTACGCCGCGTTCGAGCCCAGTGGCGCCAAGGCCTGAGGAGGAATTCATGTCTCCCGTCGTGGCCCGTCCCCATCCCCTCGTCGAGCAGTTCGCCGCCGTGCAGGCACAGCGCTCCGAGCCAGCGTGGCTGAAGGCTCGTCGCCAGGCCGCCCTCGAGCGGTTCCAGAGCCTGGGCTTCCCGACCAAGCGCGACGAAGCCTGGAAGTACACCAGCGTCGCGCCGATCGCGAAGGCCGACCTGACGCCTGCTGATCCCGGTCACGCAGTCGACGCCCAGGCCCTCGACGCTCTGCGCGCTCCCGGCCTCGAGACGCACGAGATCGTCCTCGTCGATGGCGTCTTTCGTCCCGAGGTCACTCGAGACACCGGTCCCTTGCCGGACGGCGTCCTCGTCCAGTCCCTCGCCGGTGCCCTCGAGAGCGGCGTCGTCGAGAAGCATCTCGAGAGCCATCCCGACCGCGACGACCTCGCGTTCGCCGCTCTCAACGCCGCCTACTTCGCCGACGGTGTGTTCGTCTTCGTGCCGAAGAACGTCACGGTCGAGAAGCCGGTGCACATCGTGCACCTCGGCAGCCGTCCCGAGCGGCCGCAGCTCCAGGCCCCGCGCATCCTGATCGTCGCCGAGACCTCGGCCCGCGTCCAGGTGCTCGAGTCGTACGGTGCCTCGGGGGAGGGCGGGCTGACCGATGCCGTCACCGAGGTGTTCGTCGGCGCCAATGCGCGTGTCGATCACGTCAAGCTGCAACTCGAGGACGAGCAGGCCTGGCACGTGGCCGCGATCCTCGCCAGTATCGATCGTGACGGCACCTTCGACTCGCACTCGATCTCGATCGGCGGCGCGATCGCCCGCAACGACATTCGCGTGCGCTTCGAGCAGCCCGGCGGCAGCACGACTTTGAACGGGCTCTTCGTGGTGCACGGCGAGCAGCTCGCCGATCATCACACCGTCGTCGACCACAGGGTGCCACATTGCACGAGCCGTGAGCTGTACAAGGGCGTCCTCGACGAGAAGGGTCACGGCGTCTTCGACGGCAAGGTCTGGGTGCGCCCGCAGGCGCAGAAGACCGACTCCGTGCAGACGAACAAGAACCTGGTGCTCTCGAAGGACGCGGTGATCGACACCAAGCCGCAGCTCGAGATCTATGCCGACGACGTACGCTGCGCTCACGGCGCCACGATCGGTCAGATCGACGAGGACGCGCTCTACTATCTTCGCGCGCGCGGCATCGGCGAGTCGGCCGCGCGGAGCTTGCTCACCCGCGGCTTCGCGACGGACGTGCTGGACGGCATCGAGCCCGAGCCGCTTCGCGCGGCCATCCAGGCGTGGCTCGTCGACAAGTTGCCGGGTGCCAAGGAGCTGGAGGCCGAGTGATGACACAGAACCCCGAGCTGATGGAAACCGAGACCTTCGACGCGGCCGCTTTGCGGAAGCGGGACTTTCCGATCCTTGCGCAAGAGATTCACGGGCACAGGCTCGTGTATCTCGACAACGCCGCGACCAGCCAGAAGCCCAAGGCGGTGATCGACGCGATCCGGGAATACTACGAGCGCGACAACGCCAACGTCCATCGCGGTGTGCACACGCTCAGTGAGCGGGCGACGCGGGGCTACGAAGGTGCCCGCGCCACCGTGCAGCGCTTCCTCTCGGCGCCGAGCGTCAAGGAGATCATCTTCACGCGCGGCACGACCGAAGCCGTGAACCTGGTCGCCCAGACCTTCGGGCGGCAAAGGGTCGCGGCCGGCGATGAAGTTTTGATCACCGGTCTCGAGCACCACTCGAACATCGTGCCCTGGCAGATGCTCTGCCAAGAGAAGGACGCCACGTTGACGGTCGCCCCGATCGACGAGCGCGGTGTCGTGACTCTCGAAGCATTCCGGGCGGCGCTGACCGACAAGACCAAGCTCGTCTCGGTCTCGCACGTCAGCAACGCGCTCGGCACGATCAATCCGCTCGCGGACTTCGTGGCCGCGGCGAAGGAAAGGGGCATTCCCGTCGTCGTCGACGGCGCACAAGCCGCGCCTCACCTACCGATCGACGTTCAGGCGCTCGGCTGCGACTTCTACGCGTTCTCGGGACACAAGGTCTACGGGCCGACCGGCATCGGCGCCCTGTGGGGCAAGGCCGAACACCTCGACACGATGCCGCCCTACCAAGGCGGCGGCGAGATGATCCGCTCGGTGACCTTCGAGCGTACCGAGTACAACACCATCCCGCACAAGTTCGAGGCCGGCACCCCGAATATCTGCGGCGCCATCGGCCTCGCCGCGGCCCTCGACTACGTCACGGCCGTCGGGCTCGAGCGCATCGCGGCCCACGAGTCGGTGCTGCTCGAGGAGGCGACCGAGATCTTGTCGGGGATCGACGGCATCCGCATCGTCGGTACCGCCGATCACAAGGCGAGCGTGCTCTCGTTCACGCTCGAAGGCGTCCATCCGCACGACATCGGGACGATCCTCGATCAGCAAGGGATCGCGGTGCGAGCCGGGCATCATTGCGCGCAGCCGGTGATGGACTTCTTCGGGGTGCCCGCGACGGCTCGCGCCTCGTTCGCACTGTACAACACGAAGGAAGACATCGAGGCCCTCGCGCGCGGCCTCGAGCAAGTGGCAAAGGTGTTTCGCTGATGTCCGAGCTCGGCGATCTCTATCAAGAGGTCATCCTCGATCACAACAAGAGGCCGCGGAACTTCCGCGTCATCGAAGGCGCGGATCGTCACGCCGACGGGTTCAACCCACTCTGCGGCGACAAGGTCTCGGTCGACATCGTGCTCGAGGGCGAGAGGATCCAGGACCTGGCCTTCCAGGGCTCGGGCTGCGCGATCTCGACCGCGTCCGCGTCGATGATGACTGAGACGCTCAAGGGCAAGACCCTCGAGGAGGCGAACGCGCTGTTCGAGTCATTTCACGCTCTCGTCACCGAAGGACCCGACGCCGTGCCCGAAGACATCGAGCTCGGCAAGCTCGCCGTCTTCTCGGGCGTCCACGACTATCCCGCGCGCGTGAAGTGTGCCTCGCTCGTCTGGCACACCGTGCGGGCCGCTCTCGAGAACCAGCAAAAAACCGTCACGACGGAGTGACTCGTCATGACCGACCGTAGCGAAGAGCATCGCCCTGTGAACTCTCCCGAGACCGAGCCCGCGGCGTCCGAAGGAAGCCAGGCCAGCCCGGATTCCCCTGCGGCATCGACCGAGGGCGGCGGTCTCTACGATGACGTGGTGACCATGCTCAAGACCGTATTCGATCCCGAGATCCCGGTGAACATCTACGAGCTCGGGATGATCTACCACATCGACGTCGACGCCGACTCCAACGTGCACGTCCGGATGACCCTCACCTCGCCGAACTGTCCCGTCGCGGGCTCGCTGCCGGGCGAGGTGCAGCAGAAGGTGCAGTCCGTCGAGGGCGTCACCGACGCCAAGGTCGAGCTCGTTTGGGATCCGCCCTGGACCCCGGAGCTGATGTCCGAAGCCGCTCGCCTCGAGCTCGGCATGTACTGACCGGTCCCTGGGGGAGGGAGCGAAGAGATCGTCATGACTGAAACGACCTTACCCAGACGCCGCACCACCGCTCGCCGCATCCTGATCGTCGACGACGAGAAGCTGATTCGCTGGTCGCTCAAGGAGCGCTTCCAGCAAGATGGCTTCGAGGTCGAGGAGGCCGAGAACGGTCAGGCGGCGCTTGAGGGCTTTGCCTCGGGTGACTTCGCGCTCGCCGTGCTCGACTTCCGTCTGCCCGACATGAACGGGCTCGAATTGCTCGAGCGTCTCAAGGCCGTCGACCCCGAGCTGGGCGTCATCTTCATGACCGCCTACGGCACCGTGCAGAACGCCGTGGACGCGATGAAGCTCGGCGCGCAGGACTACGTCATCAAGCCGTTCGACATCGACGGCATGGCGCTGACGGTGCGAAAAACGCTCGACACGGCCGACCTGCTCCAGGAGGTGAATGCCTTCCGCGAGCAGAACAAGCGCCGCTTCGGCATGCACAACATCGTGTACCGAAGCCGGCTCATGGGCGAGATCGTCGAGCTCGTGCGTCGCGTCGCCGAGAGCGAGGCCCAGACGATCTTGATCCAAGGCGAGAGCGGAACGGGCAAAGGATTGGTCGCGCGGGCGCTTCACTACGAGAGCCCCAAGGCCGAGCGGCCCTTCATGAACATCACCTGCACGGCCCTCGCCGAGACCATCATGGAGAGCGAGCTCTTCGGTCACGAGAAGGGCGCATTCACCGATGCCAAGCAGCAGAAGAAGGGCCTCTTCGAGCTGGCCAACGGCGGCACGGTGTTCCTCGACGAGATCAGCGACATGCCGCTCAACCTGCAGGGGAAGCTCCTGCGGTTCCTCGAGGACCGGTCGTTCAAGAGGGTGGGCGGCACGCGGGACATCACCGTCGACGTGCGCATCGTCGCCGCGACGAACAAGGACCTGGGACGGGCCGTCGACGAAGGCAGCTTCCGGGGAGACCTCTTTTATCGTTTGAAGGTCATCCCGATCGACATCCCGCCGCTCCGTGATCGCCGGGCCGACGTGCCGGCACTCATCGAGCACTTCGTCGACTCGTTCAATCGCGACTTCAAGAAGAACGTCGTCGGCTTCGTGCCGGACGCGTTCTCGATCCTCCAGAGCTACCACTGGCCGGGCAACATCCGCGAGCTGCGGAACACGGTGGAAAGAGCCGTGCTCCTGTCGGTCGGGGATCGCCTGGACGAGGACGACACCGTCGTCGGGCAGGTGCAACAGCCTGGCGCTTCCGGGCTCGGTGGC
>JAVJTD010000381.1:0-7106 GCA_040219065.1 Planctomycetota bacterium
AGACCGCCCGAGGGAACCTGGCGATGACGATGAGCGTCCTGGGCGATCTCCCCGGGGCGCGCGCGCTTCAAGAGCAGGTGCTCGAGGTCCTCTCCCGGACCCTGCCCGAAGATCACCCCGACCTCCAGACCGCCCGGTTGAACCTGGCGGGGACGATGGCCGACCTGGGCGATCTCCCCGGCGCGCGCGCGCTCTTCGAGCAAGTGCTCGAGTTCCTCTCCCGGACCCTGCCCGAAGATCACCCCCTCCTCCAGACCGCCCGAGGGAACCTGGCGTTGACGATGGCCGACCTGGGCGATCTCCCCGGTGCGCGCGCGCTTCGAGAGCAGGTGCTCGAGTTCCTCTCCCGGACCCTGCCCGAAGATCACCCCCACCTCCAGACCGCCCGGTCGAATCTCGCAAGATCGCGGGCTGCGAGCGGTGAGGCGGAGAAGAGCCAAGAGCTCGCCCGCGATCTCGCGCGCACGATGAGTGTCCGGGGGCGATCGTTGGATTCGATCTCGGACAAGCGGCTTGTCAGTGACGCGGTCGTCAGCACGGCTCTCTCGATCTCTTCCGGGGCGGGCGCCTTCGCGGCGGATGCCGTCGGCGAGCGGCTTTGCTTTTCGATGTGCGAGGCGATCCGCGGAGCGGAGGCGAGTGCGGCTCGCGTCCGGAGCAGTCTCCGGGCCGACCCCGTCGCCCGAGAGCTTCGGTTGGGCATCGCCCAGGCGAATCGCCGGCTCAACGAGCTGGCCGGGTCGCCCGCGGAGGATCGCTCCCGCTTCGCCGGGCTCGTCCGCGAGCGAGACCGCCTTCGCCGCGCGCTGCTCGCCCGTCTCGAAGCGACAGGCGGCGGACGGTACTTGCCCGAGCTCGAAGCGAGCGCGATCGCGGCGAGGCTCGCCGACGGCGAGGTCGCGATCGCCTACTGGCGCTACGGTCGCTGGACGATCGACCCCAAGACCAAGCTGGAGACGACGACCCCGAGCTACCTCGCCTGGGTGCTCCTTCCCGATGGGAGCCTCCGCCGAGTCGAGCTGGGTCCGGCCGCAGAGATCGAGGCTGCGATCGAGAGCTGGCGTAGTGCCGTCGGTGCCACTTCCCGGCGCGGGTCCACGTCAGCGGTGGACCTCACGCGCCGCGTGGGCCTGGCGGTGACACGGCTGATCTTCCATCCCCTGAGCGAAGGGATCGGTGAGGCCGACAAGTTGGTCATCGCTCCGGCGAGCGCTCTCCACGCCTTGCCCTTCGATGCGTTGCCCGACGGCGAGGGTCTACTGGGCGACCGCTACCGGATCTCCTATCGCCTGGCGCTCTCCGATCTGACGATCGAAGGATCCTCTCCACTCGCCGCTCGCAGCCTCTTGGTGGTCGGCGGCGTCGACTATGATCGCCCGGCCGAGAACGCTCGCACGACCGATCGCGAGCGGGTCGAAACGCGCTCGGTGGGCACCGCGGCGTTCAGCTTGCGCGGCAGTCGAGCCGAGGCGTTCTCCTGGTCGTTCGGCGAGCTGAACGAGACGCGTCGTGAGGCTCTGGCGGTCGCCGAGTACTTCCGCGACGCGTTCAAGAATGACGGGTCACCCGAGCCCGATGTGCTGACTCGCGAGGGCGCCACTCGTGAGGCCTTCGAGGCTCTCGCCCCGCAGCACCGCTACCTCCACCTCGCGACTCATGGTTGGTTCGCGCCGGAGTCGGTCGCGTCGACCGCCGACGGGATCGACGAGCAGATGCACGTCATGGGCTCGTCGCTGCGCGATCAGGTGCGCGGACTCGCACCGTCTCTGCTCTGCGGCCTCGCATTCACCGGCGCCAACGGCGCGGCGGACATGTATGGCCGCGTGCGCGGGGTGATGACGGCCGAAGAGATCGGCGCGATGGATTTGAGCGGCGTCGGGCTGTGTGTGCTCTCGGCGTGTGAGACGAACGTCGGGCTTCGCCGCGGTGGGCAGGGTATCGCGTCCTTGCAAGCGGCGCTGCACGCCGCCGGCGTGCGAACGGCGATCACGTCGCTCTGGAAGGTACCCGATGAAGCAACGCGTGAACTGATGACGGAGCTCTACCGAAGGCTCTGGGTGCTGAAGGAGCCGACGGCGAAGGCGCTCTGGAACGCGAAGCAGAAGATCCGCGAGCAGCTCGATGAGGAAGGGAGCTCCATTTACTCAATCCGCGACTGGGCCGGCTGGGTGCTCAGCGGCGATCCGGACTGAATCGAGAACGTTGGCACCCGGCAGCAACGTTCCCCGGCACCGGCTCCGGAGCGGGCTCTGTCTACGTTCCGGGTGATGCAAGATCGATGGCCCGAGACGGAGCTCGCTGTCCAATGCCATCGTGAAGCGAAGTGGGCGTGGCGGACGATCACGATCCGGGCACGGCTCCCCCCGGCTTGTCTCACCGACTCCAGACGGTTCATACTGCAGGGGATCTTCCAGTCGCCGGAGCGCCCGGCTCGATCGACGAAGAGACTCGCGACCGAGATGCCGTCATGCTTTCCTTCCTCCTCGCCGTTTGCACCGCCGGTCTGCTTCAAGACGCAGTCAGTCCGACGGACGATCGCGTCGACTTCTTCGAGCGGCACATTCGGCCCGTTCTCGTCGAGCGCTGTTACTCGTGCCACAGCTCCGAAGCTCGCCGTCTGCGCGCGGCCCTTCGCCTCGACAGTCGGGAGGGGCTGCTGTCGGGCGGTGAGCGGGGACCAGCGATCGTTCCCGGTCGTCCCGAGGACAGCCTTCTCATTCGTGCGCTGCGCCACGAGGACGATCTGGCGATGCCGCCCCGAGGCCGCCTGACCGATGCCCAGATCGCGGCGTTCGTGCATTGGGTCGAGCAGGGGGCCATCGATCCTCGCGAGTCGGATGCGTCCCTCGAGCCGACATCCGCTGAGCCGCATTGGTCCTTCATCCTTCCCCAGAGGGCCGAGGTACCGCAGCCGAAGGGCGCCTCTTGGGCTCGCACTCCGGTCGACGCCTTCATTCTCGAGGCTCTCGAAGCGAAGGGATTGCAACCGGCTCCCGAAGCCGATGCGCGCACTCTGATTCGTCGCGCGACCTACGATCTCACCGGGTTGCCTCCGTCGCCCGAAGAGGTGGACGCCTATGTCGCCGACACTCGGGAGGACGCCTATGAGCGACTCATCGATCGGCTGCTCGCGTCTCCGCATTACGGGGAGCAGTGGGGTCGGCACTGGCTGGACGTCGCCCGCTATGCCGATACCAAGGGCTACGTCTACGACCGCCAGGAGGCGCGCTTCGTTCAGGCTTACCGCTACCGCGACTGGGTCATCCGCGCCTTCAACGACGACCTTCCCTACGACGAGCTCTTGATCGCGCAGATCGCCGCCGATCGCTTGCGACCGACCGAGCCGAGCCGCCTCCCCGCCCTCGGCTTCCTCACCTTGGGGCAACGCTTCCTCGGCAATCCGCACGATATCATCGACGACCGCATCGACGTCGTCACGCGAGGCACGATGGGCCTCACGGTGAGCTGTGCCCGCTGCCACGATCACAAGTTCGATCCGATACCGGCGGCCGATTACTACTCGCTCTACGGCATCTTCGCTGGGACGACCGAGCGTCTGGTCAACCTCGAAGCCGAGCCCGAAGTGACCGAGGCGTACCGCCGCTTCGCCGCCGGCCTCGAGGAGCGCGAGCGCAAGCTCGAGGAGCTCCGTCAGACCAAGTGCCGAGAGCTCGAAGACCGGCTGCGCGGACGAGTCACCGAGTACCTCTTGGCCTCGCTCGACCGGGACAGCCTGCCGCCCGAGAGCTTCTACGCGATCCTCGGTCCCGATGACATCAACCCGGCGATCGTTCGCGCCTGGCACCGCTACTTGACCGAGTCCGCCCGCGGCTTCGATCCGATCTTCGGACCGTTGCATCGCCTCGCGGAAGCGTCCGAGGAAGACTTCGCATCTCGCGCCGCGGCCCTGGCGAGCGAGCTCCACGATCCTGAGAAGCTATCAGGGAAGCTCAATGCGCACGTGGATCGACTGTTCCGGGACGAACCGCCCAAGAGCATCGAAGAGGTCGCCAGACGGTACGGGCAGCTCCTCGGCTCCGTCGCCGACACGTGGCGCTCGGAGGTCGAGCAAGCGTCCGCACGAGGCGAGAGTCCACCCGAAGCGCTGCCGGATCCGGCGCAGGAGGCCTTGCGCCAAGTGCTCTACGCATCGGGCTCTCCGGTCACCGTCTCGACGCTGGCTCCGAGCGACGTCGAGCCGTTCTTCGACGAGCCGACTCGAGTCCAGCTCGCGCAGCTCCAAGCCGACATCGAGCGCTGGATCCTCGGCTCGGAGGGCGCTCCGCCCCACGCGTTGAGCCTCGAAGACCGCCCGGTGCAGCGCACGGCCCGGATCTTCCGCCGCGGTGATCCGAACCGTCCCGAGGACGAAGTGTCGCGCCGCTTCCTCAGCGCCCTGCCGGCACCCGGCGTCGACTTCGACAACGAGAGCGGACGCCTCGCGCTCGCCCGTGCCATCGCGAGCCCGCGCAATCCACTGACGGCCCGAGTCCTGGTCAATCGCGTCTGGCACCATCACTTCGGCCAGGGCCTCGTGCGCACACCGAGCGATTTCGGAGCGCGCGGCGAGCGGCCGAGCCATCCCGAGCTCCTCGACAATCTCGCGGTGCAGTTCATGGAGTCGGGCTGGTCGATCAAGCAGCTGCACCGCCTCTTGATGCTCTCGTCGGTCTACCGGCAGGCGAGCGATGGACACCCGGCCTTCGAGGCGATCGATCCCGAGAACCGGCTGCTGTGGCGAATGAACCGCCGGCGGCTCGAGCTCGAGGAGCTGCGCGACACACTCTTGGCCGTCTCGGGTCAGCTCGACCCACAGTTGTACGGAGCTCCGGTCGAGCTCACCGCGCAGGCGTCACCCGGCCGGCGCACGCTCTATGGCTTCATCGATCGGCGAGACCTTCCCGCGCTCTATCGAACCTTCGACTTTGCCAGTCCGGATCAGCACAGCCCGAAGCGGCACGCCACGACCGTTCCGCAGCAGGCTCTCTTCTTGTTGAACGACTCGTTCGTGATCGAGAGGGCCCGGGACCTCGCCCGACTCGTGCAAGCACCGGAATCCACGCCGGACGTGATCATTCAGCGGCTCTACGCGGCAGCGCTCCAAAGATCACCGACCGCCGAGGAGCAAGCGCTCGCCCAGCGCTTCCTGCGTGAAGCCGCCGTCGAGGCGCCGACGCCGATGCCGCCCTCGCCGTGGCTTTATGGCTATGGGGCGTTGAATGCCGCAACGCTGCGGATCGAGTCCTTCGAGCTGTTGCCTCACTTCACGGGCGACACCTGGCGAGGCGGTCCCGAGCTTCCGGACGCGGCGCTCGGTTGGGTGACCCTCACGAAGGACGGTGGGCATCCGGGCAACGATCTCGGGCACGCCGCGATCCGGCGCTTCGTCGCACCGCGCGATCTGGTGCTGTCGGTCGAAGGCACACTCGCTCACGCTCATCCCCAGGGTGACGGCTTTCGTGCGCATATCGAGTCCTCGACGGATGGCGTGCTCGCGATCTGGAGCTTGCACCAGCAGCAGGCGCAGACGTCTCTGGGGCCGATCACACTCCCGGCCGGGGCGACGCTCGACTTCGTGGTCGACGTTCGGGACAACCTCGGCTGGGACGAGTTCACTTGGACGGTCTCGCTTCGGGAGGTAGGGGACGCGAGTGGTGCCGCGCCCGAGGCGTGGCGATCGGAGGCCGACTTCCGCGGGCCGTCTCCACCCGACCCATTGACCGCCCTGGAGAAGCTCGCCCAAGTCCTGCTCTTGTCCAACGAGCTCGCCTTCGTCGACTGACCATGACACTTCCCGAGACAGCTCCATGAACCCGAACGATCTCCACACCGCACCGACCTCCCGGCCAATGAGCCGCCGAGAGTGGCTCTTGCGCAGCGGCCTCGGTCTCGGATCGCTCGGACTTGCCGCGCTCGGGATGGGGGCCAGGGCCGCGCTCGGCGATTCGCCGTTCGCTCGGCCGTCGCCGCGGCCGGCCCGGGCGAAGCGCGTGATCCAGTTCTTCTTGAACGGCGGTCCGTCACACATCGACACGTTCGATCCCAAGCCGATGCTCGCGAAGTACGCCGGCCGCGAGATCCCGGGTGGCAACCTGCCGACCGAGCGCAAGACGGGCGCGGCGTTCCCTTCGCCCTTCGCCTTCACCAAGAGCGGCGAGAGCGGCATCGAGGTCAGCGAGATCTTCCCGTTCGTCGCGTCCCAGATCGACAAGATCGCTGTCATCCGCTCGATGAAGGCAGCGATCCCGAATCACGAGCCGTCATTGATGCTGATGAATTGCGGTGACGCGGTGCAGTCACGGCCGAGCATGGGCTCTTGGATCACCTACGGGTTGGGTAGCGAGAACGAGAACCTGCCGGGGTTCATCGCGATGTGCCCGGGTGGCTATCCCATCAAGGCCACGGAGAACTGGCGAGCGGGTTTCTTGCCGGGCGCTTACCAGGGCACGTTCATCGATCCGCAGCACGAGAGCGTCGATCGCTTGATCGAAAACATCCGCAGCGACGTCGTCCCGCGAGACGGACAGCGCCAGCAGCTCGATC
Organism: Planctomycetota bacterium; assembly: GCA_040219065.1. GTDB lineage: Bacteria > Planctomycetota > OFTM77 > OFTM77 > OFTM77 > OFTM77. The sequence continues at coordinate 6,544 of JAVJTD010000381.1, forward strand.
TCCTCACGCAGATCAACGAGGCGCATCGGAGGCAACGAATGGCAGACGATCGCCTCGACGCACGCCAGCAGTCCTTCGAGCTCGCCTTCCGCATGCAGATGGAAGCGTCCGATGTCTTCGACGTCTCGAAGGAGCCCGAGTCGATTCGCAAGATGTACGGTGACGGAGTCCACGCTCGCCAGGCACTGATCGCGCGGCGGCTGGTGGAGCGAGGCGTGCGCTTCGTGCAGCTCTGGCACGGGGCGGGTCAGCCGTGGGACTCGCATGACGACATCGAGGTGCATCGCACGCTGGCGCGGCAGTGCGACCAGTCGATCGGAGCGCTGCTGATGGACCTCGAGCAGCGGGGTCTATTGGAAGACACGCTCGTGATCTGCGGCGGCGAGTTCGGACGCACGCCGACGGTCGAGCTCAAGCAATCCGGCGACGCGACGCGCGGACGAGATCACAATCCCTACGGCTTCACCGTCTGGCTCGCCGGCGGCGGCGTTCGCGGCGGGACGGTCCACGGCGCCACCGACGAGTTCGGGTTCCAGGCCGTCGAGGACGTCGTCGAGGTCCAC
>JAVJTD010000388.1:0-11115 GCA_040219065.1 Planctomycetota bacterium
TCCGATCTAGCGACCGGTCCCAGCTTGGTCCGTCCAGGGTCGTTGCCGGCTCGATCCCGAAGCGACGGCGAAGACCGGCGCAGAGACCCAACGAACCCGAAGCGCAGCGATGGGTCAGCCCCTCGCTCGGCTGAGGGTCCGTGAAAAGTCGAAACAGACAAAGCTTCGCACTTTGGGTGGCTGAGGGTGGTGCCCAGATGCTCGGGTGCCGTGGTGCTTGGTTCGTGCAGAGCCCTGCGCCGCGTGAGGGGGTGAGCCGTGAGCGCAGCGACCGGTCCCAGCTTGGTCCGTCCAGGGTCGTTGCCGGCTCGATCTCGAAGCGACGGCGAAGACCGGCGCAGAGACCCAACGAACCCGAAGCGCAGCGATGGGTCAGCCCCAAGCTCCACTCACGGACCTTGCTAGTCACCTCCCTCCCCACAACACCAGGCGGCGACCCACCCACTCACTCACACACGAACACCCCTCGACCCCCAACGTGGTGCGGCTCGGGGAGACGGGGACCCGAGCGATCGTGGCTAAGAATTATCTAAAATTGTCTTGCGCCTATGATAAGAGCTTTCTTAGAACGTTCGAAGGTTGGGTCGATTTCAATTGCGGGGATTTGTCCGAGCGAGGGCTTCTGAGCCGAGCCACGATCTTCGTGGCCACCCTCGATGGCGCCGCGCCTGACCGACTTCTTTCGAGGAGGCGTGCCATGTCTTTGCTGAAGACTGTTGCGGTGCGTTTCAAGGAGCTGACGAAAGAGGCGCAGAACCGTCAGTGGGACGGCCTCGAGGATCGGTTCCAGAGCGCTTTGTCGCCTTTGAGCAACCGACTGGAGTTCCTGGCGAGCAAGCTCGACCAGGTGCAACAGGAGGTGGGGCACATCAAGAACCTCGATTCGGGCTCCGACGTGCGGCGTCGGCTCGAGTCCATCGCCGATGACATCGAGTCCATCGGCCGCAATCTCAACGAGACCGGCTCGAAGCTCGAGCGCATTCAGGGCGTCGAAGAGCTGATCCAGTCTCTGCGAGAAGAGAGCCGCTCCTTCGAGCGGACTCGCCATGACCATCAGAAGCAGCTCGTCGAGCAGCTCGGTCAGCTCGATGATGGCCAGTCGCGCATGCGCAACGGCCTCGAGTCGCTCTCGGGCTCGCTCGAGCAACTTCGAGAGGACGTCACCGGGCGCTTCGTCGCCGACCTGCTCCCGTTCGCCGACATCCTGGAAGAGACCTTGGCCAGCGGCAAGCGCCTCCTCGACCGGATCCCCGCCGAGTCCCGCGTCCGCCGCCGGTTCTTCCTCTTCGGGCGGCGCTCCGACGGTGCTCAATCGAGCTGGGACGAGGTGGCTGGTTGGCTCCGCGGGATCTCCCTCCTCAAGGGACGCCTGCAGAAGCTGATCGTCGACGCGGGCGCGGTCCCGATCGACTCCATCGGCAAGCCCTTCGATCCCTCGCGTCACGTCGCGGTCGAGACCGTGCGTGGGCAAGGCGACGATCGCAATCTCGTGGTCGCCGAGCGCCTCCGCGGGTACCTCTTCGGCGGCAAGGTGCTGCGCTTCTCGCGCGTCGTCGTCGCCAAGTAGCCCTCGCCCGACCGGAACCTCGAGATTTCATGAACGGCGCCCCTGATCCGGGCGTCGTTCGCTACAATGCGCCGCTCTGACGAATGAGGCGCTGCCTCGACCGGACTCCATTCATCGCGAGAGATCTTCGCGTTCCCGCTCCTCGACAACAGGACGATCGGGAACTTCGGCACCGGAGACTGCGTATCGCCGGCGAGCTCCCATCGGTAACCGGATCCGATCGAGCCAGCGGGCTCGAGCACCCCACGAGACGCAGCAACCGGAGGCGCACCGTGCTCAGACTCGGCTCGCGTGAGGGTTCAGCCCTCGCGGCCGTCCTCGCCTTGACCCTGCCACCCGCCCTCATGATGGCCGTGGTCCTCGGTACCCTGCCTCTCACCTCGCCGCCGGCTACCGAGGCTCCTCGGACTGCACGCCCAGCTCCGGACGACACGTTCCGGCTGCGGAGCCTCGATCGTGACTGCGCCGAGTGTCACGCCGAAGCGGCTGACGGATTTCGGGACACCGCCCACGGCATCCTGCTGCACGGCGGGATCTACCAGGGCTGCGGCACCTGTCATGAGGGAAGCCCCGCACACGCCCTCGAAGGCACCGCGAAGTCGATGACGTCGATCACCCCCGGCCCGAAGGCCGACGCCCTGTGCCGCACCTGCCATCTGGGCGGCAGCGATCACGTCCGCGAGTGGCCGAATCACGAGTACGCCGACAAGAACCCCTCCTGCCTCGGCTGCCATCCCATCCACGAGAAGAAGTCGGGCGCGCGCGCACTTCCTTCCCTCATCGCTTCCTCTGAGTATCTGGGCACCGAGGGCTGTGCCCTTTGCCATGCGCGCAAGCTCCACGAGCTGGCGGCGACCGATCACGCCGCGCTGCAAACGCCCGCAACACCCGAAGAGGGGTGCGAAAGCTGCCACGGGCCGGGCGCCGAGCACTTCAAGTCGGGCGGCGATCGCAGCACCATTCGCAACCTGCGCCGCATCGATGCCGAGGAAGCCGACGCGGTTTGCTCGGGATGCCATCAAGCCGAGATCGCCGAGCATCAGGAAGAGGTCGAAGCGTTTCAAGCGCGCGGGCTCCGCTGTACCTCGTGCCATCCGGTGCATCATGTCGATCGGGATCGGGACGCCCAAGCCGGGTGGCCCAGCCTCGAGCTCGCGCTCCGCGAAGCCGAGCCGGCCGGCGATGCCCGTTGCGCCGACTGCCATCCCGAGCCGCACAAGGGGTTCGAGCGCTCGTTCCATGCTTCGTTGCAGGGCAAAGGCGCTTGCGAGAGCTGCCACGGTCCCGCGACGCTCCACATCGGCTTCGGGGGATCGCTCGAGCACATCGTGCGGCCCGCCTCGCTCGACGGTCGACGTAGCGCCGAAGTCTGCACGAGCTGCCACGCCGGGCAGGAGGCCTTGCACTCCTGGGACTCGGGCACGCACGCCCGATCCGGCGTCTCGTGCCTCGACTGTCATCCCTCCAACGGCGAGCAGGGCTCGCCGCTCGGTGAGCGCTCGCAGGCCGAGGTCTGCGGCAAGTGTCACGCGAGCGTCGTCAGCCAGTTCCGCTTGCCGAACCATCACCGCGTGCTCGAAGGCGATCTCCACTGCACGAGCTGCCACGATCCTCACGGTGGTCGGCGAAGGGCCTTCGATCGCAAGCTCGTCGACGAGAGCTGCGTCTCCTGTCACCGGGAGCGGGAAGGTCCCTTCGTCTACGAGCACGAAGCCGACCGCGCCGACGGCTGCGTCATCTGCCATCAGCCGCACGGCTCACCCAATCGCAAGCTGCTCACACGCGCCCGGTCCCGGGACCTCTGCCTGCAATGCCACGGCGCACTGCCCCTCAGCCACGACCAAAGGCCGGGCTCGACGTACCGCAATTGCGTCCAGTGTCACACCGAGTTCCACGGCTCAAACCTTCACCCCCTCTTCCTCCGATGAGACAGCAAAGAGCGTGGTCGAAGGCCCGTCTCCTCGGGCACTGGATCTTGGCGGTGCTCGTGGCAATGTCCCTCACCAACGAGAGCTCGGCTTTCCCTCAAGAAGAGCCGAGAGAGCAGGACACTCCCGACGACACGCCTCCCGTCGAGGCCAGCCCCGAAGAAGAGGAGCGCGATGAGGAAGGGCCGGCGAGCTCCCAGAACCAAGACCCTCCGCCGAGCTTCCTGTCCGGCTGGGACTGGAGCGGCGAGCTGCGGATCGGCTGGAGAGAGGTGAAGGTCAATGGCAGCGAGCCGCAGTTCGATGCAGACGTCAACCTCGATCGCGGCTTCCGGATCCTCTCGCTCGAGGTCGAGGGGCACTCCGAGGACTCGGGCGACACCATCGATCACTTCAAGGGCAGCGCCTCAGGAATTGACGATCCCTTCGCCAACGCGGACGTCCTGTTCGAGAACACCGACGTCTGGACCGCCGAGGCCCGCTGGCGCCGGTCCGACACCCTCTTCAGCTCGATCGGGGATTTCCACCCCTACCATTCCAAGCGACATCAGGTCGATCTGATCGGGACCTGGACGCCGCACGACGCCTGGACCTTCGACCTCGCCTACCAGAATCGACAGCGCGCCGGACGCTGGCGCCCCACCCGCAACGTGGGCGACGGCGCCATCGCCATCGACGGCGTCGCACCGTTCCATGAGCAGTGGCACGATGTCGACGCCGGCGCGAGCTGGGTGCCTTCCGAGCTCGGCTCGCTGCACTTCGATGTCGGCTGGGGTACCGGTCGCCGCGACGACGTGCGCTACCTCGCCGGCGACCTCATCCCAAACGCCCCGTTCCAACCAATCGAGCAGCTCGACGCCAAGGAGCGGAGCCAGAGCGCTCGCCTCGGCGCCAGTGGACGTCTCGAGCCGGTCCCCGATCAGCTCTGGCTCGAGGGCGGTATCCACTACGGCTACGTCCGCCGAGACATCGACGCCGGCTCGACGCGCCTCGACTTCCTCTTCGACGGATCCGACGAGTTCTTCGAAGATGCGAACGTCGAGGGCGAGCGCCTCGCGAGCGAGATCGAGGTCGGCATGAGACCCGCCGAGCGGTTGACGTCGATCGTGTACTACCGCAACCGCGTGAGCGCCGAGGATGACGAGCTCACCTCGATCCAGATCAGCCGCGATCCTCCGTTTCAGGGCGTGATCGTCCCGACTGGTATCGCGGCGATCAACGGCGTGGAGACCCGACTCGACGCCATCGGCACCGAGCTCGACTGGAACCTGACCGACGAGCTGCTCCTGCGCGGCGGATACCAGTACGCCCAAGACCGCATCGAGTCCGGGCTCGCCGGGATCGATCAGACCGTCTACAGCCACGGCCCCAGCACAGGATTCACCTGGAGGCCGAGCAAGCATTGGCGGTTCACAGGCGACTATCGCGCCATCGATACCACCCAGCCCCTGACCGAGGCCTCCTCGGGTGATCTCGACCACTACCGAGCTCGGGCCGAATGGCTCCCCACCGATCAGCTCATCTTCGCCCTCGGCTACGAGCGAACCGACAGCCGGCAGAACACCTCCGCCCTGGCGACTCGGACGGAAGCCTTCGACGTCAACGGGACTTGGGTCTTCGAAGATACGGGCCAGGTCCACGCCGGCGTCACTTGGCGGCAGATCCGGTCCCGTACACGCGTGCTCTACGCGACCCCGCCCCCAAATGCCCCGTTCCTAGTGGGATACGACGGAGAAGAGGTCGTCAGCCACGTCGACTTCGTATACGATCGTCTGGACCCGATCGGCTTCGAGCTGAGCTTCACTCACGTTCGGCTGGCCGGGGACTTCCCCTACGATCTCCTCGACATCGCCGGAGGTCCGACGCTCGCCCTGGAGGAGTCCTGGCGCGTCGGGCTCGAGTATCGGCACCGTCGCTACAACGAGAGAAACGCCACCCCCAACGACTACGCTGCCGATCTCTGGCTCGCCTACCTCGTCTGGACCTTCTGACCATGAAGCTCGCCCACCTGCTCTGCTTGGCTCTCTTCCTTCTTCCGGCCTGCGTCGACGGCGGCGGTGGCCTCTCGGTCCCACTGTTCGAGGAAGACGACGGTGGCGGTGGTCCGCCTGGCGGCTCCGAGGCGCCCCCGGTCGCCTCGATGACCTTCGAGACGCTCGGCCCCGACGGACTGCCGAGCGGCGACCTCTTGCCCGTCGACCCGGACACCGGTGAGTTCATCCTCGATCGCGGGCAAGTCTTCGCGGTGGTGATCCACGCCCAGCCGAGCGTCGACACCGGCGTCGGCTTCGATGCGACCGACTCCGAAGGCCAAGGCAACCCGGACGTGCTCCAGGTGACGAGCGACCGTCCCTGGCCGCGCCCGGGCGAGGAGCCGGTTCCGGCGGGTGAAAATCTCGCGACTCTGTTTCGCGAGCTCGACCGTGAGGACGGCGATGGCGACGGAGAGAGCGATCCCGATGGCTCGATCACGCTGACGTTGATCGTCGGCCCGACGGATCAAGTGCCCGGCGTCGACCCGTTCCGAGTGACCGGTCAGCTCGAGGACCTGAGCGAGATCGAGACCAACCAGACCGAAGCGGCCGCCTTCATCGCCGGCTCGTTTCCGCCGAGCGTGCGCATGAGCTTCGAGACGGGGCCCGACTCGGGCAGCCGCGAGTTCAGTGGCGAGGGGCTGACCCGGCGCCCGAGCGATGACACACCGATCGTCGGCTCCGAGACGCCTTGGGTCCTCGTCCTCGAGGCGATCCCGAACATCGACACTGGCATCGGCTTCGACCTCATCGACGAGGACAATGGCGACGTCGGCGATCCGAGCACGCTCGTCGTGACCGCCGATGTCGACTTCGGAGATCCCGCCCAAGGCGGCATCGCTGCCGGCGAGAACCTGGCGGCGTTCTTCCATGTGGATCTCGACCCCGTGATCGATGACCTCTCGGGTGTCTGGAAGATCGGCCTCCTGATCGATCCCGCCGGCCCCATCGCCGCTCCCAACGGCCCGATCCAGCTCTCGGCTTCGGTCGTCGACCTCGAAGGTCGCAGCTCGAGCACGATGACCGCAGAGCTCGAGCAGATCGAGAGCTCGAAGCTGTCCGAGGACGTGCAGCCGCTCCTCACAGCGCGCTGCGGCTTCTCCGGTTGCCACGGCCCACCGTTCCCGTCCCAGGGCCTCGATCTCAGCGACGGCGCCACCCACGGCGAGACGGTGAACATGCCCTCGACCCAGGCGCCATTGGACCTGATCGAGCCGTTCGATCCCGAAGCGAGCTACCTCATCCACAAGGTCCGTGGTACCCAGCGAGACGTCGGCGGTACCGGCGGCCGCATGCCCTCCATCGGTCCTCGCCTCACCGCCGAGGAGATCAACCGGATCGAGCGCTGGATCCTGCTGGGTGCGAAGGACGATTGAGGACTTCGTAGCGGCGACGCCGGAACAAACCGGTCGTGAAGCTAGGTCCGATCGCACCCGGCAGCGTCGGACCACGAGCGGACCGTTTTGGCGAGCCGGTGTTTTCGGTCGCGCGGGCTCTGGTTTGGCTTCAGTCGGGTTGGCTCCCCGGCTTCGGCCGGCTTGTTATTCACCTCAGCCGCATCAACCAGATCCGCCCCAAGGACCGCGTCGACTGGTAATGCGAGCCCGTGGGCGACGCCATCTCCTCAAAGGCCAAGATGGCCAGGCTGGGTTGCTTCATTTCCTCATAGCGCGCGCTGAAGACCTCCTGCCGGATCCACGGCACGACCGCGTAGCGCAAGACCGCTCGGCGAAGCTCGTCTCTCGCGGCGGATTCCAAGGACAGGCTCTCCCCCGCCGGCAGCGGTAGGGTCCAGCTCTCTCCGAACGCCAGCCTCTCGCGAGATCCGCGAGGCTCCCCCTCGCCGTCGCGCACGATCGTCACGTCGTTCCAGACGACGCCCGGCGCTAGCCGCTGCTGTAGCTCGCCGTTGACCCAGTCGACCGAGCCCGGCCACTCGCGCAGCTCGTTCTGGATCCACATCGCCGTGCCGTCTCCCAGAACTTCAGCGACGATGCGTCCCGACAAGCCGTCGGACGCCCACTCCGTGCGCTCGGCGAGCTCAGGGAGCCGCTCCCTTCGAAACGGAGTGCGGATCGGCGGCACGGGTCCACGGACCTCCAAGGTCGCCTCGCCCGCTCGTCGCCTGGACAGCAGCGTTGCCCGTTGCACGCGCGACTGGCTGCTTCCGGGCTTCAGATCGATCCGCTCCAAGACGGATTCGCTGACTGGCTCGCGGTGGAAGATCATCATCTCGAGCGCCAGGATCCCGGCCACGCCGAGGAGTGGGACCAACCAACGGCCACGGCGACGGAGCCCGAGCGTGCAGATCCCACCGACCAACACGATCAGCAAGATCATGAGCCCACGATCCTCGAAGCCCCAGCGAGCCGGACGAGCCACTCGCAGGAGATCCCCCGAGACCGGAGGATCCACTCGCCGAAGTGCAGCCTGCGGCAGCGTGAGCAGATCGTCCAAGGTCAAGACGCGTCCTGACCCGACCGATCGCGGGGATGCCTCGTCCAGGAGCACGAGCGTCCCACCCGAAGCCGCGAGCTCGCTCAGCGCCTCGGTGAAGGTGTCGGCGACGATGTAGTCGAAGGTCTCGTACCAGGGTCGATCGCTCGGCAAGTCCTGTTGCCGGATTCGCACGAGCCGATCGCGATCGTACATCGGAGCGAGCTCTTCTGGCTCCGGAGGTGAGGTCGCGGTCTTCAGCACAGCGCCCAGCGGACGATCGTCCTCCACGAAGCGCAGCTCGATCCGCTCCGGCTCACCGCTCTCCAGTGAGACTTCGAGCCACGGCAGCTCTCGCCAGACCGCAACCGGCACGTGAACACGACGCTCTTCTCCGGAAGAGAGTCGCAGCGGACGCACCGCTCGTCGCACGGGCGAGCTGACGATCGAGAGCTCTACGTCCCTCGCCACCTCTCCGCCCCGGAGGTCGACGGTGACCCAGACCAGCTCGCCGTCGCGCGCCCACTCACCAGTCGCCAACCGTGCGCCCGTGATCTCCTGCGCTGACGCCGAGGGAGCGAGCGTGAAGAGAATCAGGGCGCTCGTCACCCGGCGACGCCAGCCCGCGCCAACGATGGCGAGCAGGCCGAGAGCGGACCAAGTGATCACTGCCCAGAGGACCGTGCCTTCCAAGCTCTCTTGGCCGTGCAGCTCCATCATCAAGGAGAACGGTGAGAGACAAAGCAGCCAACTCGCCCCGGTGACGCCTCCGAGCTCGGTCAACGAGTAGTGCGTCCAGGGCGGAATCGACGAGATCGCGAACACGATCGCCACGTAGAAGACCGGGTCACGGCCCGAGCGCGCCAGCCAACGCGAGAGCCCCTTGCTGGCCAGCAAGGCACCGGCGCCCGTGAGCACGATCTCGTATCGATCGCCCGAGAGTCTCCAAGCGGCGAAGAGGGGAACGAGCACCAGCCAGGCGGCGGTCCAGCCCGGGAAGTCACTCTTGCCCGCATTGAATGGTGGGGCCAAGCACCCGATGGCGAGGCATCCGAGTGCCGACCAGAGCAGCGCGTGCTCCTGGGAGAATGCGCGCGGCGTCTCTTCCTCCGGCCAGCAGAGCAGCACGGCAGCGAATGGCCAGAGCAGCCAAAGCGCCTTCCAGGTCACGGCCGAGAGTGTCGCCTGGGAGAGTTTCACGAATCGGGACCGCCGTCTCGTCCATCGATTGCTTCGAGCACGGGTCCATCAACGGCGGGTTGCCTGCGGCGGTTCGATGTCCGTCGGAAGGAACCCGCGCTCACCGAATGCGAGCGGTGCTGGCCGGCACGACGACGGGCCCGTGAGGTTCGTCCAGCTTCACTCGGCTGAGCCCGACCAGCCCGGGATACTCGACGAGCGCGCTGCGCAGGTTGCGCAGCTTCTCTTCGAGGCGCATCGGATCCGGGTTGGGGCTGGCCGGCGAGCGCCCCCATTCGACGAGCACCTGCTCAGCGCTCACGAACGCGAGCTCGCTGTCGAGCGGATTGACGCGGCCGCCCACATTGGAGACGTCGATCGCCCCGAACCGCAGCGATCGGGACAGATACTTCTGGTAAGGCTCGCGCAACGCCTCGACGAGGGCGACGCCCTCGTGGATCGCCCGGTCGTTCCAAGGCTCACCGACGGGCGGCGCTGGGCGAAGCACACCCAACAAGAGCGGCAGCCAGAGGTGTCTCAGGCGATGATCGTCATTCGGCAAGTCGGGCAGCCGAATGCCGTGACGATCGATCGGCAACGCACGGCCGTCGCCCGATTGAACGAAGGCCGCGGGGCGACGCAGCTCCAGCTCGACCTCGACCTGTCCGGGATAGACGACGTGCACGGCGTGCACCGTCTCCACCCATGGGTGCTTGGCGTAGCGCTCGGCGACGATTTGCTCGAGCCCGCTCGCAAAGACCGAGATTGGCTGAGCCGGCAATCCGTGGCCGTACTGGAGGTCTCGGGCCAGGGGATCGGGCAACCACTCGGGCGCGGCGACCAGTTCGACGGCGAGCGGGTCGACGTGAAAGTCCGGCCTCTTCTGGATCTGGCGGTACATCGCATGAAGGACGAGCACCGTCCCCGCGACGAGGGTGACGCCGCCGGCGATCAAATAGAGGATCCCGCGCCGGGCCGGATCGGATTCCTCCGCTCCTCGCCCGGATCGAGACGAACGGCTTTTCTCTCTGGAAAAGAGTGCCATGAGGTCTCGTCGAAGGGTGCACTCCGGGAGCGGTTGCCCCCGGAGTCACGGATGCGATCGGCGATCAGCCGATGCGGCCACCTTGCGGCTTCGGGATCTCGAAGCGCTTCTCACCCTGGTTACCGCCGGCGCTCTCACGAGCAGCCGTGCTGACGGATGACGGAGTGCCACCGGTGAGCTCGTCGACATCCTCGATGAACATCTCGAGCGTCGCGCAGATGCTCTCCATGAGAACTCGCGACAGGATCATCTCTTCCTGTCCCTTGGCGAGGCTCATCTCGTCGTTGAGCAAGTTCGTCGTCACCTTGAGCGGAGCGATGCGACGCTGGATGAACTTGCTGAAGTCGCTGCTGATCTTCTCCATGGTCCCCCTCCTGGGCTTGAAAAAGGCTATCAGGCGCCAGCGTCGTCGCGGACACGCGAGCGGTCGCGGTCGCCGCGGATGTGTTCGTCGGGAATCAGAGCGGAGGATCCACCGGACCAAAAGACCTCTGGTCCGCCACCGCCCGCGCGAATCCTATCAGGCGCCTCCCGGGTGACCAACAAAAAATGGTGCCTTCGATTCACCGAGTCGCCAGGTGTTGGGGGTGCGTGTCTCGGGGTGGCTGGGTGTTGGGGTCAGGGGGCTGCTGCGGTGACCAGGTGACCAGAGCCAGGAGGGTCTCGGTCCACGACGGGGGGTGAGCCGTGAGCGGAGCGATCGGTCCTCGCGTAATCCGGGAAGGGTCGTTGCCGGCTCGACCCCGAAGCGAAGACCATGACCGGCGCAGAGACCCAACGAACCCGAAGCGTAGCGATGGGTCAGCACCTCGCTCCGCTGAGGGTCCGTGAAGCGTCGAAGACGGACCTCCACCCGGTCACTTGGTCACCTGGTCACCTGGACACCCAGGCACCCAGGCACCCAGGCACCCAGGCACCCAGGCAGAT
>JAVJTD010000391.1:0-4957 GCA_040219065.1 Planctomycetota bacterium
GATCTCGATGGGCGCCGCGAGGCCTCCTGTGACCGGGCGCTTCTCGAGGACGACGGCGCGTCGGCCGCTCTTGGCGAGACGCGCGGCGGCGGTGAGCCCGTTGAGCCCGCCACCGATGATAATCACATCAAAGGACATCGATCGCTCCTCAGACCGCGCCGGTGCGAAGCATCTCACGCGCGGCCAGCAAGCCGGGCGCACCCATGATCCCGCCGCCCGGATGAGCACCCGAGCCGCACAGCCAGAGCCGCCCGATCGGGGTCCGATAACGGGACCAGTCCGCGGTCGGTCTCAGGAAGAAGAGCTGCTCGAGGCTCAGCTCTCCGTGGAAGATGTTGCCCTCGGTGAGGCCGAACTCCTGCTCGAGATCCCACGGCGAGAGTACCTGCCGATGCAAGATGATCTCGCGAATGTCGGGGATGTACTCGGCGAGGGTGTCGACGACCGCGTCGCCGAACGCCTCGCGGTGCTCAGGCCAGGTCTCCGGGCCACCTTTCAGCTTGTAGGGCGCGTATTGCACGAAGCAGGACATGACGTGCTTGCCGGGCGGCGCCACGCTGGGATCGGTGAGGGACGGGATCACGACGTTGAGGTAAGGACGCTCGGAGAACGCGCCGTACTTCGCTTGATCGTAGGCGCGCTCGAGGTAATCGATGCTCGGCGCGATGGCGATGTCGCCGCGGATGTGAGGGCCGTCGCCGGGGCGGCAGGTGAAGCTGGGCGCGCGATCGAGCGCGAGGTTGACCTTGCCCGAGCTGCCGCGGAGCTTGAAGCGGCGGATGCGGCGGACGAAGTCCGGGTCGAGATGCTCCTCACCGACCATCTTCAAGAAGGTGCGATGGGGGTCGACGCCCGAGATGACGGCGCTCGCCGAGATCTCGTCGCCATTCTCCAGGACGACACCGTCCGCTCGGCCATTCTTCAGACGCACGCGGAGGATCGGGGCCTCGGTGCGGATCTCGGCGCCGAAGTGACGGGCCGAGTCGGCGATGGCGTTGCTGATCGCGCCGGTGCCGCCCTTGGCGAATCCCCAGGCGCGGAAGGCTCCGTCGATCTCGCCCATGTAGTGATGCAACAGCACGTAGGCCGTGCCGGGCGAGCGCACGCCCTGGTAAGTGCCGATGATGCCCGAGACGGACATCGGCGCCTTGAGCAGGTCGGACTCGAACCACTCGTCGAGGAAGTCCGCGGCGCTCATCGTCATCATCTTGGTGGCGAGCGCGAGACCTTCCTTGCCGACGCCTTGGAAGCGGCGCCCGAGCTGGAGCAATTCGAGGAGCTGGGCCGGGTTCCAGGAGTCGGGACGCGGCGGCACCATCTCGAGGATGGGGCGGACGAGCTGGCCCATCTGGACCATCGCCCTGCCGAATTGCGGCGTCGTCTCGGCGTCCTTCGCGCTGAACTTCGAGATCTCCGCGCGAGTGCGCTCAGCGTCTCCCCAGCGCGCCAGCGAGCGGCCATCGGGCAAGGGAAGGAACGAGCAATCCAGCGGCAGGATCTCAAGCCCGAAGCGAGGCAGCTTCAGCTCTCGGATGATCTCGGGGCGCAGCAAGCTGACGACGTAAGAGCAGACTGAGTATTTGAAGCCCGGGTAGATCTCTTCGGTGACCGCGGCGCCGCCGAGCACGTGGCGCCGCTCGAGCACGAGGACCCGGCGACCCGCACGGGCCAAGTAGGCGGCACAGGTCAGCCCGTTGTGGCCACCGCCGATGATGATCGCGTCGTAGTGGGCCATCAGGAGCGTCTCCGCGGGGGATCGAAGAAGGGGCGGTCGACCACGGTCGCGGGGACCGTGTGGCGCTCGTGCTCCACGGTGACCTCGATGTCGACCTCGGTGCCGACCGCGGCGTGATCGGTCGCGATCGTGGCGAGCGCGAGGTTCTGCTTGAGAGTCGGGGACCACGTCCCGCTCGTCGCGTAGCCGATCTGCCGGTGACGATCGTAGATCGGGATGGAGCAGCGCCACGCGTGCGCGGGCAATGCCGGAGGCACCGAGAAGCGGCTGCACAGCTCCTCGAGAGCCGGCCACGAGATGTCTAGCCCGACGAACGACCACGGCGAGCCGCTCGCCTTGGCCTCGCGCAAGGCGGCTTGTCCGATGAAGGGCTCGCGATCCAGGCGGACCATCCAGCCGAGGCCGATCTCGTAGGGGTTGGACTTCTGCGAGGCGAGGAGGCAGCGCGGGGCGCTGAGGTAGTCGATGCCGAGCAGGAGGTAGCCGGCCTCGATCCGGGTCACGTCGAGGGCGTCGAGACCCGCGGGCTCGATGCCGTAGGGCTTCCCGGCGCTGGTGATCGCGTCCCAGAGCGGCAGGGCCTTCGGCGCGTCGATCCAGACTTCGTAGCCGAGATCGCCGGTGTACCCAGTGCGGCTGATCAGGACGTCGTGATCGTCGAGCTTCGTCTGCGTCAGGCCGAAGTAGCCGAGCGAGCCGAGATCGGCGTCGCTGCACGCCTGGAGGATTGCCCGGGAGTTGGGGCCCTGGAGTGCCAGGACGGCGATCTGCTGGGTCGTGTCCTCGATCGTGACCTCGTAGCCACGCCGATTGCGCTCGAGCCACCACAGCTCGGGGTCGCCGGTCGTGACGCGATAGTGATCGTCGTCGAGACGAGCGATGGTGCCGTCGTCGATGACGTGCCCGCGATCGTCGGTCCAGCAGGTGTACACCGCCCGTCCGACCTTCAAAGCGTCGACGGGGCGCACCGACAGCCGACTGAGGAAGGCGCCCGCGTCCTTGCCGCGGACGTCGTACTTGATCAGCGGCGATGCGTCGAGCAGGCCGGCCGATTGCCGGAAGGCGAAGTACTCCCGGTCGATCGTCGTGTCGTAGGAGCAAACGGCGAGATGCCCGGCCCACTCCTTCCAGCGGTAGCTGTGACAGAGCGGCGCCGTGCGCTCGTGAAATGGCGAAGGGATGGGCATGGACCGATCCGCGAGACCCCGTTTTTCTCGCTCGCCGCCTGCCGGCGAGCGAAGGCGTCAAAGCCTACGGGTTGGGGTGATCAGTGTCCAGGTGTCCTGAGGACAGAGGCCCGGGATTGGACTTCCGGGCAGCGGAGGGACTAGGATCGGTGGCGAGCCGGCAGTGCCGGTGAGGAGGAAGGAGAGATCATCTGGAGGTGTCCGAGATGACCAAGAGAGTGCTCGTCCCTCTCGCACCGGGCTTCGAAGAGATCGAAGCCGTCACGATCATCGATGTCCTGCGTCGCGGCGGTGCCGATGTCACGGTGGCCGGGACCCAGGGAGCGATGGTGGAAGGGTCTCACGGGATCGTCCTGACCGCCGATGCCTTGCTGAGCGACGTGCGTGAGGACAGCTTCGATTTGGTGGTCTTGCCGGGCGGCATGCCCGGGGCTGCCAACCTACGCGATGACGTCGCGGTCCTGGCAATGCTCCGGACCACGGCAGCGGCAGGCCGTTGGGTCGCGGCGATCTGTGCTGCACCGATCGCGCTGTCGGCCGCGGGTCTCCTCTCGGAGAGATCCGCCACGAGCTACCCGACCTTCGAAGATCAGGTCGCCGCGCGCGAGTATCGGGAGGATCGCGTGGTCGTGGACGGCAACGTCGTGACCAGCCGGGGCCCGGGAACGGCCCTCGAGTTCTCGTTGGAGCTCGTGCGTCTCCTGATCGGCGAGCCGGAGTGCGAAAAGCTCACCGAGGCGATGCTGGTCAAGCGGTGAGCACTGTCGATGCCGCTCAACCCGAGTGATTCGAGGGGGCGACGGGTCTCGCGGTGAACCAACGAAAAACGGCGCCGCGAGCGCGACGCCGTTTCAATCCCCAGATCGTACCAAGATCACCGAGCGGATCAAGGGGGCAGCCGAAGACTTTTTTTCAGCTCTTCGAAGCTCCCGGGCGGCGATTCATGGTGGGTGTCTCCCGTCTGGAGATCCATCGGTCGTGGCAACTCGGCGAGTGTAGCGAAACGGCTTCGAGCAAGCAACGCTCGGCCTGCCACGAAGCTGCTCTCCTCTCATGGGGCAGCCGGTGGCTTCGGCTCGAGGCTGCGGTTCAGTTCGTGCGGCCCTCGAGCCGATGAGCCGGACACGGAGGACCTCTTCTGGGGAAGGGGTCCCTGTGTTGCACCTTTTGGAAAGGCAGGAGAGGCCCCATGTCCTCCAAGAACACCACGAGAAACGTCAAAGAGCTGCGCAAGACGCCGCGCCTGGACCTGCCGCGAGGCACCTGGGTCGTCCTCAAGGTCGAGAGTCCCGACCATGGCCTCCTCATCATGGAAGGCGAGCTGATCGACATGAGCGCCGGTGGCTTCGGCGTGCGCGTCGCCAACGTGCGCGAGAACCTGTTGCCCGAGGGACTGCGCTGCCAGGTGCTCGTCAAGCCGGCGACCTTCGACGACGAGACGAACTTCGGCGAAGTCATGGTCCGGCGTCAGATCACTCAGGACGAGCAGTTCCTGATCTACGGCATCCAGGGGACCGATCCGGACGACGACGAGGATCCCGCCCTCGATTGAGCGTCTCGGTTCGAGGCACTCGAGACGAGATCGTCTCGATCCGACACACGACCCTCAGGAGCCGCGACAGCGGGCTCCTGATCGCAACTTGCAATCCTGTAATGATTTCTGGGGTATTCTCGAGATCAGGCGCCCTTGGCACTTGGGTTGCGATTGCTGAGGCCGTTCGTGATCGCGATGGCTCCTGCGAGCACGAGCCCTTTCCCCCGATGAAGCGATCGCATCCCCCGGCGATCGCTTCTTCTATTTGGTTGCCGCCTCAAAGATGGCTGGCGACCAGCGGCACCACCGCCAGGTAGAGCAGGACCAAGACGGCGCCTTCCCAGCGGCGCATCTGCCACCGGGTCCTCAGGAAGAAGACGCAGAAGGCCGTGAAGCCGAGGAGCAGGGGCGCGGCGATCGTGCGCACGCCAGTCGATGCGGGCACCGGAGTGATCAGTGAGGTGATCCCGAGCACCAGCCCGATGTTGGCGATGTTGCTCC
>JAVJTD010000392.1:0-9946 GCA_040219065.1 Planctomycetota bacterium
GATCTCGAGGCGGAGATGGAGGAAGTCTCTTCCAGCGAGCAAGACGAGATCCGGGAGAGGGACGATGCCACTTGAGGAAGACATCGTTGCATGGAGCGCGACGCGACCGGCGTGGCAACGCCGCATCCTGAAGCGGATCGCCACCGGCGACCTTCCCACCGGCGCAGATTACGAATCGCTCGTCGATGGTCTCGTGGCTGGGGAGAGCTTCGAGGACGTCACCTTCGGTCTCGAAGAACTCCCGCAAGCAGCTCCGGGTGACCCTCCGGTCAGTCTCCTCTCGATCACCGAGGTCGAGCACGTGAACGCGCTCGACTCGAGCGAGCCGCTCACCGTGGAGCCCACAGGCATCACGCTGATCTATGGCAACAACGGAAGCGGGAAGTCCGGCTACGCGAGAGTGCTACGGCGCATCTCGCGCGCGCGGAAGCAGGAAGAGATCCTGACGGACGTCTTCCGAGACACGTCGGTAGCCAAGCCGAAGGCCACCCTCAGGGTCCGAGTCGGGGACCAAGAGAAGACCGTTGCTTGGCCAGACGAAGTCGCTCCAGAGCTACAGCGGATGCTCTTCTACGACGAGGTCTGCGGCGCGGAGTACATCTCCAACGAGTCACCTTGGAGTCTCATGAGCACTTCCCCGGATTGTGTCGTGGATGGGCTTCTTCGTCTGCTGGCCGGGCAGGCAGCTCGAGGGGAGCGCGATTGGGCGAGGGCTGTCAATGGTCGTCATTGACAGCGGTGGACCGCCACTCTCCTTGGTTGCCAAGCGTTCACGATGACAGTTGGCAGACGCTTGTCAAGAGGGGTCGCGGCCCGTTCCAAAGGAGGGTGCATCGCGCTATTCCCCCAGGAGGATCGTCATGGCCCGGAACCCGTGTCTGGAAGCTGCCGTCGAGCTCGCCCTCATGGGGCTCCGAATCGTGCCCATGCAGGCCACGAGGAAGCGCTCCAAGCGCTGCGAGATGACGTTCTGCGATCCGTGCCAGAAGCCCATCGAGGCGCTCCTCACGGACCGGACGGCCCAGGGCTCGAGTGACCCCGAGCAGATCGCGTATTGGTGGTCTCAGCGGCCCCAGGCGAACGTCGGTGTCCTGGGCGCCTGGAGCATCTCGGCGCCCATCGACGACGAGCCAGGCGACCTCTCTCTGCTCTGGGGGCTCTCGGGAATCATTCGAAGGCCGCAGGGCTGGGTGTTCCTCCTGCCCGTCGACTTCGAGCCGATCCTCGTCGATCGGCGCGACATCTGGAGCGTGCAGGCGCCCGATGTGCCCGTCCTCGTGCCGCCGTCCGAGGATTGCGACGGCGGAGAGTACGAGTGGCACTCCGAGCCGACTCCTCGGATCCTCAAGCCGCCGCCCGAGCTCCTGTGGCAGGTCTTCCCCGAGCCCTTCCCCGAGGTCGATGCGGCCGTCCACGCCTTCTTCGTGATGGAGAAGCTCGAAGCAGGCGAGGTCTGGCGAGCGCGCGAGCTCTACGACGCCTACTGCGCGTGGGCTACGCGAGTCCACCACGAGCCGCACCCGATGCACAACTTCGCCCGGGCCATGACCCGCCTCGGAGTCAAGCGCTGGCGAGACCGGGACCCGAACCGGCGACGCGTGATGTGGCGGCTCCCGGACGTCTTGCGCTGTCGGGCCGTGTCGCGTCTGTCGCGTGCCTGTCGGGTCATCCGGAAACGAGCGTAATAGTCAGCGCGCCAGCCGGATACGGGCGACTTGTCGGGTGTCGGGTACGTTACTGACCGTAGGCGCGTGGGTGCTGGTACTCGAAGCACCCCATGTCCCAGACGGCCGCGCCGTCGAGGTCCCCGTCGACGCCGCCCGGTTCGTTGCTGGCGTCGATGCAGGGTGAGTGTTTCATCGGCTTCCAATCGAGGTCGAGCTGCGGGTTGATGCCGGTAAGGCACCGTGTGGGCGAAAGCTGATAGTAGGATCGGACGCAGGAATCGAATCCGAGATACCAGCCGCCGTATTCGCCCCAGTCGGGGAAGTTCTTGAGATCGTAGACGATGCTCGAGTAGAGGAGTCCGCCCCCGTCGAGGTGCTTTATCCTGTTGATGGTGCAGTGCCGGAGCTCGGTAACGGTTGACGGCCAGTCGGGACCGTTCGGCGCCGCTCTCAGCTCGTAGGTGACAAGACACCGCTCGAGGGTGATCCGGTGCCACCAGTCGATCGACTGGAATCGGCAGTGGTCGGCCGTGAGAGTGCCGTTGCCGAGCACGCTGCCGACGTCGCACCATTCGAGCGAGAGGTCAGAGTCCGGGGCGCTCACGTTTCCGGTGATCTCGAGACCTCGGATCGAGCCTCCCCGGAGATTGAGATGTCCTATCGTGACCGAGCCCGGCGTGACGGCCTCGATGTTGAGAGGGTGGTGAGCCGAGCTCCCGGAGTAGCTGCCGGGAAAGAGCAGCACCCGGTCACCGGGGCTCGAGGCGTCGAGGGCGTCTTGAAGCGTGCAGAATGGCCGACGGTGCGATCCGTTGGCGATGGTGCAGTCTGCATCGTCATCGACGAACCAGGTGGTTTGGAGAGGCACGCACAGTGCCAGGGAGAGAATCAGTGCGTTCATGGCTGGAGTCTCCAGGATTCCTATTGTTGGGTGACAGCCTTCTTTGTTTCAGAGATCGATGTGACGTCCGATGTCGCCAGGTCCCAGGCCACGCCAGCGTAATAGAACTGCACGCCTACGGGCGCGGTTGGCGGAATGGTGAAGGGCAAGGTGCTCGCCCCCGAGCATCCATTCAAGGTCGTGACCTGGCGAAAGGCGCTTAGCGAGAGCCAGGCAGCGAGCAAGCTGTCGACCTCGAGCCCAAGGCGTCTGCCTCCTGCCAACGGGACAGGAATGCCACCGCCGATCGAACCGTCTCCAAGGCTCAGGTAGACTTCTCCGACCATGAAGGGCGGGTGCTCTGACGAGGCCCGGGCCGAGAAGCTCGCCAGAGTGCCAGGGCCCACGGTCCCCTGGAGAGTCCAGTCGACGCCGAGCTCGTCGGCGCCCACGTCGAGGGTCCCAATGATGCGATTGTCGAGGCCCGACAGATCGAATCGCGGCATCGGCAGCCCGGTGGCGTTCGTGCCGGTGTCGACGCATGGGGAGGTGCATGCCAGCCGGAAGTCACCGCTGGCAGCATCGATGAACTGCGGGTCGAGCTGGATGTTGCCGGTGCCCGGCCAGCCTCCGCGGACGTCGGAGTGCTGCACGTCGAGCGTTCCCGAGTCGAAGCGGATCTCCTGGGGAGAGTTCCCCCAGATGATCGAGTTGAGGATCTTCGACTGCTGGTTGTCGAAGGCCCATACGCCTCCGCCGCTGCCGGTCGTGTTGCCGCTGATGGTGCAGTTGACGATCGTGCCGTGTGTGTTGTCCAACTGCAGCCCGCCCGCTCGTCGGTCTGCCCTGTTGCCCGTCATGAGGCATCCGACCACGACTGCTAATGATTCGTCGTTGAGCGTGAGCCCTCCGCCGTCCTTGGTCGCGCGATTGTAGCTGAGTCTGCAATTCTCGATGTGGGCCCTGGCGCCGATGAAGACGTGTAGTCCGGCTCCATAGGCGCTCGAGTTACCCTCGAAGACGCATCCCCGAGCAACCGCGAGCCGATCCCGACCTCCGAACAGGGCGCCACCCCCAGACCCATCTCCGCCGACGTTGTTCAACACCTTGCAGTCGATCAGAGAAAGCGCTGCGTCCCAGGCATGGACGCCTCCCCCGCCCAGTCGATCGTACGGAGGGTGGCGCTTGCCGATACCGTTCTGGAGCGTAAAGCCCTGAACGATCGTCTCGGACGTCTCTCCGCTTTCACAGAGGATCACGGGTGCCCGCGCCTGCCCATCGATGATCGTCTCATCTGCCCCCTTGAAGCTCAGCAGCGTGACTCGCTTGCCACGCATGTTGATGTTCTCGAGGTAGGTGCCCGAACGGACGACAACGGTATTTCCATCCGAGGCCGCGTCGATCCCATCCTGGATCAAGCAGAATGGATCGGCCTCGGTCCCGCTCCCCGGACAGCCCGGGTTGCTCTTGTCCACGTAGATCGTCGTCTGGCCGAAGGAGGTCGCGCTGAAGACGCACGAGCCCACCACTCCGGCCACGAGCCAAGCCGTCAGGCGCTCGATCATGGTCACTCTCCCGATGTCCGTCGATGCCGGTGTCTCACCGATACCACACTCAGTCCCCGCAGATCCAGGACCGAAACGGGTGCGGGGACAGCCCCTCGCGGTAACGTACGAGACGGCAACCGCTCCGAAGTCATGGTTCCTTCGCCCTTTGGCATGACTCGCGAGCACGCTTGCACCCGATAGCGGACACCAACCCAGGGAGAAGCGTGAGGCGAGTCCGTGCCTGGAGACCAGTTGATCAGGCCGTCTCGGAGCGTTCCTCGAGCTTGCGGATCTTTCGCTTGGAGCGGACGAGTCTGATCTCGCGGTCGATGACCTTCATCAGTCCCAGGACCTCCTCGACGGTCGAGCCGGGCTTGCGGCCGGGGACGAAGGCGAGGTAGTGGCGCTCGGCGACTTGCTGGCTGTGACCTAGCCAGAAGGCCGTGAGGCGAGCGGGGAAGCCCGTCATGGCCAAGGCGCTCTCGAAGGTGCGGCGGAGAGGCCCTGGGGACCGAAGGAGCCCACCTTAGCGCTCTTGACCACGGCCGCTTGGCATGGGAGGGGGTCTCGTCCTGGCCGTTTACAAGCAGCATGAACTGCGACTTCGGGCGTGCCTGCTTCCAGGCTACGAGAAGCTTGACGGAGCGAGGGGCGATGTCGCCTTGGGGTCGCCGACCAGAGGCAGGTAGCGGAAGCTACGAGTCTTTTGTCCGAAGATGCGAAGCACGCCCGTCTCGAGGTCGCAATGCTCCCAGCGGAGCCCGAGGGCTTCGGAGACACACATGCCCGTGCAGGTGAGGAGGAGCGCGAGCTCGACGATGGGAGCGAAGGGGTTGGCGCCCTGGAGGAACACCTCCTCCTTGTCATTGCGCTTGCGCTTGACCTCGACCGCTCGAGCCGGGTCCCGGTACTCATGCGCCATCTTCAGGAACGCTTGGAGTTGGTCCGGGATGTGGACCTTGATCTCCGACCGCCGCTCGGGAAGCGCCTCGGCGTCGCCTCCCTCCGGACACCCCTGCCGCCGTGGGGTCCTTGATCGAAGGCCGGATTGGGGTGAAGATGATCGCGACCCTCCATGCTGACGCCATTCGGCAGACGTCTGCCGAAGCCAGGGACAGCGGTAGGCTGCCTGTTCTGCATTTTGGAGTGGTCGCGGGATGAGTCGTCTGGGAGGGGCTCCAAGGGAGCAAAAGGAGTGGCGGCGGATTCACTGACG
Organism: Planctomycetota bacterium; assembly: GCA_040219065.1. GTDB lineage: Bacteria > Planctomycetota > OFTM77 > OFTM77 > OFTM77 > OFTM77. Next base: position 5,311 of record JAVJTD010000392.1, read on the forward strand.
AAGAGGCCAGAGGGCTACGAGGACCTTCTCCGCGAGCTGAAGGAGCGGATCCGCGTGGCTCGCGTTCAAGCGGCGCTTGCCGTGAACCGGGAGCTCGTCCTCCTCTATTGGACGATCGGGCGGGACATCCTCGAGCGTCAGGAGCGGCTCGGCTGGGGAGCGAAGGTCATCGAGCAGCTCGCAGCCGACCTCCGCCGCGAGTTCCCCGGGAGCAAAGGGTTCTCCAGTCGTAACCTCAAGTACATGCGGAGCTTCGCGCAGGCCTGGCCGGACGAGGCAATTGTGCAAGGACCCCTTGCACAAATCACCTGGTGGCACAACCTGGCGCTCCTCGAGAAGGTCAAGGACCCAGACCAGCGACTCTGGTACGCCCGGAAGACCGTCGAGAACGGCTGGAGCCGGAACGCGCTCGTCATCCACATCGAGCGCGAGCTCTTCGAGGCGAAGGGAAGTGGCCCCACGAACTTCGATGCAACGCTCCCCGCGCCGCAGTCAGACCTGGCTCGGGAGACACTCAAGGACCCTTACAAGCTCGACTTCCTCGGCATCGCCGAAGACGCCGAGGAGCGCGTCATCGAGCAAGGGCTCGTCCGTCACATCCGCGACTTCCTGATCGAGCTCGGAAAAGGCTTCGCGTTCGTGGGGAACCAGGTGCCCCTCGAGGTCGGCGGTGAAGAGTTTCGCATCGACCTCCTCTTCTACCACTTGCAACTGCGGTGCTTCATCGTCATCGAGCTCAAAGCAGGGAAGTTCAAGCCCGAGCACATGGGGAAGCTCAACTTCTACCTGTCCGCTGTGGACGACCTGCTGCGCCACCAGGACGACCAGCCGAGCATCGGACTCGTGCTCTGCAAGGATCGCGAAGACACCGTCGCCGAGTACGCGCTCCGGGGGACGACGCAGCCGATGGCGGTCTCGCAGTACGAGCTCACGAAGGCGCTACCGGAGAACTTGAAGGACAAGCTGCCGAGCGTCGAGGATCTCGAGGCGGAGATGGAGGAAGTCTCTTCCAGCGAGCAAGACGAGATCCGGGAGAGGGACGATGCCACTTGAGGAAGACATCGTTGCATGGAGCGCAACGCGGCCAGCGTGGCAACGCCGCGGTTGAGCACGTGAACGCGCTCGATTCGAGCGAGCCGCTCACTGTGGAACCGACAGACATCACGTTGATCTACGGAAACAACGGGACCGGCAAGTGCAGTACGCGTGATCAGCGGATGATCTGCAGCTTGAGGGCGCCGACGTCGCACCCTCGGATCCAGTCGAACTCTTCAACACGACGCGTGAGTGGCGAGGTACCAAGGCGCGCGGAGACGGTGTGCCTCCCTTGCCCTGATCCCTCCAACCCGCCACCCCCGAGCCTTTTCTCGCGGAGCTTGCCAACCTTTCTCCGTTCGTTCCCAGAGGCACCCCCCTCCGGCTGCGCACGGAGGGAGGTGCCCCGACGATCCCAGTACTTCGTAGCGATGAGCGCGGGCTTGGCGGCAGCACGATCGGTGTGAGTAAATGAGCAAGGTTACTCAGTGATGACCCTGGCGGGACGAACGCCGAGGCCGCTGTGACGGAGGTCCGGGGTGTCGTAGTTCCGGAGCGCCGAACGGGCATCCTCGGCTGTCGAGTTGAAGCTGCCCCCGCGGCTGACGTGCTCGCGGGCGCCTTCTTCCTGGCGCAGACCGTCGCCGGGGCGCGGGTCGATCTCGTAATGGCCAAGGCCATCTCGGCACCACTCCCAGACATTGCCGTGCACATCGTGCAGGCCAAAACGATTGGCTTCGAACCGGCCAATGGGCCCATGCACGACGAAACCATCGTCCCAGGGCACGGGCGACTGCGTCCCACCGGCGCGATGGTTGGAGAGGTCCGCGATACTCGCCTTCCCTTGGAGATCTTTCTCCTCATTCCCCGGCCACCACACCGACGTCGTCGCCGCCCGGGTTCCGTACTCCCACTGTGCCTCGGTCGGCAGAACCAGACCCAGCCGAGGGAGCAGCTCCTCGCAACCGGTCCAGCTCACCTGCTCCACGGGATGACGTCGCCAGGCCGCTCGGGCCCAGTGCTTCACATCGTAGTAGCTGGGCCGCGCCGCTCTCGTGCGCTCCCACTGGCCCTGCGTCATTTCGTATTTCGAGAGGAAGAAGGAATCGAGCGCCACGGTCCGAATCGGGCTCTCGTCGGGTCGAGCCTGCGGATCGACGTTGGGGGAGCCCACGGGACGATCGACGGTGGGCCGGATGGCGCCCATGTCGAACTCGCCGCCCGGGATCAGCACCAGAATCACCGCCATCGTGTCGGAGACGACGATGTGGCCCCCGGCGTCGCGCTCGGGCAACTCGCCCGTCGAGAGAACGGCAAACTCCCAGAGGGTGGAGTCGGGATCCTGCCCGATCGGGATCAAGCCCTCTTGCACCGCCAGCTCGAAGCCGTAAACGGGATGCTCACGAATGTCGGCGATCGCCTCGGCCCAGAGGCGTTCGGCCTCCTCTTCCAAAACGGTCCTCTGGTGCAGGCGGCGAGCCAGGTCCAAGCGCCTCCGCAACTCGGGGAGGCTCGTCCCGAAGGCCGCTCCGGGATAGCCCGCCACCGCCTCGTCCGCCTCGCCTGGCCCTTGCACGAACGCCTGCAATTCCTCGAGCAGCGAGCGCAGCAGCCGATGCCGCCAGCGCTTCTCGCCAGCGGCCATCTTCTCGCCCCCTTCGAACTCGAAGGTCCGACGCTCCGAGACCAGCGTTTCTAGACCGGCGACCTCGGCCTGCTGGGCCTCGAGCTCATCTTCGAGCCGCTCGATCTCTTCTTTGACGGCTGTGCTCGAGCCGCCCGACAGGAGCGCCGCCGCGCCGGTGGGCTTCTTCTCCCTCTCGGCGAGCTGCTGCTCGAGCTCCTGGGCTTTCGCTCGCGCCTCGGTAAGAGTCGCCGCCTGAGGGTGCGTCTCGCGGTCGCGCTGGGCCTGCTCCTTGGTGTAGGGGAGCGCCTCACCCTCGATGCGGGCGAGCTGGTCCTCGAGCGGGGCGAGGAGGGGCAGCACCTCCTGCTGCGCTTCGGCGATCCAGGCCTCCATCTTCGGGATGGTCTCGGAGACGGGAGGCCATAGATCCTCATCGGCCCGCCGGCGCAGGTCGGTCAAGATCTCGATGCTCGAGAGCTGGAGCAGCTCGTCGAGATTACGCTGGGCTTCCTCGGCGTTGCGCTGGGCCTCTTCGGCGTTTTCTTTCGCGTCCGCCTCACTCTTCTTTGCGGCCGTTTCCGCCAGCTCGGCATCGTCGCGCGCTGCCGTGATCTGTCGGAAGGCCACGATCGTCCCCGCGACGATGATCAGCAGCGACGCTGCGATCACGGTGCTGAGCGCCTTGTGCCGCCGCACCGCCATCTTGAAGACGTATCCCAGGCTGGGCGGCCGGGCGCTGATGGGACGGTTCTCGAGGAAGGCGTCGAGGTCATCGGCCAGCTCGGCGGCTCGATCGTAGCGCAGTTGGGGGTCTTTCTCGGTCGCCTTGCGCACGATCATCGCGAGATCGGTGGGCGCGCCGGGACTCGCCGTCTCGACCGGGACCGGTTGCTCGCGCAGCACCTGCTCGACCAGACGGGCGTAGTTGTCGCCGTCGAAGAAGGGCCGGTCCGTGATCAACTCGTAGAGCGTCGCACCCAGCGAGTAGACGTCGGCGCGGCGGTTGAGAGTCAGCAGGCTTCTCTGAAGCTGCTCGGGCGGCATGTAGCGCAGAGTGCCCAGTACCTGGCCCTTGTCCACGGTCAGGGACACCGAGGCATTCTCCATCGCCGCCAGGCCGAGGTCCATCACGACTGCTCGGTGATCGATGGCCGTGATCATCACGTTGGCGGGCTTGAGGTCGCGGTGCAGGATGCCGTGGCCGTGGAGGTGCTCGACTCCCAAAGCCGCGTCCCGAAAGATCCGGGCGACCTCCAGGTAGCGATCGCCGCCCGTCTTCGAGCTCACCTTCGGCTTGGGCACCTCGGGTACGTTCTCGAAGAGCGAGGGGCGCTCCTGGCGCGTGGCCTCACAAGCCGTCGAGATGGCGGCGCTCACGTCGCCTGTCTTCGAGAGCGCTTTCGCCACGTGCTCGAGGTCGGCGCCCTCGACGTACTCCATCGCGTAGAAGGGCACACCGTCACGGGTCCCCGAGGTGAGGATCTTCACCACGTTGGGATGCTCGCAGCGCGAGAGGGCCGTGATCTCCCGCCGAAACCGGGCCAGAGCGACCGGGTCCTGGGCCAGGTGCTTCGGCAAGAGCTTCAAGGCGACCCGTCGTCCCAGCGCGGCCTGCTCGGCGAGATAGACTTCGCCCATGCCGCCCTCGCCGAGCTTCCCGACGATCCGGAACTCGGCGAAATGGTCGCCTTCGGGCGCCGGCTCGGGCTCGGGCTCCTCGAGCGGGGCCGTGGACAGCTGCTCGAGATCGACTTCCAAGGTCGGCGCCATCTCGAAGAGCGCCTCGTCGCGCCGGATCTCGCCCGAGCCGTAGTCGAGGTACTCCGGCCGCCGGCCTGGGCCATGGAAGCAGAAGAGCCTCTCGGTCTCCTCGTCGAAGAGCAGCCAGGGGTACAGGCTGCGCCACTGATCCCCCGTTCGCCAGTACAGCCGGTGCGGCTCGATGCCGGCTCCGACGGCCGTGCCGCCTTGGGC
>JAVJTD010000401.1:0-8212 GCA_040219065.1 Planctomycetota bacterium
CGAGGGGACCATCGGGCACTTGAAGAACGTACTGGGCTTTCGGCGATTCCTTCGCCGAGGAATCGAAGGCGTGGCCTTCGAGTGGACGCTGGCCTGCCTCGCGCTCAACATGAAAAAGCTCATCAAGAGCTTGATGAAGCTTGAAGAGGCGCAAAAAGCCGCCTGAGGCCCCCAAGGGCACCTCCACGCCCACTCAAAACCGGCCTCCAGCCGATTTGAGACCGGCAGACGCGCGCGAGCTTCGCCCCGAATCCTTCGAAGGGCCGTTTCGGCGAGTCCGGCCGACCACACCGAGTCCGCCAGACTGCCCACCGCGAAGATTGAACTTTTTGGACAGACCCTTCAGCCGGTCTCCGTGTCCTCTTTCCATGCGCCTTGGAGAAGCCCCAGACCTCGGGTCCGAAGCTCCGTGTCCAGGACCGCCGTCTTCACATCACGCTCGAGAACGAATGCAAGCTTTGCAGGCTTGGACCTGTCATCCCGGGATCGGCCCGATTTCCCAGGGCGTTGTCCTGGGCTGGCGAGTGGCAGGCCCTTTCAGGGCGAAGAAACCAGAGCCCGCGCGACCGAAACGGGAAGACACCACCGAGCTCTGAGCCGCTTCCTCGACATAGCGGATGATCGAGCCAAGAGGCGCCGAGCAAGGGAGCATTCGGAGTGCACTCCAACGGATCCGGTCACCGGACGCTCCGGCTCTGCGACTCACCTCGTCCACCAGTCGCCGAGAAACCATCCCAGGAATGCCGCGCCGATGCCGATCACGTTGGTTGCGCCGATGTAGGCGAGCATGCGGAGGGGTTGGCCTTGATTGGCGAGGGTGAGGGACTCGAGGGCGAATGAGGAGAAGGTGGTGAAGCCACCGAGGACGCCGGTCATCAGGAGCAGGCGTCCTTGCTCCTTGAGCACCCAGGGTCCGGTGATCAAGACGGCGACCAGGCCGATGACGAAGCTGCCGATGACGTTGACGGTGAAGGTTCCGAGCGGGAGCGCCGAGGCCGTGCCGCGCTGCAGGGCAGCGGCCAGGAGGTAGCGCATCGTCGCACCGATGCTGCCACCGAGGGCGACCAGGAGGATGTTCGTCACACGTCACCTTCGGATCTTGTACACGGGGCGCGTGGCACCGGGTCGTCGCATCGCTCGGTATCCGGCCTTGCGGAACAGCGCCGGCACGCCGGTCCAAGCGAAGGCGGCCGGCACCTGCTCCTTCTTGGGTACGACCGGGTAACTTTCGATCTCCTCGGCGCCGAGCTCGAAGGCGCGCTCGGTCGCCGCCTTCAGCAGCGCTGAGGCCACGCCCGAGCCGCGCTGCTTGGCGGGGATGTAGAAGCAGACGATCGACCACGTTCCCTCACCCCAGCGCGTTTGGATCTCGCGAACACGCTCGAGGCGAGGAAAGGTGGAGCGCGGGCCGAAGGAGCACCATCCGACCGGCTCCTTGCCGCGGAACGCGAGGACGCCGAGCGCCTGCCCTCCTCGCACAAGCGTTTCGAACTGCGCGCGGAACGGCTCGCCCTTGCCCTCCTCCCAGAGCTTGCCGCCACGTGGCACGCGCGGCCACATGCACCAGCATCCGCCGCAGGCACCGTTCGCTCCGAAGAGGCGCTCGATGACCGGCCAGTCGTTGCGCCGCAGGCTTCGGACCTCGAGCGGCGGCGTGTCTTGGGACGCGGTCATGGGAGGTCACCGGCGACTGTTGGGGCCTCTGATGAAGCTTGCTTCAAACGGAAGGTCCTTCCTGCAATCCATGCGGGCGGGACGCCCGCGCTCCGTGCCTGATGGAGCGCGGCCATCCTGGCCGCCCTGGTCCCGGCGGGCAGGAAGCCCGCGATCCATGCCTGGCCCCCTGCGGGCTGGAAGCCCGCGCTCCATCAATCGCGACCTTCGATGATGTCCTGGATCGGCGGAGCCGAGTGCGGCTTCATCTCGCCGCTCTTCAGCTTGGCCATGTAGGTGTGGTACGCGCTCATCGCCTTCTTGCCAAAGAGGATCATGATCGGCACGTTGGCGAAGAGCATGACTCCAGTCCCCAAAGTCGTCAGTGTGTCGAGCTGCTGATCGGTCTCGATGAAGCCGATGCAGGAGACGACCACCAACAAGCAGAAGACCGCCTTGTACGGCAGCACGGCCTTGTCCCCGAACAGGTACACGATGCCCTGCTCACCGTAGTAACTCCAGGAGATCATCGTCGAGAGCGCGAACAACCAAGCGGCCAACGTGACCAGCCACTTGCCCAGCCCGTCCTCGACGGCATCGAAGGCCTTGGCGGTCATCGTCGCGCCGGTGTAGGTGGCGTACATGCCCTCGCTGTGGACACGCGGCGTGCCCTCGTTCTCGACCGGGATCCAATCGACGCGCAGGCCACCTTCGGTCCGGTGGAGCTCCCCTTCCAGCTTGAGCAGCTTGTTGCCGGTGTCGTCGCTGTCGGCGCTACCTTCGAGGATGACGAAGACGTCATCGCCCTCGGCCCACGGCTCGTCCTCTCGCTCGGGCAAGGTCATCGGGGCGAGCGCCCAGCCCCCTTCTACTTGGACGACCTGTGGCGTGTCGGCGAACTTCACCTCGGGCTCGCGATTCCACACGCCGCTGAGGAGGATCACGAACGAGGTCAACGAGCACACGACGATGGTGTCGATGAAGGGCTCGAGCCCGGCGACGACGCCTTCGCGAATCGGCTCGTCGGTCTTGGCGGCCGAGTGGGCGATCGGCGAGGAGCCTTGTCCCGCCTCACTCGAGAAGAGCGCGCGCTTCATGCCCGCGTAGAATGCGTAACCGAACGCACCGCCGATGAACGCCCCCTGGGCCTCGGTCGGGCTGAAGGCCGAGGTGAAGATCAAGCGGAAGACGCCGGGCACGTCCTCGATGCGCGTGATGATCACGTACAAGGCGGCGATGAGATACGCAACGCACATGAAGGGCACGATGCGACCGGCCGCCGCGCCAATACGCTTGATGCCGCCGATGATCACGACGCCGACGATCCCGGCCATGATGATGCCGGTCACGATCGTGGGGACATCGAAGTAGATCTCGGTGACGTCCGCCGTGTTCCAGGCCTGGAACATCGCGCCGCCCGTGACGGTCGACGCCAAGAGCGTGATGCAGAAGATCCCGCCGATCGCCTTCCCCACGCCGCCGAGGCCCAGCTCTTGGAATCCCTGCTTGGCGACCCACATGGGACCGCCGTGGGGGTTGTCGGGGTCATCCGTATTGCGATAGAGCATCGACAGCGAGACCTCGGTCATCTTGATCGCCATACCGAGGACACCGACGACCCACATCCAGAAGACCGCACCGGGGCCACCCAGCCCGATCGCCAGCGCGACACCGCCGATGTTGCCGAGGCCGACCGTCGCGGACAATGCCGCGGACAGCGCTTGGAAGTGGTTGATCGCGCCCGGATCCGACTCATGGTCGTACTTGCCTCGCACCACCGCGGTCCCGTGGGTGAGCGCGCGGTACTGACAGAACCGACTCCAGATCGTGAAGAGGAGTCCGACCGCGATGAGGGCGTAGAGCACGAAGTCGTGCCACAGGATGTCGTTGGCGAAACCGATGATTTCCCAGAGGGTGTCCATGTCGATCCTTATCGATGGGGAATGATCGAACTCCGGCGGGGCTCGAATCATACGCATCCCGCGCCATGGGACAAAGGACGTCCTTGAAGCGGGCTCGCCCTGACCCTTGTTTCTCACGAGCCACCCACGGCGGGTCAGCGCCATCGCGCAACAAGGCCCCCGTTGATCGCTCCCGGGTGCGCGCTATGATCGCGCCGTGACCCCTCTGGCCCCTCCCTGCTGCCGTCTCCGGTCTCACCGATGCTGCCGATCTCCTCGTCAACACTGCTGCTGATCGAGAGGCTCTACGCCGCGGTCGACCATGCCCCTAGCCGGGCGGCGGCTTCGCAGTGCCTCGAAGAGCTGCGCCGCTCCGCCGAGACCGGTGCGATCCCAAAGCTCGTGCCATTGCTCATGACCGCGCGCGGTCGCTTCCAAGAGGAGGTCGCCGCGACGATCGCGGCGCTACTCGCGCGCGTCCGCCCGCGACTGTGGCCCGGCCTCGATCGCTCGCTGCGGGGCCAGAGCTGGATGGAGCACGAGGGCGGCCAGATCTGGCATCACCTCGACTCCGGCTTGCCGTGGATCGAGCCGCTGCGCCGCCATGCCGTTCCGATGCTGACCCTGGTGTGCTGCCACGGGAACGGGTTCCTGCGGGCGATCGCGATGAAGAAGCTGGCCGAGACCGACCGAGCAGCGTCCCTCCCGATCCTCCTGCTCCGCTCTTTCGACTGGGTCCCGGCCATTCGCCAGCTCGCGCGGCAGCTCATCGAGCCACTCTTGACCGAAGGCCGCTTCGTCGAGATCCTCTTGCACCTCCCTTTGATCCGGAGCTTCGAGAGAAGTGCCCCGGACATCGCGACCTGGCGCTCGAGATTGCATCGCTACCTCGAGACGAAGGCGAGTCCGGCTGCAATCGCGACGGGATGTCACTCGCGAGAGCCCTTGGTCCGCCGAGTCAGCTTCACGCTCGCCCTCGGCCGCAGCGCCCGGCCGCGCCGCTTGCTCCTCGAGGCTGCCGAGGACCCGGACCCCGTCATCCAGCATTGGGCGATTCGGCAGGCCAGCCACACGCTCGACGATTCCGAGCGGCAAGCCTTCCTCGGGTCGGTGATCGACAGCCGCTTCCCCTTCATCCGGCGGCGCGCCCTCGACCTCTTCGCCCAGTACGCACCCGAGCAGGCGATCGAGCCGCTTCGCACGGCCCTGACTTCTCGCTCGGGCGCTTTGCGCTCGACGGCGCGGCGGCATCTCTCCCGGCTGGCTCCGATGTCCTTTCGGGAGTACTACCGCGAGCGCATCGAGACCCGCCCCCTTGATCCGGAAGTGGCTGCGATCGCAGGCCTCGGCGAGACAGGTGAGGGAGAGGACGCGGATCGGATCGTCCGGTGGACCGAGCATCCGCGGATGCGAGTGCGACGCGTGGCGTACGGTGCTCTGGCGCGACTGGCTCCCGAGAAGTATCGCGAGGTCTTGCTCCGAGGTCTCTCGGATCCCTCCCGATCGATCTGCCGACTCATCTACCGGATCGCCCGGCTGCGACCCAGCCTCTTCTCACACAAGGAGCTCTGGGGCATCTTCCGCGAGAGCGCCGAGCCCCACGCGCGGCTGGCGGCTCTGCGGCTCTTGCTCGAGAAGGACCGCTGGGTCAGCCTGCACTACCTCCTACCCGCGTCCGCCGACAGCGACCTCGAGGTCGCCGAGACCGCGCAGCAGATGTTGCAGTCCTGGTGTGATGACTACAATCGCTTCGCGAGCGTCCCGACGCCCGAGCAGATCCGGAAGCTCGAGCAGAAGCTGCACGCCTTCGGGTGGGCACTCGAGCCCTCCACCCGCGACACGATCCGCTTCTGCCTCGAGTCGTGGCCAACGTGAGGCTTGCCGGCATCCCCCGGGAGCAAGCCCACCGACCCGCTCCGAAATGTGCTCGCCGAGAAACCCTTCCCGCGATCGCCTGTAGGGCGACGCGGCTCGATGTCCGATCCGTACGCAGAAAGGTGAACCCATGGTCCTGGCCTCGGCTCTCTCGCGAGCCCGTCTCGGTGCCGCGCTCGCGCTCTCGCTCGCCTTCGCTCCTTCGCTCTTCGCCCAGTCCGATCAGGAGCACGCGCTCGACGTCCAGTCCTTCGACATCGTCTGGCAGCGCATCCACGACACCTACTGGGATCCGGAGCTCGGCGGCGTCGACTGGCAAGGCGCCTACGACGAGCTGAAGCCCAAGGTCGAAGCGGCGGAGAGCCGCGCCGAGGTGCGGCGGCTCATGAACGAGCTCATCAGCCGTCTGGGCAAATCCCACTTCGGCATCCTGCCGGCCTCGACGGCCGAGCTGGTCCAAGAGGCTTCGAAGAATCCCAGTGAGGTCGCCGTCTCCAAGAAAGACGGTGAGGAGTCCGAAGCGCCGAAAGGCTCGGGGGGCCCCGGGATCTCGGGCCTGACGATCCGGGTGATCGACGGTGCGGCGCTCGTGACCGCGGTGCGCCCTGATACGCCGGCCGCGGCATCCGGGATCCGTCCCGGTTGGCAGCTCACGAAGGTCGGAGAGGCGTCTGTGGGCGAACGCGTGGAGCGCTTGCTAGAGGACCTTCCGGAGTCCTCGATCAAGGCGCTGATCATCAACCGCTCTGTCGCGGCGATGCTCGATCGCTCCGCGGGCACCGAGCTCGAGCTGACGCTCATCGACGGCGACCAGGAAGCCGTCATGCGGACCGTTCGAACGATCCCGGCGCCGGGACAGGTCGAGAAGTTTGGCAACCTGCCGGCGATGCGCGTCGAGTTCGTCGCCCGGCGCCTCGATTCGGAGATCGGCTACGTGCGCCTCAGCGACTGGTTCGGTCTGTCGCTGATCGGCAAGTTCATGACGGCAATCAACGACTTCGAGGACACCAAGGGCATGATCATCGACCTCCGCGGCAACCCCGGCGGTATCGGTGGCCTGGCGGCCGGCTTCGCCGGCTTCCTCGTCGAGGAGCCGACATCGCTCGGGACGATGATCACACGGGACTCTCGCCCGAACTTCCCAATCCTGTCCCGGGAGCCGAAGTTCCGTGGTCCGATCGCCGTGCTCGTGGACGGCAACTCGGCCTCGACGTCGGAGTTCTTCGCTGGCGGCATGAAGGACATCGGCCGCGCCCGCATCTTCGGAACCACGACCGCCGGAGCGGCGCTCCCCTCGATGATCGAGAAGCTGCCGAACGGCGACGGATTCCAGTACGCCATCGCCAACTACGTCTCGGCAGGTGGCGACGAGCTCGAAGGAATCGGCGTGATCCCCGACGAGGTCGTCGTCCCGACTCGTGAGACGCTGCTCGAAGAAGGCGACCCGGTCCTCGCGGCCGCCAGCCGTTGGATCCTCGAACAGTCGTCATCGAAATGAACCGGCCCATCGCCGATCACCCCCCAACACAGGGAGATTATCAAATGCGCAGAATGAAGCTCGCCCTCCTGTGGCTCGCCGCCGGCCTCCTCTTGCCCACGACCGCCACTTGGGCTCAGGTCGACACGAAGCCGAAGACCGAAGCACCCGCCGATGCGCCGTCCGCCGAGAAGATCCTTGCCAAGTCGATCGAGGCGCAAGGTGGTGAGAAGGCGTTCAAGAGCGTCAAGAAGAACCGTGTCACACATGCCTCGTTGAGCATCACGGCCATGGGCATCTCGGGCGAAGTCGTCGAGTACCATCAGCGTCCCGACATCTCCATCGTCCTCGCCACGATGGAGAACCTCGGCGAGCAGCATACCGGCTCTCGCGACGGCTTCGCCTGGGACTCGAGCGCCATGCTCGGGGCCCGTCTCCTTGAAGGCGCCGAGCTGAAGGCGCAGCTCCGCTCCGCCGTCTTCGACAAGGAGCTCAGGTACGACGAGCTCTACGAGACCGTCGAGGTCACCGGGGAGGCGACGGTCGACGAGATGGAATGCTGGGAAGTGACCTTCACGCCGAAGAAGGGGGAAGGCGAGCCCGAGGTCCATTACTTCGACAAGGAGAAGTACCTCCTGCGTCGCATGGTCAGCAACATCAAGTCGCCCACGATGGGTCAGATGCGCGTCCAGATGGACCTGAAGGACTGGAAGAAGTTCGGCCAGCTCCTCATGCCTTCCAAGATCGTCCAGACCGCCTCGGGTGCGGAGGTCGTCCTGAAGGTGGAGAAGGTCGAGTTCGATGTCGAGATTCCTGAAGAGAAGCTCGTACCTCCGGCGGCCGTTCAAAAGCTGATCGACAAGAAGAAGGCCAAGGACTCCGGCGACGGCCAGTAAGCAGGCAGAACGGCCTCGCCAAGAGGCGAGGCCGTTCGATGGTGCCCAAGTCGAGCGAGCCGGTGACCGGGGCTGTCGGTGACCGAGCTTGGGCCTCTTCGAACATCCAACGGCTCGACGTCCAAGTCTCAACTTTGAAGGCGGACCGGCGGAACATACAGGTGGTGAAACTGGGCCCGAGAGCGATGGAGTGCCCAAGCCGAGCGAGCCCGTGACCGGGTCTGTCTGCGAGAGCTCAACGCAAGCGAGCTTGGGCCGGGGTGGGCCTGACCACGGAGTTTCCGATGTGACGGGTCCCGAAGAATGGAGTGCCCAAGCCGAGCGAGCCGGTGACCGGGTCTGTCTGCGAGAGCTCAACGCAAGCGAGCTTGGGCCGGGGCGGCCGTGCGACGACAGCGCACTCCGAATGG
>JAVJTD010000404.1:0-29878 GCA_040219065.1 Planctomycetota bacterium
GTGCTCCAGGTTACTGGGTCACTGACCGGGTTACACGATCAGCAGACACCCAGACACCAAGGCACCTCCTTCCGCGTGCTTGGCTGACCAAGACACCCAGGCACCACGACACCAAAGCACCTCCTTCTGGGTGCTCAGGTGACTGGGTGCTGTCAGTCACACGACCACCTGGTCACACGACCACCAAGGCACCCAGACACCCAGACACCAGAAAGTTGGTCTGCGGCACCGATCCTCGGCAGAATACTCACCCACGCCTCAGGTACCGGGGTGCCGAGTCAGCAATAGAGAACGCTTGTGGAGTGCTCGCCAGATGGCCAACTACTCGAACCGCTCGTGGGAGACCTGGGCCCCTTGGGTCAAGGGAGGTCTTCCCATACTGATTCTCGTGATCTTGGGCGTCAGCCTGATCACGAGTGGCTACGATCGAATCCAGCCCGGTGAAGCCGGGGTGATCATCAACAACATCACCAAGTCCATCACCACGCGTACGACCGAAGGCGTCGAGATCCACATGCCCTGGGGACTGACCGACGTCTACGTCGTCGATGTCACGCCCCGCCGACTGACGATGCAGGGCCGCGAGAAGGTCTCGATCAAGACGCGCGAAGGCGCCACCGTCGAGACGAACGTCGAGATGACCTACCGCGTCTCGCCGAACAACGCTCGATCTGCGGTTCAGCGGATCGGCATCGCCGATTGGGGAGCGGGCCTTCGGACCGAGAAGCTCGACGCGGTCGTCAAAGCCTACGCGCGCACCAAGATCCGGGACACGCTCGGCGAGCTCAACCTCACCGAGCTTGCGCAGCCCGAAGCCCGCACGGCTCGGATCAAGGAGGCCCAGGACCTGCTGAATCAAGCTCTCTTCGAGCTGGGCATCGACGTGATCACCGTCTCGGCGACCGACTGGGACTACAACGACGAGTACGAAGAGCTCATCAAGAAGCGCAAGCAGGCCGAGCAGCTCGCCGAGAACCAGGAAGCCGCTCAAGAGAAGAACCGGCAGGAGCAGGAACGGTCCCGCGCCGAGCAAGAGCGCATCAAGGCCAACGATATCATCGAAGCCGAGGGCGACGCCGCCAAGGCTCTGATCCAAAAGGAGGCCTGGGCGATGCAGACGAAGACGCTGGCCGAGGGTGAGGCCATCCGCACCCGCAAAGAAGCCGAAGCCCAGAAGCTCCAGTTCGAGAACCAGGCCAAGGCGCTCCTTGCCGAGCTGACCAACCGTGCGACCGGCGTCGAGGCTCTGGCCGAAGCGTACGCCAAGACCGGGCTCGGCCTCGTCAGAGAGACCCTCGCCGCGAAGTTCCAGGGCGTCCAGATCTCCGGCAGCCCCTACACCCGCGACGCGACGCCCACTCGCCTCGAGGTCGACGATCCGTCCCAAAGAAGCCCGATCGGGAGGCGATGATGTCCAAGATCCTGATTCCCGTCCTCATCCTCTTTGCGCTCTTCATCGGGATGGTCGGATACGAGAAGGTCCCGATCGACCACGTCGGAATCATCGTCAACAACTACAGCGGCGGCGGCGTCGTCCAAGAGGACCTCGAGCCCGGTCTCGTCTGGGTCTGGCCGTTCTTCCAGAGCCTCTACTTGCTCGATCCCACGATCCAGGTCCTCGACCTCTCCGAGGGCAACTCGATCCAGATTCGCGACAAGGACCAGTACACGACCGACCTCGACATCTCGGTCATCTATCAGATCGCGCGCGACGACTCCGGCGCGACGAAAGGCTGGGAGGTGGCTCGGGCAACTGGAAGGAGAATCGAGCAGTTTCACGACTTCGCTCGAGTCAACTCCCGCAAGATCATCTGGGAGACGCTCTCGGACATGGAGACCGAGGACTTTTTCGACTCCACCAAGCGCGTCGAGCAAAGTCGCCTTGCCGCGACTCGTCTCAACGCCTCCTTGCAGCAACAGTCGATCTCGGTTCTCGATGTCATGGTCCGAAAGATCGTCTACGACCCGAACTTCGAGTCCAAGCTCCTCGATCGCCAGCTCTATCGCCAGGAGCGCTCCCTGAATGAGGCACTGACCGAGGCCGAGAAGGCGCAAGCCACCACCCAGAAGATCGAGCGCGAGACCGAGGCGCTCGTGAAGAAGATCACTCAGGAGCGTGAGAAGGAGATCCTGAGGATCCAGTCCGAGACCGAGAAGAAGATCAAGGAGATCGAAGGCGAGACCGAGCTGTACACGCGCCGGGTGCTGTCCGAAGCCGAGGCCTTCTCCACCGAGGCGATCTCCGAAGGCCAGCTCGCCTTGGACAAGGCCAGGGCCGAAGGCGAGATGCGGATCAACGCGGCCTATGCGAAGCAGGGCGGTGAGTACTTGATCGCGAAGAAGATGATCGAAGGCCTCGAGCTCGGTCAGATCACGATCAACACGAACGCCTGGAACCCCTTCGACATCCAGGAGACGCTCTCGAAGGTGCTCGGCCGGAGCGTCCGCCTCGAGGACTCCGACGAAGATTGAGCTTGATCGCGCATCGCGACCTAAACAGAAGGCTCTCAACCCCTTGCGCAGAGAATCCGGCCACGTCCCGAATCTGGACCCGATTTTTTTTTAATTTGCGGGGCTCAAAATCGAGCTGACTGACGCTCCTACAAGTAACCCGTCAGAGTATCTCCACCTGGGGTAGTCTGACCGCGACCGCCGACATCCTGGGGGAAGCGCGGCGGTCGTCGACCAGGGAAAGCTCGGGATCGGAAGAAGAGAGCAAGCGGTAGGGCCAGGCCTCGTGCCTGGCCCTTTCTTTTTTGGCTTCGGTCGGATTTCTCACTTTTGTTGCACCCGAACGCGGGTCGGCGGGATTTCCGTTCCAGAGAGCGTTTCGAGCCGCTCGAGTCTCTCGGTGGTCTCGCATACCAGGTGTCACTCCCCGGTGACACTTGGCCTCTCCAAACCCGGGGGAAAACTCGGGAGGCGGAAGAAGGACACAGCCAGGCGGAAACGCCTGGCTGTTCTTATTTCGGTCCCGACATGACTTTGCGGCCCTTTGGACAGAGAACCTCGTTCGACCTGAAGATTCTTGCCCCCGATCGGGTGCCCTCGGGATTCATGAAGGCAACGAGTCGAGTCATTCTCCGCGTGACTCCCGGATTCGGACCAGCCCGAAGCGGAATACCCTGCATGGGAAGACTCGGGATTGGAAGAAGGCGAGTGCCACGTGGAAGGACCAGGCCAAGGCCTGGTCCTTCCACCTTTTCATCCCTCGAGCAGCGCCCTCCCCGGCGGAATTGCGGCGCATGCCCGATTCGGAACCGAGCCCGACACCTGTGGAGTGCCCAAGTCGAGCGAGCCAGCGACCGAGCCGTTCGCTCGAGGCTCTCACGAGCGAGCTTGGGTCGGAACGCGCGGTGCCGGCGAAACAGGGTGCTCCGAACGGCCCCTTGCCTGGCGCTTCTCTGCTCGATCGTCCGCGATGTCGAGGAAGCCGCTACCAGCTCGGATCAACCGCTCGGCCACATGAAGTAGATGGCGGCTCCTCCGAGCAGCGAGAGGCCGAAGAGGAGACTGAGCCGCGCGAAGAGCCGGCGAGTCCCCAGGACCGCGGCGATCCCTCCCTTGAACACCAAGTTCGCGGCCGCCGCGATCAGGATCGCTCGCCAGCCCAGCTCGTGATCGAGGGAGCCTTCAGCCATCAACTCGGCGAGCGAAAGCGTGATCGCGTCCACGTCGGTCAGGCCCGAGACACCGGCAACCAGCAGCAGGGCCTGGTGCCCAAAGCGCTCTTCGACCCACGCCACTCCGAACAGCACACCGCCGTAGAGCAGTGCGAAGGAGATGGCGGTCCACAGCTCCGCCGGCGGCTTCTCCGATTCTTCGACCGGACGGATTCCTCGCCGGCGCGCCCAGTATGCCACCGCGCTGATCGTGGCCATCCACAGCGCGAACGCCCCGAGCGGCGGCGCGACGTCATCCAGCGTGCTCGGCGCCAGAGTCGCGATCTCGACGAGGATGCGCACCAGAGCGACGGTCGAGGCGATCATGATCACGAGTGGAGCACTCCAGTCGGCTCCTTCACTTCGAGACCGCCTGGCCGCACCGATGGTGATCGCCGTGCTCGAGATCAGGCCCCCGAGAATGCCGCTCAAGACGGCTCCTGCCCGGCTTCCGAGCAGCTTCCGGGCGATGTAGGCCACCAAGCTGATTCCGACGATCAGGACGACCACCAACCAGATCTGGTGCGGATTCCAGCGGCCATTGGGACCGAATCCGCGATCCGGCAGAACCGGTAAGATGATCATGCCGATCAAGACCAACCTCGCCAGCGCCCGGAAGTCGTCCGGCCCGACTCGCTCGACGACACCGTGCAAGGCGCCTTTGAAGTGCAGGAGCAGGACCACGATGCCCGCCACGACCGTCGCGATCCCGGAGAGATCCGACCCGATCGCGGCCCCGAGCAGGTACGCGACGAGCACGGTCACCTCGGTCGTCAGGCCGGGCCCGACGTCCCGCCCTTGCGCCACGGCCAGGCGATTGGCCAAGCCGAGCAAGAAGGTCAATCCGAGCAGACCCGCCGGGACCAACCATGGTCCCAAAGGACCGACGAGTACGGCGGCCAGCCAGCCGAAGAGCGTGATCAGAGGGAAGGTGCGTACCCCCGCGATCCGCTTCGAGGCCCACTCCCGCTCGAGGCCGATCAACAGACCGAGACCCAAGGCGAGGGCGACCTGTAACAGGAGATCGGGCTGCATCGAGCGCTCCTCGAGACGGCCGGGCATCATTCCTTCAGAGCTTGGTCTCCGGGTCACCCAAAATCAAGAGCTCAGGGCCGGACCTCGAACCGAAAGCCAGTTGATTGCTCAGGACCTCTCTCCCATGCTGGCGCGCTCACGGGCACCCGAGAGGAGAAACTGGCCATGAGCGTCTTCGTACTCGTGATCCTGGCAGGCCTGCTGACGCCGCAGAGCGATGCCGGTGAGCGAATCCTGGAGTTCGACTGTCGGATCGAGGTCCATGAGGACACCTCCATTCGAATCGTCGAGACGATTCGTGTGCGGAGCGAAGGCAAGCGCATCCGCCGGGGGATCTTCCGAGAGATTCCGACGCTCGGGCGTGGCACCTGGGGACTCTTCGAGTCGCGCGACCTCGAGGTCGTCTCCGTCAAACGCGATCGGAAGCCGGAGCGGTTTCGGATCGAGGAGCTCGAAGAGGGCCATCGGATACGCATCGGACGAGCCGGCAAAGGCCTGAAGAACGGCGTCCACACCTATCGCATCGAGTACGTGGCGAGGCGGCAGCTCCGCTACTTCGACGCTCACGACGAGCTCTATTGGAACGTCACGGGGAACGGTTGGGACTTCCCGATCGATCATGTCCGGGCCGAGGTTCTCCTACCAGGCGTCGCCATTCTCCTGTCGGTCGACGGCTACACCGGTGAGGCCGGCAGCCGCGAGAAGAATGCCTCGGTGGAGACCTCCGGCAACACCGCCCAGGTGGAGACGACCACGCCCTTGCGGCCGAGGGAAGGTCTGACGATCGCCTTGACCTTCGGCAAGGGCCACCTGGACTACTCGCAAGATCCCGAGACGCTCGGAGTCGCGCTCGCCGAGAACTGGGGCACGGCCGTTTGGTCCGCCCTGTTCGTCTTCGTCGCCGCCCTGTTGGGGGTGACCTGGTGGCGAGTCGGTCGAGAGCCACTGGGCGCCTCCCGGCCGTTGGTCGAGGAGCCTCCTGAGGAGCTCTCGCCAGCGGCCGCGCGTTGGATCGATCAGAGGCGCTACGACTCGCGAGTCTTCACCGCAGCGCTGCTCAGCCTGGCCGCGAAGAACTGGATTCGAATCAGCGAAAAGCGCCGCGGGCACCTCATCGTCCTGCAGCGGACCGATTCGGAGGGAGATCCTCTCTTTCCCGAGGAGGAGCAGCTCCTCTCCAAGCTTCTGGGCTCCAAGGACGAGCTCACTCTGTCCCCCGAGAACAGCTCGCGCATCCTCAGTGCCACCCAGTCGTTCAAACAGCGGCTCGCGAGTCGGCTCCAGCCAGCCTACTTCTCCACGAATCGAATGGTCTGGTGGTGCTCTCTGCCCCTTGTGTTGATCGGTGCCATCTTCGGCGCGATCGGCACGCTTCCCTCCGTCGCGAGCGTCTTGGCGACCCTCCACCCGACCGCCTTCGGCTCGGCCGCGACGTTCTTGACCTGGCGAGCCATCCGCGCTTCGAGACAGGGCCAGCGCTTGGCCGCCTTCGGCTTGGGAGCGATCGCGACGATTCTCTCGATTGCCACTCTGGCCTCGCTGGCCTTCATCCTCACCCTCGCAACGGTCTGGCTCCCCGTACTGGGCTTCGGCTCTCTCGCCCTGATGATCTGGTCCTACCGGGCATTGCCCGCCTGGACGAAGAAAGGTCGCGAGATCCACGACCAGCTCGCAGGCCTGCGCTCCTCCCTCCAGCAGCGCGAGCTGAAGGAGCTGGAGCCGGAGAGCGCGTTGACGAGATATCGAGACCTCTATCCATGGGCCATCGCCATGGGAATGAGCTCCGAGTGGATTCGAGGCCTCGAGAGTAGCTGCTCCGGGCTCCTGAAGACCTTCGATCCATGGCCCCACCACATGCACCACTCCTCGAGCTTCGGAGGCTCCTCCGACATCGCCAGCTCCCTCGCGTCCGCTGTGTCTCAATCGACCTCGATGAGCACGTCCGGCTCCAGCAGCGTCTCGGGAGGCGGCGGTGGCGGATTCTCAGGAGGCGGAGGAGGCGGCGGCGGCGGTGGCGGCTGGTGAGAGACGGGCGCTGCCTTCAAAAAATGTGCGAAGCTCGCGTTCGGTTCGTTTGGTGACAGGCCTTCAGCTTCCGAGAGAGCGGCTGGAAGTGCTGCAAGTTCTCGCAGCCTACGTCAGAATGTGACCCCTGACGTTCCGTGCTTCCGAGGCCCTCTCGGAGGCGCTCCAGATCGTGGCGACCCCGAAGACACCCGCGGCCACCTCCAAGGCGATCGAAATGAGTGACGATGGGATCCGTCGACTGGGTGAGGCGATCGACGCCTTTCTCCAGCTCGACTCGAATGACGAGACCCGGACCCTCGACGGGATTCGGGACCACCCCGAGGAGCTCCGGGAGTACCTCGAGCCGATGCTCGAGCACGCCTCCCAGTGCAGCCGCGGCAGCGGCGAGACCTCTCCGGTGCTGTCCGAGTCGGGTCCCTCCCTCAGTGGCCGGGTCCTCGGGGACTTCCGGATCGAGGAGCTGATCGGACGCGGCGGAATGGGCGTCGTCTACTCGGCTCGTCAGCTCTCCCTCGACCGTCAGGTGGCCGTCAAGATCCTCCCGGCGAGTTACGCACTCCTGGTGAGTCGCGCCGAGCGCTTCCGGCGAGAGGCCCAGGCGGCCGCGCGGCTGCGACACCCGAATCTCGTCGCGATTCACACGGTCGGTGAAGAGCAGGGCATCGCCTACTTTGCGATGCAGAAGATCGACGGCGAGTCGCTGTCGGTGCGCCTACGGGACCAGCCAAGCCTCCCCGGCACCGCCGCCGAGTTCGATGCCGTGGCCCGGATCGGGCAGAGGGTCGCCGAGGCCCTCGCCTACGCTCACGAGCAAGGCGTCGTCCACCGAGACATCAAGCCGTCCAACATCTTGCTCGAGCCCGATGGCACGCCCAAGGTCACCGACTTCGGGCTCGCCAAGATCCTCGACGTGCAGGACGACGTGTCCATGAGCGGCGAGGTGCTCGGCACGCCCTACTACATGTCGCCCGAGCAGGCTTCGGGTGAGAAGCAGGTGGACGGGCGATCCGATGTCTATTCCCTCGGCGTGATGCTCTTCGAGATGGTGACCGGTCGGCCTCCGTTCCACGAAGGATCCGTTCAGACGATTCTCCGAACGATTCAAGAGCGCGAGATCCCTCGCCTTCAAAGCATCAATCCCGCGGTACCGGTCGATCTCGCGACCATCATCTCCAAAGCCGCTCGCCTCGAGATCGACGATCGCTACGCATCCGCGTCCGACCTCGCCTCCGAGCTCCGACGATTCCTCGCCCGTGAGCCGATTCACGCCCGTCCCCTCGCTGCCTGGCAGCGGCTGATTCGCTACACGATGCGCCACAAGGTATTCGCGGCATCGGCCGCCCTGCTCGTCACCCTCCTCTCCGTCCTCGCCTGGAGCCTGGGCGATCTCGCCAACTGGCGTCGCCGCGCCGACGACGTGGCCGACGTCTCGGCCGGGCAAGACCTTCTCTTTCGCATCCAGTTCGCCATCAGCCAAGGGCAGCGTCCGAGTGAGGACGATCTGAGAAAGGCCCGCAAGGAGATGGGAGACGCGGTCGTCCAGGCGGTCTTGATGCAAGACCCCGAGCTACTCGAGATCGTCGACGGTGCCGTCGCCAAGATGCGCGAAGAGGCATTGCGCAGCGGCGACGAGGACACTCAAAGCTGGCTCCTCCGCCCGCGGAAGAACATCTCGGAAGCGCGGCCGGTCTTCGTCTTCCGCATGCCTCCCCTCGAAGAGAACGATCCCGAGCGCCCCCGGCTCGCCCTCTATCGAATCCCCGACTCGGTGGACCTGCTCCCGGAGCTGACCCACTTCCCGATCACGCCCACCGATTCGGAGTCGCAGGTCTTCGAGCTTCCGCCCGACGTCGTGCTCACCCCCGAACAGTACATGTGGTGGATCGAGCCGACCCGCCGGCAGGCGTCGGAGTGGCCCGCCTTCGCCGCTGAGCGCATCGACTTCCGAGTCTTGCCTCGAGGGGAAGTTCCCGAGGTGCCCCGGCTCTCCGGAGAGCTCAGCAACTCCGGCAACGTTTGGCTCGCTCGCATCGGTCGGCTCCTCGATGCCGATCTCCTCTTGGAGGCGCGCGACGTCTTGACGGACCGGCCCACCGATGTCTCGGAGGTCCAGGCGAGCGTGGCCGAGCGGCTCGAGGTCGAGATCGCTCAGAGGCTGGGGGACCGGTCTGCGCTCGAGCGGCTGCTGGAGCAGATCTCGAATCGGTGACGCGAGGTGAGCCCTCAGTCGTCCTCGGGGATCTCGTCGGAGTCGGCGCCGGGCGGAATCTCGAGACGACCTTCCCGGATGTCTCGAATCTTGTAGGCGAGCTTCGGAAGCGCGCGGTTGTACCGCATGCGCGCCGCGTCCTCTGCGATTCCGAGCTCCGCTCCGATCTCGGCGAACGAGCGGTCATCCCAGTTTCGGA
Organism: Planctomycetota bacterium; assembly: GCA_040219065.1. Taxonomy (GTDB): domain Bacteria; phylum Planctomycetota; class OFTM77; order OFTM77; family OFTM77; genus OFTM77. The sequence goes on from JAVJTD010000404.1 coordinate 9,134, forward strand.
GCACGAGCACCTTTTGATCCTCGGGATCGAGCAGCTCCAGGCCGAGGCGTAGCCACTGCTCCTGCTCGTTCTTCTGGGCGACCACGCTCGGTCGGTCTTGCCCGGAGCCGTCCAGATCGAGCACCGACTCGTCAGGTATCGACTCCTCGCGCCCCATGTCCCGCCGCCGGCGAGTGAACCACCGATTCTGATGGCGGAGGACGTTCTCGACGATCTGCGAGAGCAAGGCCCGGAAGTGGGCGCGGTTCGAGATGATGAATCGCGGGCCGTAGCGCAGGAACTCGAGCACCGCCTCCTGGATGATGTCGTTCGTCTCCGCCTTCTGGCGAAGCTTCCACCCCAGACGGCGGCGCACATGAGCCTGAATCCAGTTCAGGTCTCGCGCGAGGAGCCCATCGAGCGCGCCCGCATCGCCGCGATGCCAACGGCTGAGCAAGACCCGAGTGCCTTCGAACTCTTCCATCGATCCGCCATTTCTCCAGGGTCACGGCCCGGCTCTCTCCCTACCGGCTCGATCACTTGGTCGACGATCTTAACTCGAAGCAGGTGTTTACAGAACGCCGACTTCTCGTTCGAGCCGACCGGCGGATGGCGCCCGTCGGTAACCAAAAGTCTGCGGACAGCATCTCGCTTCGGTGTTCCCGACATCGAGCCCGATGATCGGACGACACTCCGATGCCGCTCGCGGGAGCGGACGCAACGCATCGGCATTCGAAAAGACTCGAAAGCCCGTTCGGTTCAGAGCTCGGTCGGTCCTCCTTCTGGTGACGACCAGCTTCGAACGAATGGAAACGACCCTGGAGCAGACCGATGACGAACCTCGACGCCGCCACCCTCTTCCGACGCTTCCTGCAAGCCACCCTGCTCCTCTCCGCGACCACCGCCACGACGCTCCTCATCGCCTGCCACGCACCCGAAGAGCCGACCACTCCCGAGACGATCGTTCTGGAGCACTCCAGCGACGGCTCGAGCGCCGCGTTCAAGTTCGGGTCCGATCAAGGTCACGTCCGCTACGAGGTCCGGCTCGATAGCGGCGAGTGGAGCAAAGCCGAGAGTCGCCTCCGCCTCGACGCACTGACGACCGGCTCTCACCAGCTAGCCGTACGCGCCACGAGCGCCCAAGGCCTCGTCGACCCGACCCCGATGGAGATCACCTGGACGGTCGCGCCGAACCTGACGGCCCAGCGCTGACCATCGCCAGCGCGACCGAAGAGCCTGCGACTTCGGTCACAGTGCTTCAGATGTGAGGTCTGGGTCCGTTCCAAGGCGCTCGGGTGGAGTACGAGAAGACCGGCTGAAGCCGCCGGTCCGAGTGCGCGACCTCGTAGCTTCTCTTCTCACGGGGTTTCCTGGAAGACCACCAAGAACGTGGCTCCCTCTTCGGAGCGGAACTCTGAGTGCTTCGTCCCGCCTTCGGCGAGGCAAGCCTCTCCGGTGCCCAGCCTTCGCCCTTCGTTGATGACCGATCCGGAGAGGACGTAGAGGCCCTCGATTCCGGGATGGACGTGAACCGGTCCTTCGAAGCCGGGCACCACCTCGGACAGGATCCAGTGAACGCCGGACGCCGACGCGAGCCGCTTGATCTTCTGTCCCTCGGGACCGGGCTCCCAAGGCGCAACCGCCGCATCGCCGTAGTGCCACTTCGTGCTCGGACCGGCATCGTCGGACATCTGGGCCAGGCGCTCGGTGAGACGGGCGAGGGTCTCGAGTGCACCCTCGGAGGCACCGTAGTTGTCTTCGACATGAGCCAGATCGGTCGGGCTCTCGAAGGTCATGCGCATCGTGAGCAGTGTCTTCTCGCCAAGTGACGAGAAGCTCACGACGACCTGGAACCGGACCGGCTCGACCTCCTCGTCACCGGTGTGCCGATAGACGAGCAGCTCGGGCTGTCTCACCTCGAGGTACTCGATGCGATTCTCGTAGTCGCGTCCATCCGGGCCGTGCATCGTGAAGCGCCAAGTGCCGCCCGCGCGAAGCTCCATCGCGTGCGTGGTGGTTCTAAAGCCGCGCGGGCCCCACCACTCGGCGAGGTGCGCGGGATCGGTCCAGACCGCGAACACGCGCTCGCGCGGCGCCCTCAGGATACGGGTATGGATGAGCTCGCGGTCGTTGGGCTGCTGCCATTGGGAGGTCATGACGCCCCTCACTCCGACTTCATCAACTGGACGAGCTGATCGAGCGCCTTGCCCCAGCCGTCCTGGAATCCCATCTTCTCGTGCGACTCGCGCTTCTGCGGGTCGGCGTGCATCGCGATCGCGGTGTAACGAGTTCCCGAGCCCTCGGGCTCCAGCAGGATCATCGCGGTCATGAAGGCGCTCGGCGCGGGGCGATACCCCGGCAGCAGCGCGTCGGTCCAAACGAGCCTTCGCTGCGGAACGACCTCGAGATAGCAGCCGATCCCCGGCTCCTGCACGACGCCCTCGGGCGACTGCATGACGGTCTTGAACTGTCCGCCCGGCCTGAGGTCGATCTCGCACTCGATCGTGGTCCAAGGCGCGGGCGTGAACCACTTCACCAAGCGCTCCGGCTCGGTCCACGCCTTCCATACGAGCTCGGGGCGCACGTCGACGACGCGCTCGAGCACCAGGTCGAGGTTCGGGTCGATGTCGGGCCGGGCGTTCATTCATCATCCTCCAGGTTGCTCAGGTAATCGTCGAGTCTGTCCAGACGCTTCTCCCAGACGGACCGTTGCTCAGCCAGCCAGGCCGCTGCCCGCTCGAAGCGCTGTGGTGCGATGCGCACCGTGCGCACTCGCCCCTTCTTCTGTGAGATGACCAAGCCACAGTCCTCGAGCATCCGCAGGTGTTGAAGGAATGAAGGCAGCGCCATGTCGAACGGCGCGGCGAGCTCGCTCACCGCGGCCGGTCCTTGCCCCAAACGCTCGACGACGGCTCGCCGCGTCGGGTTGGCCAGGGCCTGGAAGACGGTGTCGAGAGGCTCGGCTTGCGTGGTCATGGGGACCCTTATGCCACCGGCCAACACTTAGGTCAACGCCTAACCATCAGATCTCGCCTCGAGGATCAGCGGGCTTGCTCCCTGCCGGCACGGGCCGGTAGCTTGTTGCAGCGACACCCCCCCTGATGAGCGAGGACGATCATGCAGCGACGAGCCCTTCCGATGTGGGCATGGCTCTTCTTGGGCATCCTGTCCGGAGTGCCCGCCTTCGCCCAGCCGCTCGAGTCGATCGGAGACGTTGCGTTGCAACCCCTCGCCTCGGCCACCGAGCGTCTCATCGACGCGCTCGAGGCTGCCGGGGCCCCCCTCGCCGAGAAGGACGTCCAGTCCCTGCGACGCATCCTCGAAGAAGCCCGACCTGGCGCGTCCCTCGAGATCCAGTCCATTCTCGACCGCTACTGCCTCGCCTCGGTGAACATCAACCCCGAGAGCCGGGTGAAGATCCACGCCGGCCCCGCTCCCAAGGTGCTCCTGCAGGGTGGATGGAGCACCTTCCTCGTCAAGGTCCACAACGAAGCCGGTGTCACGGCGCCACTGCGCGCGCTCAGCCCCAACGCCCAGCCCGTCTTTCGCACGGAATACGACCAACCCGAGACGGTCACGCCGGGCGATGTCCTGAGCCGCTTCCTCGACCTCTCGATCTACAGCGCGCCTCCGATGCGGGATCACCTCAGCGGCCTCGCCCTCGAGTACGCGATCGTCCAGCTCTACAGCCGGGACGCGGGACCGCGAGAGGCCCTGCTTGCCTTCGACGTCGGGCAAGGAACCCAGGACATCGGCTTTCGAAGCGAGGTGGCGATCCTGTTCGATTGCCGACCCGCCGTCGAGGTCACTCTGCGCGTGCTCGATGTCGACGATCGCCCTACCACGGCCTGGTTCGTCCTCCGCGATGACCAAGGCCGGATCCATCCCGCGCCCGCCAAACGCCTCGCTCCCGACTTCTTCTTCCACCATCAGATCTATCGGCACGACGGCGAGAGCGTCCGGCTGCCTCCCGGTGAGTATCACGTCCAGTTCGGACGCGGTCCCGAGTACCTGACCCAAGAGCGCTCCTTGACGGTGCCGGTGGACACAGAAGCACTCGAGGAGACCTTCCGGTTGAAGCGGTGGATCCACGTCGCGAAAGAGGGCTGGTACTCCGGAGATCACCACATCCACGCGGCCGGCTGTTCGCATTATGTGACGCCGTCGGAGGGCGTCTTGCCCGAGCACATGATGCGGCACATTCTCGGTGAGGACCTCAACGTCGGCTGCGTCCTCTCGTGGGGCCCATGCTGGTATTATCAAAAGCAGTTCTTTTCAGGACAGACGCACGAATTGTCCCAGGGTGACTACTTGATGCGCTACGACGTCGAGGTCTCGGGCTTTCCGTCCTCGCACTCGGGTCACCTCACGCTCTTGCGCTTGAAGGAGGACGACTTCCCGGGCACCGAGAAGATCGAGGACTGGCCGACCTTTGACCTGCCGATCCTGAAATGGGCCAAGGCTCAGGGCGCGATCACCGGCTTTGCGCACAGCGGCTGGGGGCTCGAGGTCGCTGACCCGAACCTGCCGAACACCGCCATGCCGCGCTTCGACGGCATCGGCGCCAACGAGTACATCGTCGACGTCACGCACGACGTCGTCGACTTCATCTCGACCGTCGACACGCCGATCCTCGCCGAGCTCAACATCTGGTACCACACGCTCAATGTCGGCTACCGCACGCGGATCAGCGGCGAGACCGACTTCCCTTGCATCTACGGTGAGCGGGTCGGGCTGGGTCGAAGCTACGTGAAGCTGGATGGCGAGCTCGACTTCGAGAGCTGGGTGCAGGGCGTCGATGCCGGCCGCTCGTACGTCTCCGACGGGCGAAGCCACCTCCTCGACTTCCAAATAGAGGGCGTCGAGGCCGGAGCTGGCGGAGTGAGCCGGCTCGACATCGCGTCACCGAAAACGGTGAAGGTGACTGCTCGTGTCGCCGCCTGGCTCGATCCAGAGCGCACGCCCGAGCTCGAAGACATCTCGCGGCGTCCTCTGTCGGACCGCCCCTACTGGCACATCGAGCGCGCGCGTCTCGGAGAGACACGGCGAGTGGCAGTGGAGCTGATCGTCAACGGCATCCCCGTCGAGCGCCGGGAGATCGAAGCGGCCGGCCAAATCGTGCCTTTGACGTTCGAATGGCGCGCCGAGCGATCGAGCTGGATCGCGCTGCGCGTCTTCGCCTCCTCGCACACCAACCCGATCTTCGTGCACGTTGCCGGAAAGCCCATCCGAGCCAGCCGCGAGAGCGCTCAATGGTGCCTCGACGCCGTCGACCAATGCTGGCGATCGAAAGAGCCGGGTATCGCCGAAGACGAGAAGGAAGCCGCCCGCGCCGCCTACGAGCACGCGCGCCAGGCCTACCGTCAGCGATTGTCGGAGTCGGACAGCGACTGAGCCTCGACGGGAAGGTCTTCGATCCGACCATCGTCGAAGCGACTCGTCTCGAGTCAGGGCCTACCGCAGCTCCTCAGCCCGATTCGAATTCTTTGAACCCGGTCTCCGAGCGGTCGGCATCTCCGTGCGATTCGACCCTGTTTCAGAGGATTCTGACATGAGTCGCGAGCACTTCGAGGAACCCGCCGAGAGGCTTCTCCGCCACGCGAGCTTCATCCGAAGCCTCGCCCGAGGTCTCCTGAGAGACGACGACCTCGCCGAAGAAGTCTGGCAACGGACTTGGATCCAAGCTCAGACGCGCGGCCCCGAGAAGGCCGACTCCCTACGGAGCTGGCTCGCGACGGTCGCCAAGAACTTTGCTCGGCAGCTTCAGCGCTCCGAGGCTAGACGGCGAGCTCGGGAGCAACGGGCCGCACGTCCCGAAGGCGTTGCTTCCACGGAAGAGCTCGTTGCCCGTGAGAGCATGGTGAAGGAGATTGCGATCGCCCTCGACTCGCTCGAAGCCAGTCATCGGCACGTCGTGTACCTCCGGTTCTACGAAGCGCTCTCGATGCCCGAGATCGCTGCCGAGCTGGGGATCCCCCTCGAGACGGCTCGCACTCGGCTGCGACGCTCTTTGGGGAAGCTGCGGCGCCGACTCGATGCCGAGTATGGCGATCGGACCCGTTGGGCACCGCTTCTCGTGCCGCTCGCCGCACCGTCAGGACCCTCTCTTCCTTTGACTCCCATTCCACGGAGGGTTCCTCGCATGTCCCTTGCCACGACCATCACCGGTGCTGCCGGCGTCACCGCTCTTCTGTTCTCCCTTTCTCCGCTACTTCGAGAGGAAGAGCCGATCGAGCCCTTCTCGAGCTCCGCGAACAGCACCGCGGTCCGAATGGCCGACTCGCAGACGATCCGGGACGGAGCCGAACGTCATGACGTGAGGGATCTCGATCCTGCCTCCTCCGAATCGGTGACCGAGCCGAGCCGAACCGGCAAGCCGGCGTCCGCGCCTCTGGAGTGGGTCCCCCGCCATCGATGGGCAGCTCGGCTCGTCGATTCGGAGGGCCGTCCGGTGCCGAAGCTCACTGGTGTGTGGCGTGTGGCCGGTGGCGACATCTTGGATCGAGGTACCAGCGACGACTCCGGGCGCCTGGAGATGACGACCGAGCGAGACCTCCGGGGAAAGAAATCATCCTTCGAGGTCGAGTCCGACGCCTGGGTCAGCGGACGCTATTCGATCGACGAGACCTCCGATCCGGCCACGCCCCTCGAGATCCGAGTCCTGAGAATGGCCGCGATCTCTGGAGAGGTGCGTCAATCCGATGGAGAGATCCTCGACACCCCACTCGAGGTCCACGTCGATGCCTATCCGAGAGTCCCAGCATCGGTGCCACCTTTCTTCGAAGATCATTGGAGCACCACGACTCGAGACGATTCGGGTCGATTTCGAATTGATGGGATCGTTCCCCGAGAGGTTCAGATCACGCTGATCGATCGGGAGCTCGGCCTGACACGCCAGCTCGAGCCGATTCTCCTTCGCGAAGGTGAAACGCGCGAGCTCGACCTCGAGCCTCCCTGGCTGCTCGATTCCACGCTCGTCCTCGAGCTCGAATCGGAAGCAGCCCTCGGGGCTTTGCTGCAACTCCTACAGAGCGACCCCGGATCATTCTCGATCGATCTAGGCGGTCCGGCCGGTCACCGCTCGGTCTCGTTGGAGGGGATCGAGCCGAGGAGACGCCGGCTCGTGATCGAGGACCTCGATTCGGGCGACTATGCGCTCTCGGTTCGGCACCCTGCCTTCTTGCCGTATGAAGCCGTAAGAATCCCGAGCGGAACGGTCCATACCGTCGAGCTGGAAGGGGCAGCCGCGGTCGACTTGGTCGTCATGGCATCGGGAGAGCCCTTCGAGCAGCCGTTCGAGGCGCGCCTCCTCGACCAGTCAGGCCATGAGATCGTCGCAGCCCCGGAGACGAAGGGCCACGTCCTGTCGTTCACGAAGCTCGCACCGGGCAGGTACTCCTTCGAGATCGAGTCGAGGGGTGAGCGGCGCAGCAGCCCCGAGGTCGAGGTCACGGCCGGTCCCGCGTCTCGGGTCCAGGTCGATTGGGAAAAGGCTGCGCCAAGTGAAGAGATCCGAGGTCTCGTGCGATACCCAGATGGCTCCCCGGTCGAGGATATCGCCGTGGCACTGCTGGTTCCGATGCGCTCTGTGAAGGGCGACTCGGCAGTGAAGGTCACGCGGCGAGGAGGCGGCTTCTTCATGGGACGCCCAGGTCAACCCGCACCGGACGAAGCCGTCGCCGAAACGAGGACCGATGCCACCGGAGCCTTCGCGTTGTCGGTCCCCGAAGAGGGCCCCTATCACATTCGCGCTGCGACGGGCGGCAACCTCTCGGTCCAGGCGGGTCCCTTCGACGACGCCCCCACAGATCCCATCGAGCTGACGATCCCCAAGCCGGCAACGATCCGGGGCCAGATCCGACCGGTCGCCGGGCGAGAGACGGCGGCTCGAGAGATGTTGCCTCGCCTCCGAGTCCAAGCGTCACGCCCCATCGACCCGAGACGCTTCTTGGAGCGTTTGTCCTCGGGCAATCCAGCAGCGCCAGAGGCCGCGATCGAGGGGGACGGCTCGTTCGAGCTCGCAGGTCTCGCGGCGGGCCAATACCGGCTCTTCCTCGTCTTCCCGTCCGCCGCCGATCCGAGAGCCTCCGGCAGGTCGGCCGTCGGCTTCTTCTCGGGTGGCAATCAAGGGGAATTCGACACGCCGGCGCGAAGCCTGGTGCTTGGTGATCTCACACTGGACGAAGGCGGGCTCGAGCACCCCGAATACTCTCTCGAGAACGAATGGCCAGGCCAGGTCGAGCTGAGGGTCGAGCAGGAAGGACGGCCCTTGCCCGGTGCTCGTGTCGAGGTTCTCGAGAAGACCGAGAGCTACTACGCCCAGGCCGGAAGCGCCAAGCCGGCATCATCGCTCGTCATCCGAGGCGTCGTCGGGACCGACGGCATCGCGCGCCTCGGCCCCCTCGCCCCGGGTCTCCATCAGGCCGAGGTGAAGCTGCCCGAGGTCTTGTCGACTGCGGTGCCGGTTCGAGTCGAGCCGGGACGTGTCTCGAGATCGCAGATCGACGTGGTGATCACCGATGGAACGCTGATCTGCCTCGACGCCGACACCGGAGCTCCTCTCGCCGGAGTCGAGATCCACCTGCGACGGAGCAGGGAGACGATGACCCGAGTGACGAATGGGCGAGGAGAGCTTCATCTGAAGCTCTCGTCCGGGCCAATCGAGGTCTCGACACGGAGCGACCTTCGTGACGCCATCGAGCTCGAATGGACTACTTCGGGGCCTTCGGTCGGCACGGTCCGGCTGGATCGCTGATGAAAGGGCGAGCGGGACTTTGGATCCGCTCGCCTTTTCCGAGAAAGGCGCGTGCGGTCGCCCTTTTGATGAGGCTCTCCATTCTGTACGGTGTTTCCCGGGAGACTTGACCATCGAGAGAGAGAGCCATGAGAGCCCACAACCGTTCGTCTCGGCACGCCATCGTCTTCGGCGCCCTGCTCTTGGCCGGAGCGCTCGCTTGCGAGCGCGTCGATCCAGCCGCGCTCTCTCCGGCCGACTCGGCTCGAGTTACCCCGGTCACCTCTGCTTCGAATGAGGCGGCCCAAGAGTCGCCTCGAGCGGTACCGAATGTCCGGGCCTCCACTCCCGAAGCTACCGACCTCGCCACTGGAACGCGTCGACTCGCGGCAGACGTCCCCTCGCGCACGGCTCGGACCTTCTCCATTCCGCTCCCGAAGCCAAAGCCGGTCCCGTCGACGAATGTGAGGCGTGCGAATCTCGAGAGATCCAACCCGCTTGGCGGCGATGACGGCATGACGACTGCGAGTAGCTGCTCGGGCCTCGTCGATGCCTATTCGGCCAATGGCGGCGTCACGCACACCCGCGACCCGTCGCTGCCGGTCGAACGGCGCTGGGCCTATGTGACCGGTGCCGCCGGCCCGAACCACTTCGTGACCTGCCACGAAGAAGGGTGGGAGATCGTCGACAAGGCGGGCCAGGTCGTTCAGAGCATGACGCAGGAGCAGTTCTGGGCGCCCCTGAGCTGGGTGAGCTTGGTCGAGCAGCCCCGGGTCATCTTCGACCCGCTCTCTCAGCGCTTCTTCGCGATGATCTTGGCAGACCGGCCCAACCTCCCCGACCTCGATAGCTCGATGGCCTTCTTCGCCGTCAGCCACTCGGCGAATCCGACCTTGGGCTGGACCTACTATTCGCTCGATGTCGATCCTCTCGACCAGGTCTATCCGACCCGTGGTGGCCTCGGCACCAATGATCGTTGGCTCTCGCTTACTTTCGACCTCCGCGACAACGAGGACAAGTTCACGCACCGCGGCTCGCGAATCTACACGATCGACAAGGCCTCACTCCTGACGCAGCAACCTCCGGCATCCGTGACGTATTGGCACTTCGGCGCCAGCGACAGCCGCGAGTTCATGCCGTGCGTCACGCACGACGCGGCTGAGCCGGGTCTCTACGTCGTCAATCATTCGCGCGTCTCGGCCACCGACGGACGCCAGCTTCTCGAGACCGCGCGGATCGAAGGGCCGACCGCCGCGCCGACTCTGACGATGCTGCCCACCGACCGCGTGCCCGTGAATTACGCCTACTTCCCTCCCGATGGACAGCAGCCGGGAAATGCCCCTTTTTGGTGCGAGGAGAGAGCGCTCGCCGTCAGCCCGGTGTTTCGCGACGGGTACCTCTACCTCGTCCACGTCGGCGGCTTGCCAGTGAGCTCACCGAATCGCACAGCGCTCTTCTGGTACAAGGTCGATCCGACGCTCGCTCAGAACACTCGCATCGTCGAGGACGGCGTCGTCGACGAAGGTCCTGGCACGACTCTCTTCGCGCCCAGCCTCGCGGTCAACTGTGCGGGAGATGTCGCACTCGGCTTCAGCCGCTCGAGCACGACTCGGTACATCGAGGCGGCCCATACGCTGCGCCTGGCGGGAGACTCCCCGGGAAGCCATCGCCCCATTCAAACGCATCGGGCAGGAAAAGCGACCTACGCCAGCCCCATTCGGGACGAGCTGAGCACGATCCTCTTCTGTCGAACGAGCGGCACCTCGGTCGACCCCACTGACGATCGGTCCTTCTGGATGGTCCAGGCCTATGCCGAGGAGGACCTCGGCCCGGCCCCGCAAGACGATCGCTGGGGTGTCGCCTGGACGCACCTCGCCGAGCGATCGGCGACTCGGCTGTACGTGAAGGACGGCGCGGCACCGGGCGGCGACGGGCTCTCCTGGAGTACCGCCCTGCCTCAGCTTCGAGACGCCATGGCAATCGCCGAGCTTCCGGGCAGCCCGGTTCAAGAGATATGGGTCACCACCGGTGTGTACTTTCCCGCCGTGCCGGGTAGCAGCCGGAGCAGCAGCTTCCGGCTCCGGGACGGCCTCGCGATCTATGGCGGCTTCCTCGGTTATGAGACGGCGCTCGATCAGCGAGAGCCGGACATCAACGTCACCGTCTTGAGCGGCGATCTGCTCGGCAACGACTCGGGGTTCTTCGGGGTCAGCGACAACAGCTACCACGTCATCGACGCCGACGGCGTCGGTCCGACCGCCGTATTGGACGGCTTCACCGTGCGCAGCGGCGCCGCGACCGGCACAGGCGGCACGGACACCGTCGGCGGTGGCCTGATCTCGTACAACGGCAGCCCCACGATCGTGAGCTGCCGCTTCTTCCGAAACCAAGCGGAGAATCATGGCGGCGGGGCCTACCTCCAGGGCGGCAGCCCCACCTTCATCGACTGCGAGTTCGACGACAATCGCGTGAACTACAGCGGCGGGACCTCCGCAGGCTTCGGTGGCGGAGTGAATCACAGCGGATCGCCGGGTAACCATGCGAGCTTCGTGCATTGCGAGTTCCGCGACAATGACGCCCCGACTCAAGGGGGCGGGCTGCATCTGGGTGCCTCCGCGACGCTGATCGGCTGCCTCTTCGAAGGCAACGAAGCCGACTACGGCGGCGCCCTCTCCAGCACGATCGACTCGAGCGATGCGCCTTACCTCATCGGCTGCACGGTCGCTTACAACACCGCCCACATCACCGGCGGCGGGCTCTACGGATTCCAAAGTGGGTTCGGATCGTTCTTCGGCAATCGAATCCACGACTCGATCTTCTGGGGGAACGACGACAGCGGGAGCATCCCCGATGCATCGGAGATCTACACGACTTGCTCCGGCTCGTGCCCTTCGAACGACATCCGTTACTCGTGCATCCAAGGCTGGCCCTACGGCGGAACCGGCAACATCACGAGCAATCCCCAGTTCGTCTCGAGCTCCGACCTGCGCCTCCAGCCGAGCTCGCCATGCATCGACTCCGGACGAGACAGCCTCTGGCCCTTGGATCTGTGGGACCTCGACGATGACGGCAACTCGGGAGAGGCCTGGCCCCTGGATCTCGGCGGTCTGGCTCGCTTCGAGGACGGCGACGGCAATGCGTCGGTGCGCAGCGACATGGGCGCTCACGAGTACGGCAACGTCGCCTCGCAGCCCGTGCCGCCCGGCCAGACGGTCACGCTCAATCCAGGAGGTGGCTCGAGCGACCCTTTGACCCAGTCGTTCGCCGACTTCACCAACCTGTCGACGTATCAGACGGTCCAAGCCACTGCCAACGAGCTCCTTCAGGATCCCCACCCCGGCGCTCCCGGCTTTCTCGTTCAAGGCGGGAATGGTCTTCAAATCCTCACGGACGCGACCGACGGGAGCTACTTCATCCGCATCAGCGTGGCGATCGATGCGGCGACCTACGGCAGCTCGCCCGACCCCGACGAGATGGACCTCATCTCATTCGACGATCAGCAGGGCTTCTGGCGACTCGCCGTCGACAGGAACCTCGAGCACAGCCCCGGACACGCAGGGCCTCGCGGCGATCGCTTCGTCGACATCGGCAGTACCCCTCCTAGCCTGAGCACCGAGCTCGGCGACTATGGCGTCTACTTGAACCCGTCTCAGCAGAGAGGGTTCGTCTGGGCGAACATCGATCACACCAGCGACTTCATGATCGGCCTTCGGGACTGCGATGGCGACGGGAACGCGGACGCCACGCAGACCGACTCCGACGGTGATCGCTTGATCGACGGCTGTGATCAGTGTCCGCAGGATGCTCAGAAGATTGAGCCGGGACCGTGCGGATGCGGCGTCGCCGAGGTCGACTCCGATCAAGACGGCACACCCGACTGTAACGATCTGTGTCCGGGCGACCCGAACAAGATCGACCCCGGCGACTGCGGCTGCGGCGTCACCGACGTCGACACCGACGTCGACACCGATGGTGACGGCGTTCCGGACTGCATCGACAACTGCGTCGACACACCAAACCCTGACCAGAAGGACTGCGACGGCAACGGCGTCGGCGACGCCTGTGAATCAAGTCCCGACTGCAACGGCAACGGCTTCCCGGATGCGTGCGACATCCTCGAAGGACGGAGCTTCGATCTCGACAACGACGGCTTCCCCGACGAGTGCGAGCGCGTGATCTACGTCGATGCCAGCCGCGGGCCGGGTGGCGACGGCGCGAGCTGGAGCACGGCCTTCACCGATCTCCAGAGCGCACTGGCCATCGTGCTTCCCGGCGACAACGTTTGGATCGCGGCCGGAACGTATCGCCCGGGTGGGCCGGGCTCTTCACGAAGAGTCCGCTTCGATCTCCCCGACGGCGTCGCCCTCTACGGCGGCTTTTCTGGTGGCGAGACCTCGCTCGATCAACGGGACACTAAGACGAACGTCACGGTGTTGTCCGGGGATCTCAACGGTGACGACGCTCCGGGCTTCGTGAATCGGACCGACAATACTTTTCAGGTCGTCGTATCCAAGGACTCCAATCTTGGAGTCCGGCTCGATGGCCTGACGATTCGGGGCGGACAAGCGGAGGGCGCATCCTCGGAGCAAGTGGGCGCGGGACTCTGTCACGTAGGCGGCCGCATCACCGTGGTCGACTGTGCTTTCCGGGACAATTGGGCCCAGGTGGGCGGCGGCGGAATCTACGTCTACCGGGATGAGCTCCTCTTCGACGGCTGCCTGTTCGAAGGCAACGACGCCGGCCTATTCGGCGGCGGCGCGATGGTGTACCAATTGACAACGGGCTCAATTCGGCGCTGCACCTTTGAGGGCAACAATGCCGGGCAGGACGGCGGTGGACTGCGGACCACGCCCTACCTGTTGATCGAAGACTGCGCTTTCATCGCCAACTCGAGCGGTGAGGAAGGCGGCGGAATGTGGAGCGACGGCTCCTCGCCGACGTTACGGTCTTGTACGTTCTTGGGAAATAGCGCCGGCACGCTGGGTGGCGGCTTCTCGACGAACAATGCCGTCACTCTGGAAGACTGCGTCTTCGAGGGCAACTCCGCCGATTCCGGCGGCGCGACGTTCATCCTGGGGGCCAGCCTCCTCTCACGGGTGACGAGGTGCCAGTTCCGAAGCAATACAGCGAACGTGTCGGGCGGTGGCATTCGCAGCGCCGGGGCGCTGGACGTGCGGTTCAGCGACTTCGAGCGCAACTCAGCTGCGCAGGGCGGTGGCATCAACGCCGGTCTCCGGGAGCTGATCCTCGACTCGTGTCGGTTCCTCCAGAACACGGCGACCAACTACGGCGGCGGCCTCCACCACGGCACGAGCAGCGATCCGAACTACTTCGCGGCAGTAAACCGCTGCACGTTCCTGGGCAACAGCGCCGGCATTCGAGGGGGTGGGCTCTACCTCTCCGATACGTTGCCTGGACTCGATCCCCGAATCGTAGATTGCCTCTTCGCCGGCAATGTCGCGGGCAGTGAAGGAGGCGCCGCCTCCGTCGTCGCCATCCAAGGGATCGCGATCTTCACGGGCTGCACGGTGATCGCCAACGAAGCGGGGAGCCGGGCGGGCGGAATCTACGGAGCATCGGTAGGAACGGATATTCGCGTTCGCAACAGCATCCTCTGGAGCAATGTCGACGCCTCGGGCACGGGCAGCCTCGCTCAGATCGATGGAGGCGTCTTCGGCGTCGCCTACACGTGTATCCAGGACGACGTCCCGGGCGACGGCACGGTTCCTTCGGGCTCGGGCAACATCGACCTGGACCCGCTGGTCCTGCGCGCTCCGTCCCATGGCGGTGACGGCTGGGGCGTGGGTGATAACGACGACTATGGCAACCTGCGCCTGATGCCGACCTCGCCCTGCCTCGAGCAGGCCAGCGACTCCGTCTGGGGTGGAGACACCTACGATCTCGATGGCGATGGCAACGTCACCGAGCAATTGCCATATGACATCCTCGGCAATCTTCGCGTCGCCGACGGCGATGGGGACGGCACTGATGACGGCGACATGGGCGCCTACGAGCAGCCGATCACGGCGGCCGACTTCGACTTCGACATGGGTGAGACCACGGTCCTGGCTCCGAATGGCGGGACGCTCGATCCATTGCAGGACGCCTGGATCGAGATGACCAACCTCCTCGGCGGCGACGACGAGTGGGTCACGGCCAGTGAGTCGAGTGCCGATCTCCACGAGGGCGCGTTCGGGTTCCTGCCGATCGGGGCCCCGACGCTCTTCGTCGAGACCTCACTCCAGGACGGCGACTTCTTCCTGACGCTTCGGATCCCCTTCGACGCGAGCGCGCTCGGCGGCGCCGATCCGCTCGCGATCGATCTCCTCACCTTCGATGAGACCTTACAGACGTGGCTCCTCGCCGCTGCGCTCAACACCCAGAACAGCCCAGGTCACGGCGGCCCCCTCGGCGAGCGCTTCGCCGAAGAAGGGACGGTCCTGCCATCTCTGAGCGGCGCCCTCGGCGACTACGGTGTCTTCTGGAACCCCGACCTTCAGCGCGGCTTCGTCTGGGCCAACGTCGATCACACGACCGACTTCTCCCCCATCGGCCGCGACTGCAATGGCAATGGCGTTCTCGACTCCCGCGACATCGGCGAAGGGACGAGCCAGGACTGCGATGGCAACCGGGTTCCCGATGAGTGCCAGACTCTCGCGGTCGACACCCTTTCGCTCGAAAAGGGACCATACGCTGGCGGCCAATCGATCCGCATCAGCGGCTCGGGCTTCAGCGAAGATGCGACCGCGGTCGACTTCGACGGTGTGCCCGCCGCTGGCGTGACCTGGATCAGCGATACCGAGATCGAGGTCATCACGCCGGCGTTTCCGAAGCCGCCAGCGCAGGACTCGGGAGGCGGGAGCCCCAGGCCCGGTCACTTGCCATCGACGACCGTCGACGTGACCGTCACGACTTGCCTCGACGCCGTCACGGTCACGGACGGCTACACCTACACCGCTCGGCGATAAGCGGAGTCTGTCGGTGAGAGCTCTGCACGAGCGAGCCCGGGCGGGGCGCGCCAAGCGACATCAGGCCACAGAGAATCGGATGTGAACTCTGGGTCCTTTCCAAAACGCTCGAATGGAGGGCACAGAGACCGGCTGAAGCCGGCGGTCCGAATGCGGCATGTCTCAGATCAACGAATCGAGTATCGCGGCCGCCGCCTCCGGGCGACCCACTCGGCGAGCGGCGGCTGACATCTCGGAGAGCTTGCCCGGATCGGCGAGCAACCTCTTCAGCTTGTAACGCAATGAGCCGGCGCCGTGCGCCTTCCAGGCGGCACCGGCTTCCATCACGTAATCGCAATTGCGCTCCTCTTGGCCGGGCGTCGGGTCGCGGACCAGCATCGGTAGACCCGTCGCGAGACACTCGGACGTCGTCGCGCCTCCGGACTTGGTCACGATCAGGTCCGAGGCACTCATCAGGTCAGGCACGTCGTTCACGAACCCGCGGACCTTCAGGCGATGCTCCACGCCGATCGCAAGCTCTCGGAGCGCCGCTTCGAGCTCAGGATTGCGTCCCGCGACCGCAATGGCTCTCGCGCCCTCGACCTCCAGCACCGCGCGCGCGGTGTCGACCAGGCCGCCCGTCCCGAAGCCGCCGCCCATGATCAGGACGACCGGGGCATCGCCCTCGAGGCCCAACCGCGAGCGAGCCGCTCCCCGATCCCCCGCTTCACGGAACCGCCGGTCGATGGGGATCCCGGTCACCTGGATGCGCTCCGGGGAGATGCCGCGCCCGGCGAGGACTGCGGCGAGCTCCTCGCAAGCGACGAAGTATTGATCGGCCGTCGGCTGCACCCAGAATCGGTGCGCATCGAAGTCGGTCAGGACGAGGCTGATCGGCACGTCGAACCGCCCGGCCTCTTGGCCCGGGCGAAAGACCTGACACGGCAGGAAGTGCGTTGCCACGATCCGGTCCGGCGCGAAGTCGCGGACGGCGTCCCGAAACTTTCGGAAGTGCACTCGGTCGAACGCCTTCACCAGCCCTGAGGCTTCCTCGCCCCCGGTCTTCTCATCCGCCTTGGCGTAAAGGTATCCCCACAAAGCCGGCGAGCGGTTGACGACGCGGAGGTATCCGTCGGCGTAGACCTTTCGGTAGAGCGGCGCGGTGAAGTCGAGCACGTCCCAATGCTCGACTCTGACCGATTCACCGCGAGAGCTCGCCTCTTCGAAAAGGGCCTCGGCGGCGCGCACGTGTCCGGCACCGACCGAGACCGAGAGGATCAAAAGTCGCATGAGGTGCTCCTGGATGCTGTGACGATCCGCCTTCGAATGGTACCAGCACCTCGTGTCTGGTGTGCCGCTGCAGCCTGACTTGAAACTAGTCACGTCGTCGTTCGGACCGCCGGCTTCAGCCGGTCTCCGTGTCCTCCATCCCAGCGCCTCGGAGAGGGCCCAAACCTCACATCCGAAGCTCCGTGGCTCGATGCTGCGGGGGACGGAGTGTCCGCTTCACGACGCGCGAGCCAACCAGAGCCCGCGCGACCGAAAACGGGGAGCGGCTGCTGAGCCGGGAGCCGCTTCCTCGACATCGCTGACGATCAAGCCAGGACGTGCCGAGCAAGGGGCCATTCGGAAGGCGCTGTCTTGGCGGCACGGCCGCCCCGGCCCAAGCTCGCTTGCGCAGAGCCCTCACCGACAGACTCGGTCATTGACTCGCTCGGCTTGGGCACTCCATCGCACTCGGGCCCAGTTTCACCCCTGTATGCTCCGCCGGTCCGCCGGCGGGGGCGCCGCTGATTTGAAACTAGAGCCCGCGCGACCGAAACCAGAGCCCGCGCGACCGAAACGGGAAGCGGCTGCTGAGCTGGGAGCCGCTTCCTCGACGTCGCAGACGATCGAGCCAGAAGGAGCCGAGCAAGGGGCCGCTCGGAGTGCGTTGTCGTCGCACGGCCGCCCCGGCCCAAGCTCGCTCGCGATAGCTCTCACCGACAGGCTCGGTCACCGGCTCGCTTCGACTTGGGCACTCCGACGTGTGCGTTTCATGCCCTGTATGCTCCGGCGCTGCGCCGGGGGCGGGGCTGGCGCAGCGCCGCCGCGCCCGGGATCCACCACCCGTCACGAGAATGCGCCGTCACACTGTTCGCCGCTCGGCCTCGGATTCCCAGGACTCGAAGCCGCGACCGAACGGTCCGAGCCGAGTGGCCATCGAATAATACGTCGGTGCCGAGCGAAGCCGCGCGGTGGCGACTCGAGTGGCCCCAAACCGCTCTCGGACGGGTCGTCATGAGCTCTCTCTCGAGCTCGCCGCAGCTTTGCGGCCCCCGTCCCGACCAGGAGGAGACCCGATCTTTGCTCGCTTCGTCATCACAAAGGACACCCATGAGGACTCACGATAGAACCGGTTGGATCGCTCTTTGGATCGCGACACTCGCCCTTCCCTTCGGCGCTTGCTCCGAGGAGAGGGAGACCGCGACTCACCCGACGGAGCGCACCGAATCGAAGACCGCGACGATGGCGACCGCCGATGGCGAGGATGCCTTGGAGGTCATCGAGGAGATGCCGGAGGAGATCCGCGTCGGTGAGGAGTTCACCTTCACGGTGCGGGTGAAGAACATCTTCGAGAAGCCGGTCGAAGGCGTCGTGGTCCGAGGTGACTTGCCCGAAGGGTTCGAGTTACTGCGCGTGCATCGGAGTCCGGGCGGAGACGAGCCCAACGGTGACGATGTGGCGAATGCACCCGATGGCGAGATGTCTGCAGCACCGCGCGATGGCCAGGTCGCGGACTCCAATCCGAGCCGCGGCGATGCGTCCCGGCGGCAAGGCAGTACTCGAGGCATGACAGGAAACCGGTGGACTCTCGGGACGCTGGAGCCCGAAGAGGAGATCACGTTGGAGATCGTCGGCTTGATGCACCGGGAAGGTCAGACGGACACCTGCCTCGAGGTCGACTACGACTCACCGTTCTGCTCCACCTGGAATGTCGTCGAGCCCGAGCTCACCCTCGACATGAATCTGCAGGCCGAGAACGAGGACGACGCGTTCTGGATCTGCGACGAGATCTCGGCCATCGTCCATCTGCAGAACACAGGATCTGGAACCACCGACGCTGGGCAGTTCGTCCTCGAGCTGCCGGAAGGCCTCGAGACCACGGACGGCGAGTCGCGGGTGGCGGTCGATTTCGACGCTCTCGATCAGGGAGGTGAGGTTCAGCGCGAGATCCGCTTACGTGCAAGCCGCGGGGGCAGCTTCGTCACGCGTGTCCAGGTCCGGGCCGGGGATCAGTCGCTCCTATCGAAGACGTCCGAGATCACGGTTCGCGATCCGAAGATCGACCTCACGGTCGACCCGCTGTCGGACGCCTCGCGCGTTGGCAGTCGCCTGGGATACCGGGTGACGGTCGCGAACAACGGCGAGGCCGTCGCTGAAGATCTCGCCCTGGTCGTGGCCGAGTCCAAGAACCTCGAAGACATCCAGGTCACGCGCGGTCAGCTCGAAGGCGACGGAGAGACGTTCCAGATCGGCACCCTCGAGCCGGGGCAGCGCCGTGAGTTCCGATTCTCCGCTCGAGCCGCCGATGTCGGCAAGACCACTCTGCGGCTCCGAGTGGCGGGTCGTTGCCTCGAGTCCGAGGGACGACAGGTCGTGCAGACGTCTGAGAGCGAGGTCAAAGGCGTGCCGGCGGTTCGGATCGAAGCCGTCGATCAGACCGACCCCGTCAAGGTCGGCGAGAACACGACGTACTCGATCCAGGTGAAGAACCAGGGCTCGGCCGACGATCTGAACGTTCGCCTCACCGCCGAGCTGCCCGAGAACTTCGAGCTCGTCGAGTCCGAGGGCGACACCGACATTCAGAATGAGAACGGCAAGCTGACCCTAGGACCGATCGAGAGGCTCGCGGCCGGGGAGACTGCAAGTTGGAAGCTCACCGTCAAGGCGAAGAGTAAAGGCGAGGTGCGCCTCGTGTTGAAGCTCCAGAGCGATGCCTTCGGCGGCACCATTCGCGAAGAAGAGCCGACCACCATCATCGAATGATCACGAGACCCTTCCGGTCGTCTCTCCCCCTCCACTGACCACGGTCGGAAGGGTCGGGGAGAGCGGAGCGATCGCCGCTCTCCCTTTCTTTCTTCATATGAAGGATACCTGATGCCTACCCAAATCGACGTATCTCTGGACGGACTGCGAATCGCGATCCTGGCGACCGACGGCTTCGAGCCGAGTGAGCTCACAGAGCCCCTCGAGAGCCTTCGCGCCTGCGGCGCAAAGGTCGATGTCCTGTCTCTCGAACCGGGATCGATCCGTGGCTGGAAGAAGGAATGGACGGACGAGGTCCCCGTCGACAGGACGCTCGACGAGGCGAGTGTCGAGGACTACCACGCCCTCGTCTTGCCCGGCGGAGTGATCAACCCCGATGCGCTGCGTCTGAGCGAGAAGGCCATTGGCTTCATTCGAGCATTCGGAGAAGCGAAGAAGCCGATCGCCGCGATCTGCCACGGTCCGTGGACGCTCATCGACGCGGGCCTCGTGAAGGGACGCGAAGTCACGAGCTGGCCCAGCCTGCGCCGTGACCTCGAGAACGCCGGAGCCACCTGGCGAGATCGGGAAGTCGTCCAAGACGCGAACATCATCACCAGCCGCAAGCCGGACGATCTTCCGGCGTTCGTCCAGACGATCGCCCAATCGTTGAGCGAGGTCGGCGCCGAGCGCGCGCGTTGATCTGAAACACACCACATCCGGACCGCCGGCTTCAGGGTCTGTCCAAAAAGTTCAATCTTCGCGGTGGGCAGTCTGGCGGACTCGGTGTGGTCGGCCGGACTCGCCGAAACGGCCCTTCGAAGGATTCGGGCCGAAGCTCGCGAGAGTCTGCCGGTCTCAAATCGGGTGGAGGCCGGTTTTGAGTGGGCGTGGAGGTGCCCTTGGGGGCCTCAGGCGGCTTTTTGCGCCTCTTCGAGCTTCATCAAGCTCTTGATGAGCTTTTTCATGTTGAGCGCGAGGCAGGCCAGCGTCCACTCGAAGGCCACGCCTTCGATTCCTCGGCGAAGGAATCGCCGAAAGCCCAGTACGTTCTTCAAGTGCCCGATGGTCCCCTCG
>JAVJTD010000411.1:0-2279 GCA_040219065.1 Planctomycetota bacterium
GCCGAGGATGCTCGCCGGCCCCTCGGCGGCCGCTGCTCGCTCCGCGAGCCACGGCGCGTGCTCGCGCCTAGCCGGCTCGCGCTCCGGCTTCGCACGGAGCGGAGCGCTCGAGACGAAGACCCCTGGCACCGGGTCCCACACCGGACACCGAGTCACCGCTGACGGCTGACCCGGAGTAAAGAGGTAAGGTCAATCAGTGATGACTCTGGCGGAACGGACGCCGAGGAGGCTGAAGCGGAGGCCCGGCGTGAGGTTGATGCGGATCGCCGAACGGGCCTTCTCGGCGGTGTAGCCGAAGCCGCCCCCGCGGTACACGCGGGCGCGGGAGCCATCCATCGAGCGCAGGCCATCGCCGGCTCGGGGGTCGATCTCGTAGTCGCCGGATCCGTCGCGGCACCATTCCCAAACGTTGCCGTGCACGTCGTGGAGCCCGAAACGGTTCGCGCCGAACGTCCCCACGGGCGCGTGGACCACGTACCCGTCGGTCCAGGCGACCGGCCGCCCCCAGCTATCGCCCACGCTCCCGAAGGAGGTCTGATCGTGGACATTCGCCTTTCCCTCGAGGTCCTTCTCCTCGTTCCCGGGCCACCACACCGTCGTCGTTCGCGCCCGCGCGCCGTACTCCCACTGCGCCTCGCTCGGCAGGATCAGCCCCAATCGCAGGAGCACATCGTCGCAGTCCAGCCAGCTCACCTGCTCGACGGGATGACGCCTCCAGGCTTGCCGAGCGAAGGAGCTGTTCACGTCGTAGTAGCTGGGCCGCGCCGCTCGAGCCCGCTCCCACTGCCCCTGCGTCAGCTCGTACTTCGAAAGAAAGAACGGATCGAGCGCGATGCGTCGGACGGGAATCTCGTCCGATCGCGCCTGCGGATCGACGTTCGGCGAGCCCTCGGGGCGATCGGCGGTCGGCTGGATGGCGCCCATGTCGAACTCGCCGCCCGGAATCAGCACCAAGATGATGGCCATCTCGTCCGAGACGACGATCCGGTCTTGCTCATCTCTCTCGGGCACCCGCCCCGTCGAGAGCACCGCGAACTCCCACAGCGTCGAGCCGGGGTCCTTGCCGATCGGGATCAGGCCCTCCTGAATCGAGAGCTCGAAGCCGTACTCGGGATGCTGTGCGATATCGGCGATCGCCTCGGCCCAGTGGCGCGTCGCCTCGTCGCTCGTGACGGTCTCTCTTTGCAGGCGCCTCGCCAGATCGAGCCGGGCTTGCACCTCGGGCAGGCTGCTCCCGTAGCCCTCGCCCGCATAGCCGCGCACCGCCTCGTCCGCAGCGCCCGGCCCCTCGAGGAACGCACCCAGATCCGAGACCAGCGACCGCACCAGCCGATGCCGCCACCGCTTCGCATCGGCGTCCATCTTCGCGTCGCCTGCGAACTCCCAGGTCCGCCGCTCGGAGACGACCCCCTCGAGGCGCGCGACTTCGGCCTGCTGCGTTTCGAGCAGCTTTCCGAGTCGCTCGGCCTCCTCCTTGGACGCCGAGCCGCCACCCGAGAGCAGGGCGGCCGGCCCCGTCGACTTCTTCTTCGCCGCCGCGAGCTGCTCTTCGAGCTCCTTCGCTTTCGTCTGCGCCTCGGCGAGCGCTGGCGCCTCAGGATGCGTGTCCCGATCGCGCTGGGCCTGCTCTTCGGTGTACGGCAGCGCTTCGGCCTCGAGCTTCTCGCGCTGCGCCATGAGCGGCACGAGCAGCGGCACGACGTTCGTCTCCGCCTCGGCGATCCACGCCTCCATCTTCGGAATCGTCGCGGAGCCAGGAGGCCAGAGATCCTCGTCGGCCCGCCGTCTCAGGTCGGTCAAGATTTCGATGCTCGAGAGCTGCAGCAACTCGTCGAGGTTTTGCTGCGCTTCGTCCGCGTTGCGGGTCGCGCGCTCTTCGTTGCGCTGCGCGAGCTGCAGCGCGTCGTCTTTGTCTTCGAGTGCATCGGCCGTCTTCTGGCGCTCCCGCTCTGCCTCCTCCGCTTTCGCCTTGGCCCGACTGGCTGCCGCATCCGCATCATCACGCGCTGCCGTGATCTGTCGGAAGGCCACAATCGTCCCCACGACGATGATCAGCAGCGACGCCGCGATCACGGAGCTGAGCGCCTTGTGGCGTCGCACTGCCATCTTGAAGACGTATCCCAGGCTGGGCGGCCGGGCGCTGATGGGCCGGTTCTCGAGGAAGGCGTCGAGGTCATCGGCCAGCTCGGCGGCTCGATCGTAGCGCAGTTGGGGGTCTTTCTCGGTCGCCTTGCGCACGATCATCGCGAGGTCGGTGGGCGCGGTGGGATTCGCCGTCT
>JAVJTD010000434.1:0-4765 GCA_040219065.1 Planctomycetota bacterium
CGTGAGGGACGACGGGACCGGATCCCGCAGCGATGGCGTGGGAACGTTCCGACGCCCAGACCGACGGGCGCGTCCGCTCGTCCCTTACTCATCGCCAGACGGAAGAGATCCTCGCCGTGAACCTCGCCGTTCCAACGGCAGCGGCTCCGTGTCAGGGACCCGTGCGGGCTCTGGTTTCAGATCAGTCCGTGAAGCCGGCGGTCCAAAGGCTGTCAACGCATCGACATCACCGGCTCGGGCTCGGAGATCTCCATGGGCTCGCCGACAGGCTGGCAGATCGCGGCGAGTGTGCGAGTGACCTCGATGGATGCGGAGCGACCCTCGGAGCCGTCCATCTCGGCCGCTGCTCGGACGAGGTCACACAGACTCAAGACGCCGAGCAGCTCGCGGCGAGCGCCGAGGACTGGGAGGCGCCGCACGCGGTGATCCCGCATGAGCTCGTGCGCTCGGGCGATCGTGTCCTCGGGCTTCACGGACACGATGTTGCGACTCATGGCGCTCTCGAGGTCGATCTCGCTGGCGCCCTGTCCTCGGCTCCACATTGCGATGCAGGCGTCGCGATCCGTGATCACGCCGGCCAGCTCCATCGAGAGCTCGTGAACGACGGGGACGAAGCCGCAGTCCTCGTCCCAGAGATGTCGGATCGCCTTCTCCAAGTTGTCCTCTGGCCGGCAGTATTTCACCTCTCGCGTCATCAAGCTGCTGACGGGTTGCTGGAGGGAACGCCCATCGCCGTTTGTGCTGACCTTCATCGCAATGACTCCTCGGTCTGTTCGTGGGAGATCGTGGCACGCATCATTGGGCCCTTCGCATGGCACGTGCCATTGCATCGGTCGACTCCGACCTGCTCGCCTTTGCGCCTCCCGGAGCCCGGATTTCCGGACAAATGACCCCGGTCCAGAGCGTCGCCGTCGCGACGGGGAGACGAGCGCTCCTGTAGTTCTTACAAGAGCGCTCCCAATCGGGGCATGCAAAGGATTCCGCTTCAGCGCGTCAGCAGCAGGGGCTCTTCAGCAGGGCAAGGCTCGGAGGGCCCACCGCAGACGGCCGCAAAGGTCTCGGCGATCTCGCGGGAGACTCGCGTCCGGTCCTCCGCCGGAAGCTCCGTCGCCCTCCTGGCGAGGTCACTCAGGCTGAGGATCCCGACGATCTGCCCTTCGGCACCGAGGACCGGCAGCCTCCGGACCCGATGCTCGCGCATGAGCTCGTGAGCCCGACCGACCGAATCCTCAGCGCGGACGCTGACAACGTCCAGGGTCATCACGCTCTCCACGGGAACCCGGGCGGCACTCTCACCGCGACTCCACATCGCGATGCAGGCATCCCGGTCCGTCAGGACTCCCAACAGCCCGCTCGAGTGCTCACTCACTACGGGCACCATGCCACAGTCGCCGTCCCAGAAGCTCCGAATCGCCTGATCCAGGCTGTCCTGGGGATGGCAGACCCTCGGCTGGTCACTCATCCAGCTCTGGACCGGCACCGATGTCGACCGGCCCTGGCCTCGTCCCATGATGGTCATTCGCGACTCCTCGCACATCGAAGAAGTGCCGGGTTCGAGTTACCACCAATGGAACTGCACGCCTCGTGCCGTTGCTCCCATGTCGACCGCAAGATCCAAAAAGCCCCGTGGCCAGGCGAATTTGGGATGCCCGGCCTCGATTGGCGTCATTGCGGATGTCACGTCGCTGAGAATCGCTGCCCAATGCGTAGACAATACCGTGCGAAGCGTCAGCCGTCGGTCATTCGAAAGACCATCAGCGCCATCGCCGTGGCATAGGCGCGCCCGATCATCGGATTGTCGACGTAGCTCCCGTCGGCCCCTCGGCTCGAGACGATCGTATGGGAGATCTCCCGTCGAAGACGCCCGGAGCGCTCCGGCTCGACCTCGCCCGCGGCCAATGCGGCGAGGTAGTAGTCGAACATCGGGTAATGGGAGCCCAACCCGTCTGGTCCGGCGTGCATCAGGCGCTTGCCCTGTTCCTTGCGAAGCAGGTGACGGTGCTCCGAGAACACCTCGAGCGCGGTCTCGAGCCGGTCGGTCGAGCTCTTGCCCCAGCGCAGGAGCGCCAGCTCGCAACCCGGGCCGCGCCCCGAGGCCCCCACCAGCCCCGTCCGCCTGGGCAACCCCTCGGCGTCATGAGCGACCAAGTACTCGAAGGCGCCATTCTGGCCCCGCATGCGCTCGAGACAGGCGACGCCGCGACTGGCCATCTCGTCCGGTAGCTCGATGCCCACCTCCTCGATGCGCTTCAAGGCCAAGAGCACCCAAGCCGTCGTGAAGCTCATCGACACGTTGAACGGCGGCGCGTCGCTGTCGAGGTCTTGGGTGAGGTAGTAGCTCCAACCGCCTCCACCCTTCTGCAGCTCGGCGAGACCCGCGAGCAGCTCCTCGATCCAGGGCTCGGCGACCTCGCGCTCGATCAACTTCGCGTCCAGCGCGTCGGCCAGGAGCCAACCGATCGCCGGCCAGCTCCAGACCGAGTAGTCCATGAACTGCGGCAGCTTCGGGGCCAGGCGGTCCCTGTCGCGGCAGAACTGCAAACGCTCGATGGCGAGTCGGATCGCGTCTCGGGCCTCCTTCTTCTTCTTGGCAGGAATGAGGCTCCGCGCGCAGATGGCGGTGATGCCGTCGGCGATCGGGTCGGGCGTCGCCTCGTAGGCCCGCGCCGCCTCGGTGGGGCTGACCCAGGCGCCATTATCCCTTTGCTTCGAGAGCAGATAGGCGAGCGCCGAGCGATACGCCTGCTCCAGCGCAGGAACCGGCTCCGCCGGCTGATGCAGGATGCCGGCCACGAGGTCCTCCTCCGGCCAGCGCAGGCGCGCAGAGTATCCCGCTCGATACCCGGGGCTGGACATTGCCGCGGCGACCGGCCAGGCCCAGCGGCTCTGCGGGAAATCGTCGACCAGCCGGCGCCACATCGCCTCGCCTTCCGCCACCTGTCCCAGGCGCCTCAGACAGAATCCGGCCAATGCCAAGGCAGCCGCTGCGCCTTGCGCCTCGGAGTCCTCCGTGAGGGGACTGACCTCGGCCAGCGCCTCCTTCGCCCGTCCCAGGCCCGCCAGCGTCCAGCCCTTGGCGATCCGGACCCGGTCACGATCGAAGCCCCCGTCAACCGCCAGCGCGTAGGCTCGCAGCGCGTCCTCACCCTGCCGCAGGCGCCGCAACGCCTCGCCGCGAAGATACGCCGCCGCCGGCTCGTCGCGATCTTCCAGCGCCTCGAGCGCACCCTCTAGGTCGCCGCGGCGAATGGCCCGGCCGATGGTCTCGAGGTCGGCGCCCGCCTCGGGTCCATCCTCGGCATCGGGAGCTTCGAGCAGGGCAGTCCGGAGCTCCTGGTAGGCGATGGATGCGTCGACGCTGGCCACCTCGTAGACGACCTCACCCTCGGGCGTGGCGCAGAGGAGCGACGTCCCAAAGGTCGAAGGTCCCATACCGTAGGCCTCTTGAGGCTTCAGCGGCGAGGGCTGCTCACGCCTGAGCTGCAGCATCACGAAGCGCTCACGGATGAGGTCCACCAAGTCGGGGTCGGTGAAGAGCCCAGAGCGGACCGCGGACGGGATGTCGAACCCGGGCAACGAATGCACCAAGATCAAGATCCAGCGTCCTTGCTTCCGGGCCGCCTCGGCTGCGGGCTTCCAGTCCTCGAACCACTCGATCTCGCTTCCGCTGCGCGCGGCCAGCTCCTCCAGACGCTTCGCGTCTGACTGTCCGCTCGTCATCACCGGCGCCTGGAACCGGATCGACGCGAGGATGCGGTCGAAATCCGGAGACAGCTCCTCGAAGCGGGTCACGGGAGCGTGGTAGCTCACGAGATGCTGACGACCCTGTGCGAGGCACACGAGCTGCTCGATGCGAAACCGCCCGGCCTCGATCTCGGTCTCGGCGCGAAGGCCCGGCCGCATCTCGCCGCCGATCTCGCGCTCGATCTTCTCGATGTCCTCGAGATTCGGCTGCCCCTTCGCATACTCCAAGAGCGCTTCGCGCAGCGCGACCTCATCGCTCGAAGTCGCTGGGCGCGACTCGATCTTGACCTGGATCAGACCCAAAGCATCCGGCCCGAGGGTCACGACGATCGCCCCCCCGTCTCCGTTCGACTGGCGCACGACCCAGTTCGAAAGTGCGTCGGGCAGGGTGACCGCGAAGCCGCCCTCCTTCGAGAGGGTCTCTTCATCGAGCCCCCCACTCGCCGATGAGAGAAATGCCAACGTCAGACCGATCCAGGAGATCATGCGGGGCCTCCTTCGATGTGCCAGCTTTCGAGTGGAACCTGACGTGGCAAACACGCAGTGTGAGCGGATCTTTCTTTTCAGCGGCGCCACCGCCGGCGGACCGGCGGAGCATACAGGTGGTGAAACCGGGTCCGAGAGTGACGGAGTGCCCAAGCCGAGCGAGCCACAGTCCGAGTCTGTCAACGAGAGCTCTCTCGAGCGAGCTCGGGCCGGGGTCGTCATTGGACCACGGCAGGTGCGCGCCACACAGCTTCGGATCTGAGGTCTGAGGCCTCTCCAAGGCGCTTGGAAAGAGGACACCGAGAACGGGTGAAGCCCGCGGTCCGAACCACGACGTGACTAGTTTCAGATCAGCCACGCCCCCGGGCGCGGCGCCGGAGCATACAGGTGGTGAAACGAACTCGAGTGCATTGGAGTGCCCAAGTCGAGCGAGTCAAAGACCGAGTCTCTGGGTGAGGGCTCCCGCAAGCGAGCTGGGGCCGGGGCGGCCGTGCGACGACAGCGCACTCCGAGCGGCCCCTTGCTCTGCGCCTCC
>JAVJTD010000436.1:0-11059 GCA_040219065.1 Planctomycetota bacterium
GAAGAAGTACCAGGACATCTACCCCTTTGATTTCGAGACCGAGGTGAGGCAGTTACTTTGGGAGGAGTTCGAGAGCATCTTTTTGTATTGGATCGAGCCGTCGGGGCGATGGCGAAACCACTCGGGATGCTCGCGGACGTAGGGATGATCCGGCGAGCACTGGAAGGCGATGTCCATCGCGATGTCGATGCCCAGCTCATGCGCCGCGTCCACCAGGTGACGAAAGTCCTCCAGCGTACCGAGCTCGGGATGGATCGCCTTGTGCCCGCCGGCCTTGCCGCCGATCGCCCAAGGGCTCCCGACATCACCTGGCTTGGCGACCGTCGTGTTGTTCTTGCCCTTGCGATGCGTCTCGCCGATGGGGTGAATCGGTGGGAGGTAGAGCACGTCGAAGCCCATCTCGGCGATGCGCGGCAGGAGCCGCTCGGTGTCGGCGAAGGTCCCGTGCTGGCCAGGCGTCGGGGACGTCGAGCGAGGAAAGAGCTCGTACCAAGTGCTGAAGCGTGCCCGTGGCCGTTCGACCAAGACCGTGAGCTCGCGATCGTAGCGCTGCTCGAGCGAGCGATCGGGGCAGGCGTCGGCGAGAGCGAAGAGCTCGGGGTCGAGGGCGAGGAGGGCGGCGCGCTCGGGATCCGTGTCGGCTTCTTCACGGATGGCCGAGGCCGCGCGCTTCAAACGCTCGGTCGCGTCGGATGAAGTCGAGCGTGCGGCGGCGTGCTCGAAGAAGAGAGCCCCCTGCAGGAGCTCGGCGCGGAAGTCGACGTGGGCTTCGACCTTCTTACGGAGCGCCGAGCCCCAGGTCGCGAGCGGATCGACGCGCGACACGGCGGTGTAGCGATACTCGCCCAGCTCTTCGAGCGGAAACGTCGCACGCCAGAGGTCGTTGCCGATCGGTACCATTCGAGTCTCGGTCCAATCGGACTCGCTCGCTCGGCGATGCAGCAGCCGGGTGTCGAGAGTGTCGTGACCATCGACGAAGGCGACGACCTGGACCTCGAGCTCTTCACCGACGGTGCGCTTGGCCGGGTACCGTCCGCCGTCGACCTCGGGAGTGATGGCACCGATGACCGGCCTGGTTCTTCCGTTGGGAGTCGAGATGGCAACGTTCCTCGGTCTGCAATGAGGCTCGGCGCCACGTCGGATCACCCTGGTGATCGAACCGCAAAGGAGGAGGCTCGTACCCGCCGAGCCCTGTAGGCAGAGTCCCCCACCCGAGTCCGCATCCGAGCCGACGGAAGCAGCTCGAGACGCAAATCGAACCGGCGTAAGACGATCCGGATCGACCGGTGTCTATGGCACATCCGCCAGGAGTCACAACCCGGCGCCGTGTCCGGCCCCTTCTTGGAGTCGGTTACCGCCGCGGCGTTCTTTCGGAGCTCAGCGTTCCAGGAGCGCGCGCGATCTCGGCTCAACCATCGCGAGAGCCTCTCCGGCCCGAGCGGCTCGCCGACGGTCCCGTCCCCGAGAAGGTCGCCGGGATCGTCACGTTGGGCGTTTGTCCTTGGCCGCTCGTGATGGTGGCTTGAAAGAGTGGCAGGAAGGCGAGGCCGAATTGGAAGAGTGCGTCGGGCGTGAGATCCACCTCGAGGCCCCCACTGCCCGGTAGGGGAAGCTTCGCCATCCGGCTCTCGCCGGCACTCGGCCCCGTGAGCCGGCGGAATCGTGCCGGGTCAGGGGGAGCGGCGGACGGGGCGCAGAATGAATAGGAGGAGGAGCGGAAGACCGAGCAGGATCAGCTCGATGTAGAACCAAGGCGTATACCGACACTCGAAGTCGATGGCGGCTGCCAAGGAGGCGGCGATCGGACTGTCTGCCACTCCCGACTCTGTCTTCGCCTCGTTCATCGCCTCTTCCAGGCCGGTCTCCACCGGGAAGCCCCAGATCGCCTGTCCTGCGATCGACACGAGGGACAAGGTCGTGAACAGTACGGCGATGCGGCTCGATTGCCGCTGGCCTGAAAGCGCGTGAATCGAAAAACCCAAGGCCGCCAGAAGGAGGAGGCCACCGGCGAGGATGCCCGCGGCCATCTCGGGACCGTTGTCATTCGACGCCGATACCGACGTGCTCTCCCTCTGCTGGGCCAGGCGGTCGGAGAGAGAGGCCTCGCCGATGGCGGCCTGGAATCCGGACTGCGTGGCCACTGACGAGCCGGAGCAACGCAGCTCGATCCAAGGCAGTGCAAAGAGCACACAAGCAGAGACGATCGACACGAGCGAGATCCGGTTGGAGATCTGCTCGTTTGCCGTCGGTGCCGGTGCATCCATCGCGCGATCCTCCTTGCCTCGGACGTTCGTGAGCTCGAGCTCACTCGGATCCCTCACCCTCTGATGAGCGGAACATCCTACTGGATCGCGACGGAATGCGAACGGTCATCTCCGCGGACTGCTCTCACTCGGCAGCACCGCGTCAGGAAGCGTCAGCCTGGTCGCGCAAACGCTGAGGAGACGAAGCCCGGGCAGCCTCAGGCTTGACAGGCTTCTTTCGTCGGGCTTCGCAGTCCCGCCTTGCTCCTCAGCGCGTTTGTTCGAGCAGCTCGGCGATTCGATCGAGGGCCGAAGGAACGGCATAGACGATGATGGCATTCTCATTGGGAGCGAGCATTACGGCGACGCGGTCCCGCTGATCGGGAGCCGGCCCGCGCTTTTTCTCTTCGGGGTCGACATCGTTGAGCTGATCGAGATACGACCTCACCAGAGCCACTGCTTGCGAGGGCGGGATCTCTCCGGTCTCGAAGCGCCGAAAGGCACCCGCGCCCTGCCTATCGAGATCTCGGAGCAGGGTCGCAAACTCGACGATCTTCGGCGCGGAGCCCGTGATCACCAGCGAGTTGGCATTGTCGCTCGGCGCGATTTTCTCGATGATCTGATCGGTGAAGTAGACGCGCAGGGAAGAGAATATCTGACGCGCGTCCAGGTTGTCGAGCGCGATGGCCGTCGTGATGAATTGACCGGGTCGTCGGCTCCAGTCGCTCGCCTCGGCAAGGACCTGGGCGGTGGGAACGTACTTGGCCATCGAGGTGATGTCGCCGCGCCGCGCGTCCCGCTTCGAGAGGAGCTGGAAGAGACGTCCGCTGCTGGAGGGTACCTCGAGGCAGGCGAATCCCGACTGCGCCAGGAGCGCCTGCGCGAGCTCGAAGCAGGACTCTCGAGCCACCCGATACTCGCCGATGAAAGGGGCGTGTCGACCGAAGATCTCGGCCTCGTCGTACAGGAACGAGGCTCCCGTCTGCTCGTGAGTGAAGCGCAGCAAAGACTCGAACGAGAGGCGCTGCCCTTCACTCACCTTCAGGACCACGTCCTCACCTTCCAATCGCAGCACTCCTGAGGAGGCATCGCGATCGTCGTCTTGGCCAATCACCCCACTCGACAGAGTCGCCAGAAAGAGCACCGTTCTCATTGCGATCATCATTCCGAGTCTCCGTTGTCGTCGATTCTCACTTCTTCCACGTCATGTCGTGGGGAGTAGAGACGGAGTACCCGGCAAGTTCATTCCTTCATTCTGCAGCCTTTCCTCCGTGGCATTTCGAGGAAGTTTCGAGCCATGCCTGGCGTCGGGCCGGCGGCGGAGCAGCTCCTTGAATAAGCTCCCTCGCCGCGGGACTCGAAGAAGCCAGACGATTCGCAGACCATCACTCTCCTGCTCCAAAGGATCCGGGCGGGCGACAGTGACGCGGCCCAGTCGCTCGTGCCCCTGGTCTACGGCGAGCTCAAGGCGCTGGCCCGACGCGTCTTCGAAGTACAGCACCGCCGGGATCACACTCTGCAGCCGACGTCGCTCCGCGGAAGGAGACCTGCCGGCCTGGACCTGGGACGGGACCGATCGCCGTCCGCTCACCTGGCCGCGACCGCTTGGCGAAGCCACCCTGCTCGTAGTTTCCCGAATGAAACGAAGTCGCGGTCCGGGGAACCTTCGGTGTCATCGGCGAACGCCGAAGGCCGCGACCGAATGTGAGGCGGTCCGCCCTTTCCGTGTGAGGCTCTGATTCTCCGCACCTTTTTCATGCGTCGCATCCTGCCGGGCGACGACTGGAAGGCCTGACGGTCGAGCTAAGTGCGTAAGCTCTTACAGAACTTGTCGAGCGTCGTTACCCTGAAGTGGGATGACGGGATCGGGACGACGACGCATCGAGGAGCCTCAGGATGATCACACTCGGGATCACTCTCATCGCGACACTCGCCAGTGTCGTTCCGCAGCAGGTCGAGCGAGGTGCCGACGACGGCTTTGAGAATCTCATCGTCGCCACCACTGGCCCGGTCGCCATTCGAGCCGGAATGGACGCCATGCTCTCCGGAGGCACCGCCGCCGACGCCGCGCTCACGACCGCCCTCGCACAGATCGTCCTCGCCGCAGGCTCCTGGGTGAGCTTTGCCGGTCGCATGACCGTCGTCTACTACGACGCCGAGACCGAGACCCTCCACTCCCTCAACGCCAACTACGACGTCCCTCGCGAGGAGAAGGACCCGCTCACGATCCCTCGCCAGGGGACCCCGAGTGGCCGGACCGTGCTGGTTCCCGGTTTCATGGCGGGTGTCGAGGCGCTCCACCGACGCTTCGGCAAGAAGGAGCTCGCCGACATCTTCGCCCCCGCCATTCGCCTCGCCGAGGACGGCTTCGTGCTCGACCGGGGGATGGCCCGGTTGATGGCCAGCAAGCACTCCGTGCTCACGCGACTCGAAGAGTCCCGCCGCATCTTCATGAAGGAGTCCGGTGAGGCTTACCGAGAGGGCGAGCGCTTTCGGCAACCGGTGCTCGCGGCGACGCTCCGAAACGTCGCGAAACAGGGCGCGGCGTACATGTACCGGGGCGACTGGGCGAGGCACTTCGTCGCCGCGGTGCGAGCCGAAGGCGGCCAGATCACGCTCGACGATCTCGAGCAGTACGAAGTGCGCTGGGAGACACCTCTCGCGACGACGTTTCGCGAATACCGTGTGCACGGCCTGCGGCCTCCGAATCGAGGCGGCCCGCTCGCCTTGCTCGCCCTGAACTTTCTCGGAGGCGGCGAGCTCCGTGAGCTCGGTCACTACACACAATCGGTCGAGGCCCTGGTTCAGATCGTGCGCGCGGAGCAGCTGCCGAGGGTTCTCTTCTCCCCGCGACTCCGACAAGCCGTCGAGTCGCACCTCTCGGGCGTCGATCTCACCGAAGACTACTGGAGCCCGGAAGTCGCTCTGAAGCTGCGGCGGCTCATGGAAGGCCCGGAGTGGAAGAAGATCGTCGCCGAAACTCGGGGCGAGGGGCCGGGGAAAGAGGAGCACTCCGATGCCATCGTCGCACGCGACTCGGCGGGAAACGTCTTGGCCATGATCCACACCATCAACACCGGCGGCTGGGGCACGACCGGTTTGT
Organism: Planctomycetota bacterium; assembly: GCA_040219065.1. Lineage (GTDB taxonomy): Bacteria > Planctomycetota > OFTM77 > OFTM77 > OFTM77 > OFTM77. Next base: position 5,347 of record JAVJTD010000436.1, read on the forward strand.
TCGTGGACGGCGTCTCGATCCCCGACTCCGCGGCCTTCCAGCAGAGTGCCATGCAGGCCGTGGGACCCGGCGGGCGCCTACCCGACCACGGCGCTCCGATCATCGTGACGAAGGAAGGTCGACCCGTTCACGCCTGCAGCGCCACGGGCAGCGGCAACTTCACGGCCGTCTGGCAGAACCTCATCAACGTCCTGGAGTACGGGATGAGCCCCCAGGCGGCGGCCGACCAACCCAACATCTACGCCGCGAGCATCCAGCGCGGCGAGCTCGCTAACGAGCTGGTCCGAGGCCTGAGCAAGGTGGGCCTCGAAGTCCGCGTCGTCGAACGACATCGAGGCAGCGACCAGGGCTACTGGGTCGGTCTGTCCATCGATCCGGAAACGGGGCGAGCCATCGGCGGCAAGATACGCCAGCTCGACGGCATCGCGCTCGGGCGCTGAGCCGAGCACCGGGATTCCGTCGCGGATCGCGGTGCACCCGTCCTGGTCTTGGTGTGACGGGACTGACGACGCGCTTCGACGAGTGGTCGGCCCTCGATGCGTCTTGTCGCATCTCAGGACTTCCGGCCAGTCGATCCGCTCCGCTCTGAGCATCCGGTTCCTGTGCCGAGACCTCCACCACGAGACCCCGCGCGGGATACCGAGATGAGGTGGAGATCGAGGTCGGCGATCAGGAAGGTCCCCTCGCGAATGCCTCGCGCGAGGACCGACGGTGACCCGGCCGTAGGATCCGGGGCGAGTCCGACGGCTCCACCGAGATGGGGGCTATCCGCGGGCTGCACGCCGGGCGAGGGGATGCGCGTTTCCTCACGGTCGGCAGCTCGTTGATCCAAGTGGTGACTGTTGCCGGTGAGCCCGCCCGCGTCGTCGAGCTGTTCTCTCCGACAGCGCTCACCGGGCCGCTGCAAGATCCCTGGGGAGCCTGGTGGGACTCCGTGTCGGCGGTCCAACGCTGTCTCGAAAAGGTCAGGGGCTGGGTATCACGCCACCCATCCTATTCGTGACTCTCTGATTTCGAGATGACTCCGAGCCCCGAGCCAAAAGGGCCTTGACAGGCAGTGGGGTGTGAGCCGTGAGCGGAGCGATCGGTCCTCGCCGAGTCCTTCGAGGGTCCGTGCCGGTAGAGTCTTGGGGAGGGTTTTTCGCTTCATTGCCGACTTGAGGAACTGCGAAGCGAAGCGAGCCTTTCGCCGAAGTCTTGCTTCGCTACACAAACTCATTCCCTCATTGCACGGCCAGGAGGATCGAGAGGTCGTGGCTGGTGAAGTTGCCGGTGACGATGTCGAGCAGACCGTCGCCGTGGAGATCACCGATGGCGAGGTAGCCCGGACCCTCTGCACCCGAGGAGAGCCGTGTGCTTCGAGCTGGAAGAGCGGTCTCTCTCGACGAGAGGTGTAAGAAGAGGTCGCTCTCGACACCTCCCGCAACGAGATCGTTCCGGCCGTCTCCATCGAGGTCCACGATGCGCACATCCCAGGCACGGTCGTCCAGTGAGAGCGGCGATTGGGGATGGGGCGCGAAGCCGGTGTCGGTGCGGTGCAGCACCGAGAGCTTGGCGCCGGAATCGTGACTCGCGACGATCTCGACTCGGCCGTCGCCATCGAGATCCCCCGTACAGACGGAGCCCGGGCGCGGTGCGACGGAGAACGGCGAGCCGGGCGCGTGAGCGAAGGCGCCTTCGCCGTCGCCGAGTAATAGCGAGATGGTTCCGCCGTGAAGGTTGGGCAAGACGATGTCGAGGTGCCGATCGCCGTCGATGTCGTCCAGAGCGATCCCCTCGTAGGGATGGACTCCGGCCGGGAATGGGGAGCCGGAAGCCGGGGTGAAGTCGCCATCGCCGTTGCCCAACAAGACCGAGACATCGTTGTGATCTGCATTCGCCACCAGCAGATCGAGGTGGCCGTCGGCATCGACATCGCCGAGCGCGACCGAGTGCGTGTGGGGCTGGTCCCCCGTTCGAGTCGTCACGATCTCGGGCTCGGCTCGAAACCCGCCGGCGCCGTCTCCGAAGAGGAGGTGGACCTCGTACGCGTCATGCGCCCCCACGGCGACGTCCACGTGGCCATCCTCGTCCAGGTCCCCGGCCGCCACCTTCAGGCCGCCGAGCGGCACGCGAGCCGAGGTGCCAGAGCGCCGAAACGTGCCATCCCCATTCCCGAGGAAGACCGTCACGCGGCCCTTGGGCTCTTCGGCCGCATCGTGCGGCGCCACGATGTCCAGCACACCATCGCCGTTCATGTCCGCCAGCACCGGCCGACCGGCCCCCGAGCCGAGTGACAGCGGCGAGCCGGGGGCGAGAGCGTACCGATCGCTCGAGGAATGGATGGCGCAGGCGAACAGCAACAACACGAGCATCGAAGCGGCAATCATCGCGCGAGAGTTCATGGGTCTCCTTTGCGTCTTTCGGTGTCTGGCAGCCCTGTTACGACCAAAGACCGAAGGTCGATGGATCCGAAGCCGGTGGCGGCGATGCCTCCCGAGCGGGGCCGTGAAACCGAAATCGTGCGGTCGCGGTGTCGGGCGCGAGGGCGAGTTTGCGGATGAGGGATGTCGGTTCGGCGGAGCTCGCCTTTGGTCGCGCGGTGACCGCGCCTCCGCCAAGACGGATGAGACACAGCTCGGGACGCGGGACGGCCAAGGGGCGACGGAGCTCGGATGGGCTCGTCCACGCGGCTCGATTCCAAGAGGGTCCCATGCAACGACACTTTCATCCCCCGCTCCTCTTTCTCGGAACGGTACTCCTCATCATGACCTTCAATACCCCGGCTTCTGGAAGCGACTGGTTCGTGCGGGCCGGCTCGAACGGCGATGGAACCAAGCAAAAGCCCTTCGGCGATCCTTGGGAGGCTCTCGAGCGCTGCGAAGCCGGCGACATCATCCACATCACCGAGGGCCGCTATCTGGGCAAGCTGGGCAGCGGCGAGTGGAAGATCCCCTTCGACGGGGTCCAGCTCTTGGGGGGGTACTCCCAAGACTTCTCGGAGCGCGATCCTTGGCGGCTGCGCACCGAGCTCACCTACGACCGCAGCTCGAAGAATCGGCCCAAGGAAGCGCGCATCCTGTCGAGCGCGGCCGGCAACGTCATTGACGGTCTGGTGCTCGATATGCAGGACCAGAACGAGTACGAGGACGAGCAGCGCTCGGGACGCAAGCCCGACGACCTCGCCATCGGTCAGCCCGCCATCTACCTCTGGAAGCCGGCCACGGTCCGCAACTGCGTCTTCCTGAATACGGGCCACGAGGCGATCGTCTGCCGCCAGGCGACGGTCATCGAGAACAACCTGTTCCTCAATGTGTTCGATTGTGCGGTCAAGGTGCTCAGCGTCGCGACCGGTCATGAGGACGCCAAGAAGCCGGCGATCATCGACGGCAACACCTTCGCCTGGTCCTGGTGCGATCGCGCGCCCGGCAAGGGCCGCTACAGTGGTGCGGGCGTACACCTGACCGGCATCGCCACGATCAAGCGCAACATCTTCGTCAACTGTGACAACAATGCCGTCTTCTGCACGGCCGACGCGTCTCGGACCTCCATCGAGAACAACGTGTTCTTCATGAACTTGTGGTCCAACGTCAAGCTGTCACAGGACGCGATCGACATCGTCATCGACGACCAAACGATGGACCTGCTCGAGGAGTGTGGCCTGAAGGCCTTCGAGGGCAACGAGGTGCTCAACCCCGAAATGTCCTTCGATCCGAGCTGGCTCGATAGCGTCGCAAAGCGGACTGCCTCTCAGCCCGGCAAGGTGGTCATGGACGACTGGAATCAGCTTCGGCAGGCCCTCGGGCTCGATCTGACCGGCACCGGAGGCAAGGCGGCTTCGGGCGTATCGCCCGCCTATCCGGCCGCCAGCGTCATGGCGCTCCTCGAGCCCAAGAACAAGTCGGTGACGGTCGGTGCGCGGCGAAAGGCGCTCGAGGTGAAGCTCTCTGAGATCACCGCCTCGGCTCCCACCAAGAGCTTCGAGACCAAAGAGCTTCTCGCCTGGGCCTCCCAACCGGACCAGGTCGACGGGCGCGCTCTCGAGATGGTGGTCGCGATCTCCGGTGTGGCCAACATCTCCGGCATTCCGGCGATCTACGACAAGGAACAGCACTCGGGCATCTTCCTCCACGACGCGGGCGGCAAGGAGCGCGTGACGGGCTTCTTCAAGAAGGGCACCACGAGCGAGCGCATCGTCAACGACGGGATGGGGCATTACTCGGGGAGTGGCCCGGCGAGCCGACTCTACACGGTACGCGGCGTCGCGCATGTCTCGACGTCGTATCCCAAGGCCGCCTTCTTCATCGAGTCGATCGCTCCCTTCGAGGCCGTCGCCGCGGCACGCAAGCGGGCCCAAGGCGTCGACTGGTTCGTTCGGGCCGGGTCGACCGGGGGCAACGGGTCCCAGGAGAAGCCCTTCAAGGATCCGTTCCAGGCGCTCGAGAAATGCCAAGCCGGTGACACGATCCACGTGGCCGGCGGCGAGTACGTCGGCAAGCTCCGCTGCGGTCGCTGGAAGATCGAAGTACCCGACATCGCCCTACTGGGCGGCTACGACTCGACGTTCCAGGTGCGGAACCCCTGGAAGAGCCCGACGCTCCTCTTCTGTCCCGAGGATTTCAAAGGCACGCGCGGAGGGTTCACGATCGAGGGAGACGCCGATCACACCGGCCTCATCATCGACGGCTTCGTCTTCGACAAGCGCCTCAACAACATCTACGCCGAGAATGGCGACCTGATCCGAATGGGCTCCGACCAAAGCGAGCACATCTGGATCACGCGGCCCGCCTGCGAGATTCGCAATTGCATCTTCCTCAATGGTGCTATCGGCGCGATCCACGTCGCCAACGGTGACGTCATCGAGAACAACATCTTCATCAACCATTACAGCCAGACCATCGTGGTCGTCGAGGGACACACGACCGACCCGGCCATTCTTCGAAACAACACCATCGCCTTCAGTTGGGACAAGCTCTTTGGAGATGGGCACGGCCGGACGGGCGAGGCCATCGCACTCGGCGGCCGGGTGCGTGCGGTCGTCGAGAGCAACATCCTCCAGTTCTCCGACAACAACGGGATTCGACTCGACGCCGATCCCAAGGACATCGAGCTCGTCGACAACGTCTTCGGCCAGAATCTGTTCTGCAATGTCTATCGCACCGCTGGCACCGTCTTCGTCGATGATTCCGTGTTCGGGCAGCTCGAGGACCTCGGCTTCCGCAAGTGCTCGGGCAATCAGCTCCTGATGCCCAACCTGCCGCTCGACCAGGCATGGTTCGACCGCTACCTCGGTCGCACGGCCTACGTCAAAGGCAAGGTCGAGATGGACGAGTGGAACCAGGTGCGTGAGCTCCTCGGTCAGCCCTTGATCGCGACCGGCGCCAAGCTCCCCGAAGGCATGGCTCCCGCTTACGATCGCAGCTCGGCGCTCGCGCTCTTTCCGCGAAACGAGGCCTGCCGCGCCGGCGCTCGCCCGAAGGACCTGCCGGTCTCGTTCACGGGAATCCTTCGCGGCGGCGATGGGGACAGCGCCGAGTACCTGCCGATCCATTGGGAAGCGGTTCGGGACTCCGGCGCTTGGGATCAGCTCGCCGGGCAACGCGTCATGCTGATCGTCTCGGTCGGCGGCGAGGACAACCAATGGCGCCTTTCGGGCGTCGAGAAAGAGACCCACTCCGCTTGGAAGGTGAGCGGTCCGCAGGGGATCGACAGCGGTGGTCTCCCGGTCCGTGTC
>JAVJTD010000439.1:0-4351 GCA_040219065.1 Planctomycetota bacterium
CATCGGCGCGGACATCGATCTCGTCCGACGTCGGGTCGAGCTGCTCGGGGCTCATGTAGCAAGGCGTGCCGATCACTTGACCGACGACCGTCGCGTGTCCCTCGTCGCGGCTCGCGACGGCCCGCGCGACGCCGAAGTCGATCAAGTGATCGGCACGCCTTGCTACATGAGCCCCGAGCAGCTCGACCCGACGTCGGACGAGATCGATGTCCGCGCCGATGTCTACTCGCTCGGGATCGTGCTCTACGAGCTCTTGTGCTGCCGGCTCCCCTACGACTTCTCCGACACGTCGATCACCACCGTGAGGCGCTGCCTCGAGCAAGACCGCCCCACCCGTCCATCCCTGGTCGCGTCGACGCTGCGCGGCGACCTCGAGGTCCTCGTGCTTACGGCGATCTCCAAGGATCGGGAGCAGCGGTATCAATCCGCGGCCGACCTGGCGGACGACATCCAAAGGTACCTCGCCGGAGAGCTGATCGAGGCGCGCAGCGCCACTCTACCCGAGCGCGCCTGGCACTGGGTGCGTCACCACGTGGCGATCGCCTCCCTCATCGCGTTGACCGCCCTCTCCCTGACGACGACAGCCGTCGCTGCCACGCTGGCCTATTGGAACGAGCAACGCGCCTTCGAAGATGCCGAGCGAGGCCGGTTGGCAGCCGAGCGCGCCCGGGCCGAAGCCGAGAAACAACGGGAGCGCGCCCGAGAGAGCGAGGCTGATGCGCTGCGCTCTCGTGACCTGGCTCGACTCCAGACCGAGCGCGCCGAAGAGCTGCTCGCGCTGCACGAGTCCTGGCTCATGGCTCCCGACCTGTACGTGGACGGTCCCGCGACCAAGATGGTCGATGTGCTCGGTCGCGCCGCCGAGTCGCTCGACGAGACACCGCTCGATCCGCTCATCGAGATCGAGCTGCGCGAGATCCTGGGCGGCACGATGCAGAGGCTGGGGCGGTTCGAGGTCGCCGCTCATCAGTACGAGAGAGCCTGGGAGCTCGAGCGAGCCGCGTTGGGAACAGACGAGGTCCGCCCGCGTGCGACCCGCGCCCTCCTCGCGCGGATGCTCCAGCAAGCCGGCGACCTGGAACGGGCGCATGCCCTGGCCCGTGAGTCGCTCGAGAGCCTTCACGAAGACGACCCCGCGTGGCTGAGACAGCTCGTCCACGGCGGGCTGGGTGCCGTGCTCTACGAGCTCGCCGACTATGCCGCCGCGGAGCCCCATCTCGAGCGGGCGTTGGAGCTGAGTTCCAGCGACGATTCCGACGGACGGGTCCGGCACGCGGCTTTCGTCCGTGTCCTGGGAACCCTGCGCCGAGACCAGGGTCGCTTCGCCGAGTCCCGGCGTCTGCTCGAGGAATCGATCGAGATCTTCGAGTCCGTCTACGGGCCGGAGCACGCTCTGACGAACACTGCCCGGCTAGACTTGGCGCAGCTCTTCCTCGATACCGGTGAGACCGTTCGAGCCGAAGCCCTCTCGCAGCGTGCCTTGGAAGCCCTCGAGGCGATCGACCCCGACATGACCCACAGCCACATCGCCCGGACCGTCCTCGCCCGCGTGCTGGCGAAACGCGGAGAGGTGCCTCGAGCGGAGGCGATCCTTCGAGAGTCCGTGCCACGCCTGCGCGAGCTGGGTGGCGTGACTCCGCTGTTCCTGCGCGCTCAGACCGACCTCGGGCAGCTCCTCGCTCAGAAGAACGAGTACGAGGAAGCGATCGAGCTCCTCTCGGACAGCTTCGATGCCTTCCTGGCTCGAGAAGGCCAAAAGGGATCGCGGACCCTCATCACCGCGAATGAGCTGATCCGGCTGCTGAACGCGACGGGCCGATTCGAGCGGGCAGCCGAAGTCGGCCTGCCGCTCCTCGCCGAGGGCCCGCCGCCTCCGGGTACGGCCGACACGTGGACGTCGATGCGCTTGCAGCTCGGGAACGCACTCCAGAAGCTGGAGCGTCACGAGGAGGCCCTCGAGCAATACGAGCTCGGGCGGCAGGAGGTGGTCGACACCGAAGGCGAGGGCTCGCCGCGCCTCCGCACCTTCGACATGACCATGATGTTCCTGCGTCGGAAGGGGAAGTGAGAGGCAGCGGTGCGGGCCGGCCTGCTGAGCGATCCGCTCGGCAGGTGCCGGCCCTGAGCACCTGCTTCGGACTACTGGCCGAACTTCTCGGCCCGATAGACCAGCCAGTCGCTCGTCTCGGTCCGATCGCGAATGATCACTTCGAAGACGACCACCGCCGGACTGGTGTGGCTGACCTCGGCGATACGCGCGTAGTTTCGACCGGCCGGGCTGACCTTTCCTCCATCGGTCACGAGGACGTTGCCGGTGATCGGCATCGGGTCCGCGTCGCCAAGGAAGCCCGCGAAGAACTCGTTCTGCGGGATGTCGAGTCGGCCACCGTACGCCCAGACCTGCTGGATGCCGAGATTCTGCTCGTCGATCTGGTACTCGACCGCGCGGCTGTACCAGTCCTTGGGCGGGAGCGGAACGGTCGGCGGAACGGCGCGGTAGTTCCCGTTGTCGAACATCACGAGGTTGCCGGTGGCGTTGATCTCCGGCGCGTGCTGATGAAACTGCCAGGCGAAGAGGCCCGGACCGGTCGGCCGAAGCAGCTTGCTCTTCCAAGGCTCGACCCAGCGACCGGGAGGGCCGAGGATCCAGACGACTCCATCAGGACTCGTCGCACCGGGCACGATCTTCGCCACCGCTTCCTGATGCCGCATCGAGACGATGTAGTTGCCATCCCTCGGATCGAGGATGACGGAGTTGGCATGCGTCCAGTCGTGAACGTGCGAGTACTGATCGTCGGTGTAGAATCCGTCCCAGTATCCCCCGTTGAGGGCGTCGTAGCAGATTCGGTACGGATCGAAGACATCGAGCAGGCTGGTCTGACGGACGATCGTCCCGTCGCGACGATACTCCACGATGACGTCGCCGATCACCTTGGCCGTCGGTGAGGTGATGGACGTATCGACCTCGTCGGCCGGGTAGTTCTGGTAGATGCGGGCCTCGGAGCTGAGCACCAGGAAGTCGGCATCTCGTCCCTCGGGGAGCTGGAGCATCTCGTGGTGGAAGGTGTCGGTGTCGACGACCACGCTGCCCGACTTGTCGCCCGGGAACATGTTGCTCGCCCAGGAGCCCACGACATTGCCGAGAGGATCGATCTCGGCGATGAGCTCGCGGCCGCCGAGCGCGAGGAGCAGGTTGCCGTTTCGGAGACGCTCGAGGTTACCGCCGCGCGTCAAATCACGGTGATACCAGAGGACATCCCCTTCGGCCGAGAGGATGATCCGCCAGCTTCCGGACTCGCCCTCATCGGTCCCATAGGTCACGGCGAACGCGATCTGCCCTGGCTCCATGAAGGCCGGCACGCTCTTTCGAATCTCGAGCGGCGGGAAGTCGGCAGGCAGATCGGGAGAGGTGTACTGGAGGATCTCCGGCGCGGTGACGCGGTTACCCTGCCTGTCGATCACGGTCACGACGACCTGATACGTCTTGCTGGCCCGCAGTCCAATGACGGGAATCTCGTGCACGCGACGAGAGGGCTCTTCGGGCGGGACGGTCCATTGATGCGACCCGGAGTCGATTTCGAGTTGGACCGTGGTCGGCTCGTCGGTCTCGAGCCGCACCACGGCCGCGAGCGGCACCAACGGGTTGGGGTTCTGGGAGATGCTCGGCCCATTGACGATGGTCGGCGGGAAGTCCATCGCCCGCGGCTGTTTTGCCGCTTTGCCGCTCGTCGGTTGAGCGCAAAGGGAACCACTTCCGACGAGAATCATGACGAACAAAGCTCTGAGCACCTTGGGTGTTCCTTCTTCCACGATCATCTCCTTTCTCGGCCTGCAGCGCGAGCTCGCCAGTCGAAGTGCAGACGCGAGGATTGAGGCGAGGGGGTTCATTCGAGGCGTGCGGGTTTGCGGCTCCAGGGTACAAACTGCCAAGAACTGCCGAAAATCGCCAGAGGCTTCGAGCGATGGACCCGGAGGGATTCGAAACCCGAGGCCCGGAAGAGGATTACCGAAAGAAGTTCTTCCGGCGCGGAAACGGCACTTCGGCGAGCTGACCGGGGGGCAAACGCCCAGCGGACGTCAAGACCTCCGATGCTCGTGGGACGCTGGCGGTTCTGGACCAGCACTGCTGCCGGCTCCTTCACACCCGCGAATCGCTGCCTTCGAGGTGCTGCCGGCGACCCTCGCTCAGGCTCCATCCGAGCCCGAGGCCACAGGGCTCAGTCTTTCTCAATCTCACTGAGAGCCGTGGCAAACGGTTAGGGGAAATCGCTGGCGGCGAAGGCGAGAGGTTGGTAGCTTTTCCGCCATGGCAGATCGACGCGGGGATGGGAGTCGGGGGCCAGGAGGGGGG
>JAVJTD010000440.1:0-9301 GCA_040219065.1 Planctomycetota bacterium
CGAGGCCCAGGGCTCGGCCGTCGGTGGCGAACATCTTGGAGAGCGGGGGAAGGAACACGGCGCCCGAGTCTGGGCGACCGCCGACCATCAGCCCGACGCTGACGCACCAGAACGGGACGCCGGCGACGTACGAGGCCGTGCCGTCGATCGGGTCGATGGCGCAGACCCGATCGCGCTCCCGGCTGGTGATTCCGCGTGAGGCACGCTCTTCGGCGAGGATTCCGAGGTCGGGCTCCAGAGCAGTCAGTCGGCGGATGAGGAGCTCCTCGACGGCGGTGTCGGCTTCGGTCACCCAAGAGCCATCCGCTTTCCTTCGGGCCTCGAGTGTGGCGGACCCGAAGCGATCGAGTGCGAGCGCACCGGCTTCTCGCGTGACGGTGACGAGCTGCGAAGTGTCGAGCAACATCCGCTCCTTCGGCCTCCTCGAACCGCACTCGCCGCGGGGCGACGAACGCCCCGAATTGGCCGATTCATCGGCCTTGGCGAGCCGCGAGGCTCTGGTTACTTTGGTGAGGTTCAAGGAGGTGCCCGCGTGGAGCGCCTCGAAGAGGGATGATCTCCGGTGCCGAAGCCCCGGCTTCCATCTGGCGCCGAACAGCCGAAGACGAAGCAGCGACTCGTCGCTCCGTCGCAGAATCGAGTCGAAGAATGTCGAGGATGATCTTACGCCGTGGCGCTTGGCTGCTCGCGGTCTCGTTGTGCGGTCTGACCCAGGCCCAGACCGTCGAGCGAGTGAGCCTAACGAGCCAGGGCGCCGAGGGCAATGGCAGCGCTCGCCGAGTGCTCCTCAGCGCTGATGGGCGCTACGTGGCCTTTGCTTCCGACGCGGACGATCTCGCGGCTCAGGACACGAACGGCGTGCAGGACGTCTTCTGGCACGACCGGGTGACCGGCGAGACGCGGCTAGTCAGCCGAGCGACGACGGGAAGCTCGGGGAACGGGTCCAGCGGTCCGAGATGTCCCGACTGCACCGACGGTCTGGCTCTGTCCGCGGGCGGGCGCTTCGTCGCCTTTGCCAGCGATGCCACGGATCTCGTCCCCGGCGACACGGGGGGCCTTCGGGACATCTTCGTCTACGACACGCAGTACCAGACGCTCGAGTGCGTGAGCCGCACCTCTGCTGGCGGTCAGCCGAATCAGAACTGCCTCGAGCCGACGATCTCCGGCGATGGGAACTGGGTCGCGTTCCGCAGCCTGGCGGACAACATCGTCAGCGGGGACTCGAACTTCAAGAGTGACGTCTTCCTGGTCGATCGCTCCCAGAATCGCATTCGGCGCGTGAGCGAGGCCTCGGGTGGAATACAAGCGAATGGCGGCAGCTTCGCGCCCGCGATCTCCGAGAACGGCCTCTGGCTCGCCTTCGAGTCCGACGCCGGCAACCTCGTCCCGGGCGACACGAACTCGACGGTCGACATTTATGTTCTCGAGATCGGCTCGGGCCTGATGGAGCGAGTGAGCGTCGACTCGGCCGAGCAGCAGATCTTCGAGGACTCGGTCCACCCTTTCCTCTCGGCCGATGGTCGGTTCGTGGTGTTCTCGAGTCCGAGCGGCGCGCTCGTGGCGGGGGACACGAACTCGGCGCTCGACGTGTTCTTGCGGGATCGCTGGCTGGGAACCACCGAAAGGGTCAGCCTCACCGACGGCGGTGGGGAGGGGAACCATGTCAGTCGGCGAGGCTCGGTCACAGCGGACGGGAGGCTCGTCGTCTTCGAGAGCTGGGCGAGCAACTTGGTCCCTGGTGACACGAGCAACGATCGAGACATCTTCCTACGCGATCGGTTTGCGGGCCGCACGATCCAGGTGAGCTTGGTCCCCAACGGAGCTCAAGCGAATGGCTCGAGCTTCCAACCCAGCCTCGCGAGCTCAGGGCGCCGGATCGCATTCGAGAGCCAGGCGACCAACCTCGACTTCAACGACACCAACGGCGTGGCGGATGCCTTCGTCGTCGACCGCTTCCAGGTGTCGCCCGAAGGGGTGGCGGCGACGGGGCAGCCGTTCCGCTTCTCCATCGAGAACGCGAACGACGAGGTCGGCTTCTTCGCTCAGGTCCTGCTGTCGTGCACCGGCACCGACGGGTTCACTCCGGCCGACGACCCCGCCTTCTGGATCCCGTTGACGTTCGACTCGTGCACGCTGATCGGCCTGACCTATTGGCCGGGCCTCTCGGGGGACATCGGTCCGAGCGGCGGGCTGAAGACCCGGACGATCCCGTTTCCACCGGCGCCGGTGGGCCTACGGCTCTGGGCTGCCGCGGTCACCTTCGATCGGTCGGGAAACAGCTACGGATCGGCGACTCCACCGTATCGCTTCATCACCCAGTGATCCGAGCTGGTGAGGGCTCGGATCTCAAGCCATTGGCATGATTGCGGTTAGGGAGTGTTAACGGCGTCGGTGCAGAACGGGACACTCGACAGGGAACATCCTGGGGATTCTTACCGTCTGTAAAACAAAGCCTTATGAAGGAAGGACCCCGCCCCATGCCCCCCGCCACTCCCACCACCATCGGCCAGCTCATCACCCTCCTCGCCCATGAGAACGACTCGTCCGACGAGTTCGCCGAACAAGTTCGCCAGCTCTTCCTCGCGAAAGGCATCGCTCTCGATCACGATGCCAGCCCCTACACCGAAGCCATCCACGAGACCTTCGATCGCGACCGCTCCCTGCGTCACAACGTGTTGAAGGCACGCGCCGCCGCCGAGCAGCTCCAGCAGGATATCGAGGACCTCTCGGAGAAGTGCCGCGTCCAGCTCGACCAGCTCACCCGGCTCAGCCAAGCGTTCCAAGGTCAGTTCCCGCAGCTCCAGGCCTTCGCCGACCGGCTCAAGGAGCTCCGCTACTACCTCGCCGAGTTCTATGTGCGCTGATCGTGAGAGCGGCCACTTGCCAAGCGGGCGTCTCGCCCGCTTGGGAGCGCGCAGTCCGATTCTCTGGGCGTCAACCTGGACCGACGAATTACGTCCCTCTCGATACGAGGCATTCGGAGCGCCGGATTCCAACCGGCGCCTCAGTCCTTGAGGTAGCCGTGCTCTTTGAGGACGCCTTGAGTCGCGATCGCGGTCGCCCAGAGCGCTTGGCTGCGTAGCTTGCGCAGCTCGGCGATGCGGAGCTTGTACTCGTCGTCTTCGAGGTAGGCCTTGTCGATCTGCTTGATGAAGACGTCGCGATCCTTCGCCTTTTCGAAGCGTTTGCGAAGATCCTCGAGATCCTCGCCTTCGAGAGCGATGGCGTAGATCAGGCGCTCGCGGATTGGCTCGTGCTCCGAGCGCAGCTCGGCCCACGGATTGAGGTACAAGACCGCGGCCTCTTCGATCCAGGTCCGGTACTGGTAGTACTCGAGGAAGCGCTTCTTGACCTCGTCGTACAGCTTCTCCCGCTTGGAGTTCGCGGGCAGTGGCGAGACGTAGGAGCGATCTTTCAAGATGCGCCTGGCAAAAGCGATCACGTCGACGTCGGGCATGTCGATGTGCTCGGTCGAGGCAAAGGCGTCGTAGAGCTCGACCTTGGAATAAGCCTTGGCCTCGAGGTCGCTGTAGGCGTGAGAGAAGTGGTCTGCGAGCAGGTCGTAATCGTCGTCGAAGTCCAGCCTGGCGGTGAGGTAGGCGACGAGTAGGTCGGAGTCGGGCGGATAGCCGTTGAGGTAGTTCCAGAGGCGATCCCGCGGGCTGACGGGCGCGGGGCGCCGGGCGCCGAGGTTCCGCGCGAAGTCGTACTCGACGGCGAGGTAGATGGGCTGCTCGTTCTTGACGGGGGCGAAGATGGTCTCGAGGAAGAGGTGCTGCCGGTCGTCGAGGGGCGCCCAGCTCCGCTCGACGAGACCCCGGGCGTAGACCTTGGGGTCGTAGTACCTGGGCTCGAGTGCCTCTTCGATCTTCAGCTTCTTGCGAGCCTGGTCCCTCAAGTCGAGGATCTTCCGCAGCTCGGGGTCCTCGGAGGCTTCGATCTTCTCGACGATCTGGGCGAGGATGGCCTCTTGTTGCTCGGGCCGGGCGCCCGCGAAGGCCTCGAGGGCGGCGTCGATCGGGTTCGAATCCTGGCAGCCCAAGAAGGAGGCGGCCAGGAGCAACAATCCGTGCATGAGAGGTGTCTCCGAAGTGCCGGGACCGCTTCGCGCGCGATGTTTGGCCGGCCGGTTCCGAGTGCAGGTCCAAAGCGATTATCCGCACGGACCGACGAATCGACAAGCCTGACCCCTGGGCTTCAAGCCCGGACGAAGTCGGGAAGGGGCCTGGGCAGTCGCCAGGTATCCGCGGCAGACTCGAGGCTGACGGTCTGTCCTCGGTATCGGTGCGGCACGATCTCTCCGGTGCCGATGTCGACGACCTCTCGGAGGCAGATGCGTCCGCGGAACGGCGAGGAGAGGAGGGGGATGTAGTAGAGGCAGTCGCTGAAATAGTAGTGGACGACCTGACTGAGCCTCGTGCGGCTCGGATCGCGGATCGGTGTTCCGCCGTGAAAGAGATTGGCGGCCCAGATGATGGCCTGGCCGCGCTTCACCTTGGCATCGACACGCTCGAGGCGGTGGACCTGCTGGAGCCCCGAGACGAGCTGCTCATAGAGCGGATAGTTGTCGTAGCTCGGCTGGAGTCCGAGCGTGTCGAGGTCGTAGTCGGGCAGGCGATGGCTGCCGGGGAAGTAGTGGAGAGGACCGTTGTCCTCGTCGACCTCTTCGAAGGGAATCCAGACGCCAGCCATGAAGTGATGCGGAAATGAGTGAAAGTGGATCACATCACTGTGGGTCGGCTGCTGCGTGCCCACCTCGAAGTTGAGGGTCTGGAAGGGAATCGGCCGCCGCCGGTACAAGAGCGAGAGGATGTCCAGGATCCGCGGCGGTGTGGCGAGGGAGCGAACGCCCTCGTGGAACATCCAGGCGTCCTGGACCCGGCGATGCTCGCCGTAGTGGCCGTGCAGATCGGCGACGATGCCGTCGGCGATCTGATCGAAGCGCTCCATCTCATGGTCGACGACGACGAAGCCGTCGCGCGCAAACCGTCGCACCAGCTCCTCGTCGCGAGGAGAGAGGCCTTGCGAGGGGATGAGGTGCTCGAAGAAGGGCGACTCGACCCAAGGGAGGGTCGTCGCGTCGGGATCCAGCAGGTTGAGCGGATTCATGGAGCGGGCCCGCGGCCGGGAGGGGGAGAGCGATGTCGAAGTCTCGACATGCTAGCAGATCGTCCCCGGGCGCCGATCGACGAATTGTGCGCGGCCCCAGGGGCTCATCCGACGGGCGGTCGACTCGGAGGCTCGCTGGGGGAGCCTCCCGCGAGGAAGGTTTGGAGGATGGTCATGAGCTCTTCCAACCTCTCCCGAATCGCGGTCTGATGCGCATCGAAGTCGCTCATGTCCTCCTCGCGCGCCTTCTGCTCGAGCTGGAAGGCCGCCTGGGACAGCTTCAGGGCGGCGAGCTGGGCCGCTTGTCCCTTTAGGGTGTGGGCCGCTCGGCGGAGCGAGACGGCGTCGCCCTCCTGGTGGGAGTCGCGAATCTGGTCCATCAGGGTCGGTGCGTTCTCCAGGAACAGCTCGGCGACCTCCTTGAGCAGGTCGACGTCTCCTTCGACGAGATCGAGAGCCTGATCGAGGTCGAAGGCCGGGTTTTCGGAGTCGATCGGATTCATGGGGCCTCCAGGAACGTTCTTCTCGGGAACTCGAGACAGAGCCTCTTGAAGAGCGCTCGCCCGAACGGGTTTTGCCAGGTAGTCGTCCATGCCGGCGTCGAGACAGCGCTCACGGTCTCCCTGCATGGCGTTCGCCGTCAGCGCGATGATGTACTGCCGGGATATCTCGAGCGCCTCTCGCCGACGGATCTCTCGGGTGGCGTCGATGCCGTCGAGGATCGGCATCGAGACGTCCATCAGGATCACGTCGAATTCGTCTCGCTCCTCCAAGAGGTCGAGCGCTTCTTGGCCGTTGTTCACGATGGTCACTGAATGTCCATCGCGGTCGAGCAACCGCGTGGCGAGCTTCTGGTTGACGATGTTGTCCTCGGCGAGCAGCACGTGCAGGGGGCGCGCGTCGCCGCACCAAGCCCGGCTGGTCGCGGCCGGTGCCGCGGGAGGGACTTCTTCTTTGGGCGGGTCGCTCTCGGCCAGCGCCCTCGCGTCGGCCTCTTCGATCAATGCCGTCCACAGCTCGCCGTGGACGAGCGGCTTGCTCAGGAAACCGACCTTCGACAGGGCGGGCGATCCGCCCAGCGAGCGCCGTTCGGAGGGGTGCCCGAGGAGGATCAGGCGGGTGTCGCTCCGGACCTCGAGGAGACAGTCGATCGCAGTCCGGCCGGATCGCGCGATCGAGCGCGTGTCGATGATGGCGGCCGCCCAGCCTCCCTCGGCGATCCACTCGAGCAAGGTGTCGAGGGAGTCAGCCACCCGGTGGGGAATCTCCCAGGAGACGAGCGCCTCGGCGAGGAAGCGGCGGTTCAGCTCGAACGGCGAGTAGAACAAGACGCCGCTGCGCCCCTCGACTTCGAGCCTTGGCTTCTCGAAGCTCGGAGCTTCGTCACTCGCGCGATCGAGTCGCGCGGTGAAGTGAAAGGTGCTTCCCTGCTCGGGCTGGCTCTCGACCCAGAGGCGACCTTCCATCAATTCGACGAGCTGGGCGCAGATGGCGAGCCCCAGGCCCGTTCCGCCGTACTTGCGCGTGGTCGATCCGTCGGCTTGCACGAAGGCCTCGAAGATCCTGGCGTGCTTGTCTTGGGGAATGCCGATGCCGGTGTCGGACACCGAGAACCGGAGTCGGGACGGATCGTTCGGATCGCGGTCGATCAGGATGCGGACCTCGCCTCGCTCGGTGAACTTGATCGCGTTCGAGCCGAGGTTGAAGAGCACCTGCCGCAGGCGACCTTCGTCGCCGATCACCAGGTCGGGGACGTCGGAGTCCACGAACCAGGAGAGCTCGAGGTCCGGCTTGACCTCGCGCGTCGTCAAGATCTTCATGAACTCGTCGATGAGCTCCCGCAGCCGGAATCTTGCGCAATGCAGCTCGACCTTGCCGGCCTCGATCTTGGAGAGGTCCAGGATGTCATTGATGAGCCCCAAGAGCGCTTCGCCCGAGGCGCGGACGTGGGTCGCGTACTCCCTTTGCTCCGCATCGAGCTCGGTTTGGAGCAGGAGCTCGGTCATACCGATGACGGCATTCATCGGGGTCCGCAGCTCGTGGCTCACCGAGGCGAGGAATTGGTCCTTGATATCGAGGGCCGACTCCAGCTCCCGGTTGGCGCGCCGGAGCTCCGCCGTCCGTCTCTCGACCTCCCTTTCGAGCTGGCGTGCGTAATTGTCACGCGCTTGGCGCAGCTCGTCGTGATAGCGGTAATTGGATTCGAGGCTGTTCTCATGCTGGAGGCTCAAGACCTCGACCTGACGCTCGAGCTGGCGGGCTCGGGTCTCGAGGCGGCGGGTGAGGCGCTGCTGCTTGAGGTCCTCGAACTCGAGCTCGAGCACGCGGCGGAAGAGCGGCGAGACCGATCCGTCGGGAGAGGCGGCTCGGATGTCGGGGATCGTTCCCACGACGAAGGTCGTCGACGTGTCGTCGTAGACCGCGAGGTGGAGATCGCTCGGCGACTGCATCTCGTGCACCGTGCCGGGCTGACCCAAGGCGAGCTCCATCAACTCGGCGACCAGCTCCGCCTCACCGGACTCCTCGCGCTTGTGAGCGGGGATCCACCGGACCTGGGCCCTGGGAGCGTGCTGGCTGACCGAGGAGATGAGACGGTCGAACTCGGCTTGGTGCGAGGCACCGGGCGCGAGGAGTCGAGACTGCTTTCCCTTCATCCTTCGCCCTTCACGTATCGTAGATCGACGTTGCGCGTTGGATCTCGAGATGCAGGTCATCGACGAGGATCTGGTAATCGTCGATCCGCTCGGTGATGTGGGTCTCCACGATGCCGGCCGGGGAGTCGATTCGGTTCTTCACGAGTGAGTTGCCGGTGACGTCAGCGACGTACTCGGCGATCTGGGTCTGCACCGCGAGCTCGACCAGGTCTTCCGAGTTGCGGAAGAGGTCGTGGTGCTGGCTGATCGCGTCCCGCACCTCCTCGGGAAAGCCCCAGCGCTCGGCGACGCATTCGCCAACGAGCGTATGATTGGTGCCGACCAGCTCGTCTTCCAGCGTGACGAGCGAGCTGGACTCGTCTTGGGCGTAGCGGCGAATCGCCTCGTTCAAGTCGTCGGAGACGAGCTGATCCTCGACCATCAATCCGATGTCGTGGAGCATGCCGGCGAGGAAAGCGTCTTCACCGGGCGAGCCATAGAGGCGGCTGGCGATCAACTGAGCGCTCATCCCGACGGCGACGCCGTGGCTCCAGAGCCGCCGGCGTGAAAAGCCGTCTCCGTTGCCGTCATCGATGAAGAAGTCGCGCAAGGAATCGACGATCACCAGGTTCCGCAGGTTCTTCAGGCCGATGAAGATGATCGCCTTGGAGATGCTGTCGACCGAGCTGCGCAGTCCGAAGTAGGCGCTGTTCACCATGCGGAGCACTCGGCCCACCAGCACGGGATCGACGCGGATCAGCTCTTCGATGCGGCGGACTTCGGCGTTCTCTTGGGATGCGAGCTGGCTGACCTTGATCGCGACATCGGGCAACGTCCGGATGTCGGTCAGCTCGTCGACGAGCTCCTCGGCTCGCACCGAGGGGGAGGGTCTGACGGTCACGTGCCGATCTCCTCACGGATGGGAATCGGCTCGGTCAGCCCGATGAGCTCGCGGACTCGGTCGGCGGATTCGTCGGGGTGAGGATGCAAGGATCGCCTCTCGCAACGGCAGCACTCGAAGTTCCGGTACCCGCGACCGGGTGGGGCGAACACGCCTCGCCCTCTGTCCGTTTCGGAACGGCGAGTTTGGAGACTTGAGAAGTTCGAGCGGCTGTCGGGGCCAGTAGAGGCTTTTGATCCGGGCCCGCATTCGGCTCGAGGGGTCTCGGTCGGCTCGACTCCGGGAAGGAAGCCGGGGCACTCCTCCGGAGAGGTCGTCGCTCTGGCCCCGGATGAAGGGGATTCTCGGGAGCTCGGGCCGCGGCCGGTGCCCCTCTCCCTGGGGGCAGCTGGGGGCAGGTGCGCCCTTGCGGTCGGTGGCCTCGCTTCGTACACTACGCGGTGCCCAAGAACGGCCCGAAAACCGTGATAGCCCAGCCTTCTCCAGCATTCCCCTCCAATGAAGACCCTCTGATGATCGGGGTGGCTCCATGAAAACTCGCTGGCTCATTTGCATGTTGTTGGCCGCCATCGTGCAGCCGGCGACCGCACAGATGATCGAGCGGGTCAGCGTCGATTCAGCCGGGACCCAAGCCAATGTAGCTCGCGTGGCGGAGTAC
>JAVJTD010000447.1:0-33247 GCA_040219065.1 Planctomycetota bacterium
GGGGAGATCGTCGACGCCGTAGAACGCGTCGCGATCGGGTGGGCGCCGGAAGAATATCGGGGCTTCGCGCGAGGCCTGGGACTTTCCGAGCACGACGTCCGGCAAGGGCTCACCGTCGAAGTCGGTGTCCTTTGGATCGACCCTCGCCAGATCGAGGATCGTCGGCACGAGATCCATCGCGCAGAAGACGGACTCCGCATTCACGGTGCCGACCGCCTCTTCCGCGACGTTCCCTGGGCCCCAGACGATCAAGGGTGAGCGGATGCCGCCCTCGTAGAGCATCGTCTTGAGCCCGCGGTACGGACCAGCAGAGCCGGCGCCTTTCTCGGGTCCGTTGTCGGAGCAGAGGAGGAGGATCGTGTTCTCGCGCAGCTTCTTTTTCGAGCGCACCAGCTCGAAGAGCTCACCGAGCTGCTCGTCCATCGTGTCGAGCACGCCGTGGTAGAGCGTTCTCTTTTCGCCACCACCGCGCCGGGCCTTCGGCGGAAAGAACGGCGAGTGGACATCGTCGGGCCAGACGTTCACGTAGAAGGGGCGCTCAGCGGCCACCGCCACCTCGATGAACGCGATCGCGGCCTTTGTGAAGGACTGCGTCACGAGCGACCGACTCTCCCACGTGATCTCGCCGCGACCGAGCTCGTCCGAGCCGAGCGCGTACTTGCGCGGCGGCTTCCCGTCGAAGGCGTCGTTCAATGGCAGGATGCGTGGGCCGAGGCCTTCGAAGTTCGTCAGTGACGCGTCGAATCCGTACTCGGTGATGAGCGGCGCCTCCCCGACATCCCTCTGCCCGCCCATGTGCCACTTGCCGAAGTGTCCCGTCGCGTAGCCGTTCTCACGAAGCAGGCGAGCCAGCATTGGCGCCTTCGGATCGAGCCAGTGCGCCATGCCGCGCCGCTCGTTGTCCGCACGATTGCTGAGGTACGAGCTGATGCGCCATCGCTGCGGGTACTGCCCCGTCGATATCGCGACCCGCGACGGCGAGCAGATGGGCGAGCCGACGTAGAACTGCTCGAAGCGGATGCCTTCGGCGGCGAGCCGGTCGATGTGCTGGGTCGTGACGGCCTCGTTGCCGAAGCAGGAGAGGTCGCTGAAGCCCATGTCGTCGATGAAGACGAGTATGAAGTTGAGCGGACGGTCGGTCTGAGCAGCGATCGATCCGGCGCTCAGAGCGATGGACAGGACAGCGAAGAGGGGCACCTTCGAGCGAAGCGGCATGGGGGATCCTCGGTCGGATGAGCGAGTGGAGATTCGATCGCCGAGCATCTTACAAGAATGTCGGAGCCTTCGAGGCGAGGGGGGGAGCCGTGATGTCGGAAGATCGGTTCGGCGACCGCGTCGCGGCAGAATGGAGGCGAATGGGCGCTCATGCGCCATGACGTTTGGGGCGTGACGAGAGGAGAGCTCAGTTGCGAAACAGCTATTGCCTGTACTGCTTCGGGCCGCGGTCCGATGAGGAGTGCCCGGTCTGCCACCGGATCTCCCGAAGGCTGAAGCCAGGGGATACGAATCACTGGTGGTCAGCGGTCTTCCGCTTCACCTCGGTACCAGTCATCCGTCAGGAACTCGGGCGGAATGGGTGGGTCGATGCCAAAGGCGAGGTCCGTGTCGATACCCATGCTCTCGAGGCGGTCGAACCATTCGTCTCGGAGGCTGTCCGGCAGCCGGGTGCCACACCAGGGGCAGTACTGGATCACCAAGAACGACGTTCCGCCGTCCTGGATGTCGATGCCGATCTCGCGAAATCGGAGGGACTCGGAGAGCGGGACTGCAGGGTCCGCGAGCGAGGCCTTCAAGACGTCACAACAGTATCGGCGTCGTGTGCTCATTCCTTCAAACATCCCGTTCCTGCCGGAGGCGCTCGGCGCTGTTCTTGGAGCAATAAGTCGTGAGGGGAAGTCCCTTGACCAGCTCCATCACGAAGTAGGTGCGACCTTGCTCGGTGACGCCGGCATCGAGGGCCTTGGCGACGCTCGGGTGATCCATGAGCGCCATCGCCTGACGCTCCGCTTCGAAGCGGACCAAGACCTCCTCGGAGTCCATTCCCAGCTTGAGGACCTTGATCGCGACGCGCCTCCTCAAGGGCTCGCGCTGCTCGGCGGAGTAGACGATGCCCATGCCGCCTTCACCGATCACCTCGAGGATACGGTAAGGGCCGATCCGCTCGGGCATCGGGGAAGTGGCGATCGGGGTCGCGAGGGGCGAGACAGGAGACGTCTCGAAGCCAGCGCGGTCGGCGCGGTCGTGCGCATCCAGGAGCTTCAGGACGCGGCGTATGAGCTCCGGGTCCCCGGCATGCTTCTTACGGACGAAGCGGGCGCGCTCCTCCTGCGGCCGATCCAGCGCTTCGTTGAAGGCGTCGATCTCTTGCTGCATGGGATCAGGCTTCCCCTTCGAGCCGATCGTAGAGCCAGGCCCTCGCGAAGCTCCAGCGGCGCTTGATCGTCGCCAGCGCTTTCAGGAGAGCCGTGGCGTCCGCACCGTCCATGAGCATCCGGTCAAATGAGGGTAGTGTCATTCCGGGGCCGGGCCACTGGCCAGCGCTTCAGCTCGACTGCGATCACGAACCAGGATACTAGAAGGCCCCATCGATCCAGCATGCGGTTCCCCGCATGAGCGCGAGCTCGAAGGCTGCACGGCGGATGGAACGCGGGCTTCCAGCCCGCATCCCGAAACCGGCTGAAGTCGGTGAGACAACCTGACTGAAGTCAGGGGATACGAAGATTGGAACCTCCCTCAGATCTCCTTGTCCCGCCAAGGGCCTTTCCAGAAGAGGCCGGTCAGGATGGCGGCTTTCAGCCAGGTGGTGATGTTGATCGCCCACCAGACGCCGAGGATGCCGAGGGAGGTGTGGAAGGCGAGGAGCCAGGCGATGGGGATGCGGAGGATGTTCGCCGGAACGACGACGAACATGAACCAGCGCGGGCATCCGGCACCGATCAAGGCTTCACCGAAGATCTCTTCGAAGGCCAGCGTGAACTGCGACCACGCGATCGTCGAGACGTAGCCGACCGTGAAGTGGGTGATGCCCGGCTCGTCGGTGTACAGGGCGACCAGCTCTCGCGGGAAGATGAGGAACGCGAGAGTGAACATCGTCGCCGGCACGATCGCCACCCCGAGCGCGATCCAGGCACTCCGGGCCGAGCGCTCGGGCTTCTTCGCCCCGAGGTTCTGCCCGACGAGCGTCGCCGTCGCCATGCCGAAGCCGACCATGACGTGGAACGAGAAGCTCTCGATGCCGCGGAAGCCGATGCCGAGAGCGCCCAGCGCGTCTTGGCCGAACTCCGAGATCAGGTTCGTCAGCACGACGTAGACGCCGGAGTACATCGCGATCGAAGCGGCCGTCGGGAGGCCCAGCCGAGCGATTCGCCAGAACGCCTTGGGCTCGGGCTTCCAATGTCCCTGAAAGTGCGGCTTCGATCCGGTCGCCCCGCGGAAGATGCGGTAGAGGCCGATCGAGCCCGCCAGCCCCCTCGAGACCGCGGTCGTCATCGCGAGCCCGCCGAGGCCGAGCGCGGGCAAGCCGAACAGCCCGGGCCCGTCGACCACCAGCCAGTTGAGCAGGGTGTTCAAGCTGACCGAGAAGCCTTGCAGGAGCATCGGCGTGACGGTGTTCCCCGACGCGATCAAGATCGAGTCGACGAGCGGCGGCAGGAACATCGCCCACTGGAACAGGTACAGCGTCCGCAGGTAGCTCGTCCCCGGCGCGATCGTCTCGCCGTCGCCCCCCAGCCAGCCGACGAATTGGTGCGAGAGGAGGGAGCCCGCGATGCCGACGAGCGTGGCGAGCGTCATCGAGAGGACCAGGGCCTGGGCGATCATGTGATCGGCGGAGCGGCGGTCCTTGGCGCCGATGAAGCGCGAGACGAGCGGCGCGACGCCTCGGCTCACGATCGCCGAGATCGAGAAGTTCAGGATGAGCACGAAGAGGATCAGGCCCATCGCGTTGCTCTCCGCCGCACCGAGGCGAGCGGCGAAGAACGTGTCGTTCACGCCATAGAAGTTGTGCAGGATCAGGGCGAGGATGGCCGGGCCGGACAGTCGGAAGAGATGCCCGATCAAGGAGCCCTCGGTCAGGTCGCGGCGGCTCACGGCGTCCTCGGGATCGCGGTTGACTGATTCAACGCCGACGACACTCGTCCGCGCAGAGACGGCACACGATACGAAGTGACTCGCAGCGGATCAGGAAGAAAGTCGAAGGGGACCCGAGTCCGTTGGAGTGCCAAGCCGAGCGAGCCGGTGACCAAGTTTGTCTGCGAGGGCTCTCGCGAGCGAGCTTGGGCCGGGGGCGGCCTGACCACGGAGTTCCCGATGAGACGGGTCCTGAACAATGGAGTGCCCAAGTCGAGCGAGCCGGTGACCGAGTCTGTCGGCGAGGGCTCTGCTCGAGCGAGCTTGGGCCTCTTCGAACGTCCAACGGCTCAACGTCCGACTCTCAACTTTGAAGCCGGCGGTCCGAACGCACTCGGCGGTATCGGGCCACGGAGTTTCGGATCTCAGGTCTGGGTCCTCTCCGAGGCGCTCGGATGGAGGACACCGAGACCGGCTGAAGCCGGCGGTCCGAATGACGACGTGACTAGTTTCAGATCAGCGGCGCCCCCGGGCGCGGCGCCCGGAGCATACAGGGGGTGAAACGATCGGAGCCCGAACAGGTCCCTGGCGCGTGGTTGGGAACACGCTGTCGTGCACAGAGCTGATGGCCGATTCACCGGGGCCTCGTGAGGGACGACGGGTCCGGATCCCCGCAGGCAAAGACGAGGGAACGTTCCGAAGGCCTGACCGACGGGCACGTCGGATCGTCCCTTACTCATCTCCAGACGGACAAGGTCCTCGCCGTGAATCTCGCCGTCCCAACGGCAACGGCTCCGTGTCAGGGACCCGTGCGGGCTCTGGTTTCAGATCACCGGTCGTCGGCCTTCTGCATCGTGATGTCCTCGGACTGGGGGACGATGCCGGCGACGGTGTAGGTGTGAGCGAAGCGGCGATAGCCTTCGAGGGAGGCGGAGACGCGATAGGAGCCGATGAGGAGGCCGTCGGCCATGAACTTTCCGTCGTCGCCTGTGGTGCCGGATCGCGAGTAGCCGTAGCCTGTGTGGTAGAGGCGCACCTGAACGCCTTCCAGAACCTGACCGCTCGCATCCCGAAAGCTCAGCTCGAGCTCGCCGCTGGCCTTCAACCGGAACTCGTGCTCGTTGACGTCGCCGGGCCGTACATAGATGGGCTCGGTCTTCTCGATGGGCTCGGCCAGGGAGCCGAGCACGAGCTCGTACTCGCCGGCGCTCAGGCCTTGGAACCGGAAGGCACCGTCGGGCCCGGTCTGCTGACTGGGGTTCTGCTTCCCGGATTCGGGACCGAGCGCGATCGCGGGTGTCGCGGGCAGCGCATACACCCAGAATCCCGAGAGGGGCTCGTCCTGGGACGAGACCACTCTCCCTTGGATCTCACCACCGATCGAGAGGTGAACGGTGAGCGGCTCGGGCGATGGCCGGATGCCTCCGAGAGTCAGGCTCGGATGATGCGGCGAGCTGAAGCGGAGCTCGTGCGATGCGTCGGGCAATGGGGAGAGCTCGAAGCGGCCATCCCGGAACTTGGCCCCGCGCTCGATCGGCACTCCGGTCGCCTCGAAGCGGGTGGCGACGACGTTGAAGGACTCGACGGGATCGCCCTTGGTGGTCAGCACTCGGCCGAAGACTGCGAGTGCCCGGCTCAGATGGATGGTGCGGGAAGCGTCCACGACCCCGGTCCAGGGCAGGAAGCCGTCGGCTCGAACCTCGAGCGGGTACTCGGCCGACCAATCGCGGGGCAGCTCCAGACGCCCTCGGCCATCGCTTCTCCCGAGCACGGCACCCTCTTGTCGGACCTCGGCGTCCGCCACGGCTCCTCCGACCCAGTTGAGGACGGTCAAAATCTCGGAAGGCTTGGATGCCTGAGCCTCTGGCGAGTCTTCCCTGGGCTTCGGCTCGCCGCCGCCGAGGTCGCCGAGCGGCTCAGACACGTCGTTACGGCGCTCGGCAGGCTCGGTCTCGATCGGGCCGGTCTCGATCGGGGCGACCTCCTCGCTGGTCAGGAGCCACCAGATCGCGCCGCCCAGGATCAGCACGAAGAGGGCGGGGAGGGCGATTCTCAGGATGGGGGGCATGGGGAAGAGGGTCCGACTTTGGAGGTCGACTCAGCCTGGCGAGGAGAAGGGTCGATAGGCAAAGAGAGAGGGGACGAGAACGGGCCTTCGGAGCAGGGCCCGAGGGGCTGTTTTCCTTTGACAGGGCTCATGATAGATGTTTGCATCTTCGTTTCGTCTCCGAAAAGCGAGATTCCGCAGAGCCCAACTCAACTCCATAAATATCCTCACTTACAATAGGCGAGCCTGTTCTCATGTCTGGCAATGACACCATTCGCCGCTGGGGGGCGTACGTCCTCGTCGCGACGTTGTTGGCGACCGTCTCTCCGGCCTTGTCTCCTGCCCTCGGCGCGGAAGACGAGAAGGTCATCGTGCTCGGTTTCGACGGGATCGACAGTGATCTCACCGAGATGTGGATGGACGACGGCACGCTGCCGAATCTCAAGCGGCTCCGCGACCAAGGGGGCTACGCCCCGCTGGAAAGCGTGAATCCGCCGCAGTCGCCGGTGTCCTGGTCGAGCTTCGCGACAGGTACCAACCCGGGCAAGCACAGCGTGTTCGGGTTCATTCGCCGTGTCAACGGCAAGGGCTCGCCGCCGCTCCCCGACATCGGGCTCGCCAAGATCGTCATGAAGCCGACCAGCGAGGTCGTGGGCTTCGGCCCTCAGCAGCAATCGCTGTACGCGGGAATCGCAGGGTTCGTGCTGCTCGCCATCGGCTTCGCGCTCGGCAAGATCTTCACCAAGAACAAGCTGGCCGTGCCGATCCTTCTCGGCGTCGTCCTGGGAGGCGTCGCGGGTGGCGCGACCTGGTGGATCTGCGGCGAGCTGCCGGAGAAATCGCCGGTCGGTGAGCAGGTCCGCGTCGGCGACTCGTTCTGGAAGATCGCGGCCGAGAACGGCGTCGAGACGGTCGGCCTCCAGCTCCCGATGGAGTTCCCCGTCCAAGACACGCCCAACTCCCGCCTGACCGCCGGCCTCGGCGTCCCCGACATCCAGGGCTCGCCGGGTACGTGGTACCTCTACACCGACGGCCAGTTCATGATCCGTGCCGAGGAGCAGACCGGCACGGCCGGCTACGAGGTCAAGGTCATCGAGAACGAGGATGGCTCCCTCGAGGTCGAGCTCAAGGGCCCGAAGAACTACCTCGTGGCCGAGCAGATCGCGGCGATCCGCGAGAAGGAGAAAGACGAGAGCCTCTCCTGGAAGGAGAAGGAGAAGCTCGAGACCCAGCGCTACGAGCTCAGCAAGCTCGAGGTCACCTCCGTGCCGCTCAAGCTGGTCCCGGACTGGGCCAATAAGAAGATGACGGTGCAGGTCCAAGGCCAAGAGCAGGCGCTCGGCGTCGGCGAGTGGAGCGAATGGTTCCGCGTCGAGTTCGTCATCAACAAGCTGATCAAGATCCAGGGCATCACGCGCTTCGCGCTGACGAGCATGACCGAGGACGGTCACTTCGAGCTCTTCATGCCGCCGGTCAACATGAGCCCGGAGAATCCGCCCGCCACGATCTCCATCGCCTCACCGGAAGGCTTCGGAAAGGACCTGGCCGCCAAGGGGCTGTACCACACGCTCGGCTGGGCCTGCATGACGAACCCACTGAAGGACGAGAAGATCGACGAGGAGACCTTCGTCCAGAACATGGGCTTTCTCTTCGAGGAGCGGGCGCGCCTCATCCGGAGCGCGATCGAGAAGAAGGACTGGCGCCTCTTCATCGGCGTGTTCGGCTCGACCGATCGCATGGCGCACATGATGTATCGCCTTCATCTTCCGCAGACGGAGGAGGAGAAGAAGCTCGCCGCGAAGATCAGCCCCTACATGGGCGTGCCGTACCAGGACTCCATCAAGTGGATCTACCAGAAGATGGACGCCTTCGTCGGCGAGATCATGGACGGCTACGTCGACGAGAACACGACACTGTTGATCCTCAGCGATCACGGCTTCTCGCCGTTCCGCCGTGGCGTGAACTTGAACACCTTCCTCGCGGTCAACGGCTTCGTCGTCTCTAGGAATGGAGCCTACGACCCCGAGCAGTCGGTGGAAGACCTCTTCCCGAGCTCCTTCTTCGGTGACGTGAAGTGGGACGAGAGCAAGGCCTACTCGCTCGGCCTCGGCAAGATCTTCATCAACTTGAAAGGGCGCGAGGCCTTCGGGATCGTCGATCCGGCCGACAAGCGCGCCGTCGAGCAGGAGATCATCGATGCGCTGATGGCGCTTCGAGACGTCGACGGCAAGCCCGTCGTGAAGGAGGTCTTCCGCGGCGACGATATCTACTCGGGTCCTTTCGCCAAGGACAACGCGCCGGACCTGCTCCTCGGCTTCCACGATACCTATCGCGTCTCGTGGACCACGACGATGGGCGACTTCGGCGAAGAGGTCCTCGAGGACAACGACCAGAAGTGGAGCGGCGGCCATCCCAGCGTGCACCCCGAGCTCGTGACGGGAATCCTGTTCACCAACAAGAAGCTGGGTGCTCCGCAAGGAGCCAAGTTCCACAACATCATGGATCTGGCGCCGACCGTCTTGAAGACGCTGGGCGTCGCGTTGCCGAGTGACTTCGACGGGCGGCCGCTGTTCTGAGACGAGAGCAGCGGATCCAGAGACGCCCACGATGACCTTCGAGAGTTATCTCGCGCAGACCAAGGAGGCGGTCGAGGCCATCCTCGATCGCCACCTCCCGACGGGGGAGACCTTCCCGCCGCGTCTGCACCAGGCGATGCGCTACTCGGTCGAGGCTGGTGGCAAGCGCTTGCGGCCGATCCTCTGCCTGGCGGTCGGGGAGCTCCTGGGCGGCGAGGCGAAGGTCATCGAGCCCCTCGCGGCAGCGATCGAGCTCATCCACACCTGCTCGCTCGTGCTCGACGATCTCCCGTGCATGGACGACGGTATCGAGCGGCGCGGCCGTCCGTCCCTGCATCTCACCTTCGATGAGTCGACGGCGCTCTTGGCGGGCGAGGCGCTCCTGATGCGCGCTTACGAGATCGTAGGGCAGGCGCTGTCGGAGTCATCGCTCAAGGCGCGCGAAGCGGGCGAGGTCGTTCAGCTCTTCGGGAGCATTCTCGGCTCGGCGGGCATGATTGCCGGACAGCAGGTCGATCTGCAGATGGTGCGCAGTCGGCTCGACGTGAAGGTGATGGAGTATCGCCACAGCCGCAAGACGGGCTCCCTGTTCCACCTCGCGGTCAAGGCACCGGCCCTGTTGTGCCAGGCGCCGATCGAAGCGCTGAATGCCCTCGAGATCTACGCGAAGAACCTCGGGCTCGCGTTTCAGATCGCCGATGATCTCCAAGAGAAGGGGGCGTCGGCGGCGGAGAGTGGCAAGTCCTCGCGGCGACAGGCGCCGACCTTCGTCGACCTGTGCGGAGAGTCGGAGTCGAAGGCGCTCTTCGCCCAGCTCGTGCAGACCGCCGAGCAGA
The DNA here is from genome assembly GCA_040219065.1 of Planctomycetota bacterium. Lineage (GTDB taxonomy): Bacteria > Planctomycetota > OFTM77 > OFTM77 > OFTM77 > OFTM77. Next base: position 9,528 of record JAVJTD010000447.1, read on the forward strand.
GCTTGGCGGTCTTCTCGGGACGGGCCAAGCGGCTCGCCGAGCTCTCGCGGTACATCGGCCAGCGCGTCACTTGATCGGAGCCGGGAATGACGAAGCGCGATCCCGCTCGGGACATTCAGGACAAGCTTCGAGCACTCGGCTACCTGCAGGCACCCGAGGCGGAGCCGTCGCCGGCCTTCCGTGAGAATCGGCGCCAGCTCGTGCACGTTGCCGTCGGGCTGGGAGCGTTGTCCTTGGCCTTCCTGCCGATGTGGGCCGTCTGGCTGGGCGGCATCTTCGGCGTGATCCTGAACTTCTTGATCCTGCCGGCACTGAAGCTCGATCGGCCGCTGCTCCGCCCAGGAGAGCGTTACATCTCGGGCTTCAAGCTCTACCCGGTCGCCGTCCTGATCTTGGTGCTCGTGTTCCCGCTGCCGATCGCGGCCGCGGCCTGGGGCATCCTGGCCACGGGCGATGCGGCGTCGAACTGGATCGGTCGCAAGTACGGCCGCGTGCGCTTGCCCTGGCATCGGCAGAAGAGCTGGGCCGGCTTGCTCGCCTTCTTCGTCGTGGCGCTGCCGGTGGCGGCCCTGATGATTCTCTGGACGCAGTGGGGACGGGCGAGCCTCTACTCCGCCGAGCCGCTCTTGGAGGGGACGAGCGTGTGGATCGCCGCGGGCGTTGGCGCATTGGTCTCGGCCGTCCTCGAGTCGCTGCCGATCCCGATCGACGACAATGTGACGGTCTCGATCGGTAGTGCGTTGGCCATGCAAGGATGGCTGTTATGGGGCAGCTCGATCGGCTTCTAGAGGCCTCGCTCGTGAACGTCGGCCTGGCGGCCGCAGCGTTCTTCCTTGGGCTGGTCAGCCGATCCGGAGCGATCGGTGGCGCCGTCTTGGGCACCGTGATCTACGCCTCGGTCGGCTGGCAAGGCTTCGCGGTGTTGTTCGTGTTCTTCGCCGTCGGCTCGGCCCTCTCGAAGCTGGGCTATCGCCGCAAGGCCGCACTGGGCGTGGCGCAGGAGAACCGCGGTCGTCGCGGCGCCAGGCATGCTCTGGCCAACTGCCTGACGAGCGTGGTGTGCGCGGTCATCTACGGCTGGACCGGTGAGCCGCTGTGGTTGATCGCCTACTGTGCGGCGTTCGCGACAGCGCTGTCGGACACGACCGCGAGCGAGGTCGGTCAGCTCTACGGCAAGCACCCTTTCTTGCCGACGACTCTGCGGCGAGTCCCGGTCGGCACCGAGGGAGCCATCTCGGTGGAAGGGACACTCGCCGGAGCCGTCGCTGCCATCGGGCTGGGCTTCCTCTCGGTGGTGCTGTTAGCGCCGCTCGATGCCATGGACGGCGTCTGGATCGGTTGCGGCGGCTTCGCCGGCATGATGCTCGAGAGCATCCTCGGCGCGTCCAGCCCGATGTTCCGCCGCGCCGGCAACGAAGTGATGAACTTCGCGAACACGGTGATCGGTGCCGGAGTGGCCGTGCTCCTGGCTTGGTGACGCGGGGGAGAAGACTTCACACGGGGAGCACGGGGGAGAAGAGCTCACACGGAGAGCACGGGGAGCACGGGGATCGGGCTCTGAGAGAGGAACCGACTTCGTCTGGATCAAACGACAGTCATGGGCGATTCCTCTCTCAGAGCCTTCTCCGTGTCCTCCGTGTTCCCCCGTGTATATTCTTCTTCTCCCCGTGCCTCCGTGTGACATCTTCTTCTCCCCGTGCCTCCGTGTGACATCTTCTTCTCCCCGTGCCTCCGTGTATATTCTTCTTCTCCCCGTGCCTCCGTGTGATTGCTGAAGGCTGCCTGCTGCGACATGAACGGGCTCTCGAATCGTCTCAAGGTCTACTGGCGCTTGGCCCGTCCGTTCACGCTCCTGCCGCCTCTGCTCGGCATGGTGTCGGGAGCGATCACGGCGCTCGGGGCCGCGGCGGCTGCGCATGGCCAGGGCGTGGGGGAGTGGCTCGGGCATGAGGGCTATACACCGATCGGCTTCATCCTGATCGGCGCCTTCGTGGCGGCCGCGCTCAATGCGGGCAGCAACGCCGTCAACCAGTGGACCGACCTCGCGAACGATCGGATCAACAAGCCGCACCGGCCGATCCCGAGCGGGCAGGTCACCATCCCCGAGGCACTGTGTGTGGGGGCCGTCTTCTACCTCGCCGCGATCGGCGCTGCCTGGTTCATTCGGCCATTCGGGGCGGACCCGCGCTTCCTGGTGCGGAACCAGTGCTTTCTCATCGTGATCGCGGGAGCCCTCTTCACGTTGATCTACTCGGTACCCGCGTTCGGTCGCACCAAGCGCTGGGCGTGGCCGGCGCAGCTCACCATCTCGATCCCGCGAGGCTGCCTCCTGAAGGTGGCCGGTTGGTCCTGCGTGGCGACGGTCGTGTCCGACCTCGAGCCCTGGTACATCGGCAGCATCTTCTTCCTCTTCCTGCTCGGTGCTTCGGCGACGAAAGACTTCGCCGACATGGAAGGAGATCGGGCGGCTGGCTGTGCGACGCTACCGGTGCGTTATGGGCCGAAGAGCGCGGCGTATCAGATCGCACCCTTCTTCGTCGTGCCGTGGTTGCTCATCCCGCTGGGGCTGGTCGTCACCAAGTCGACCGGTGAACGCATGCTGACCGGAAGCCCCGCATTGCTCCTCATCCTCGGAGTCGTGCTGGTGGCCTACGGCCTCTTCACGGTGCGCTTGATCTTGCGTGATCCGGACGAACTGGCCCGCAATGAGAATCATCCGAGCTGGGGGCACATGTACAAGATGATGATGCTCGCCCAGCTCGGGCTGGCCCTGGCTTACTTGGTTTGAATGATGAGCGATCGGATACTGGTGACGGGAGCGACCGGCTTCCTCGGTCAGCGACTGGCCAGGGCACTCGCCGAGCGCGGCGAGCGGCTGCGACTGCTCGCGCGACGAGTGGAAGCATTGCCGAAGCTGGACGGCGATGTCGAGATCGTCGAGGCCGACCTCGTCGATCCCGCGTGCTGGGATCGGGCGCTCGATGGCTGTCGCCGTGTCTATCACCTGGCGGCCCTGGTCAAGAAGTGGGTGCCAGACCGCAAGCTGTTCGATCGCGTCAACGTCGGAGCCGTCGAGCGTCTCCTCGAGCGCGCGCCAGCGCACGGCGTGGATCGGGTCGTCTTGACCTCGTCCTTCTTCGCGCTCGGCCCCTCGACCGAGGTGGCTGGACCAGTGAGTGAAGAGCACCGCTCGGAATCGACGCCACACAATGACTACGAGCGAACGAAGCGCGCGCTCGAGCCGATCGTCTCCGATCACGTCCGGCGCGGTGCCGTCGAAGTCGTGACGACCTATCCGGGCGTGATCTACGGGCCGGGCGAGCTGACCGAGGGCAACATCCTGGTCAAGACGTTCCGGGACTACCTAGCCGGCAAGCTGCCTGGCATTCCCGGGAGCGGGAAGCAGCTCTGGTCCTACGCCTTCGTCGAAGACGTCGTCGAGGGTCATCGCCTCGCCATGGAGAAGGGCCGTCCCGGCGGGCGCTACATCCTGGGCGGCGAGAACGTCACCGTCGATCACGTGTTCTCGGAATTCGCCAGGCTCAGTGGCAAGAAGCCACTGACGCGACACCTGCCGATCGGGTTGCTGCTGGGCGTCGGTGCCGGCGAGGAGATGCTCGCCTGGCTCTTCGGCCGAGAGCCGGAGCTGACCCGCGGCGTCGCCCGCATCTACGCCCACGACTGGGCCTACTCCTCAGAGCGCGCCAAAGCCGAGCTCGGCTACCGGTGCCGGCCCTTTCAAGAAGGCCTCGAAGAGACCTGGGCCTGGATGCAGCGTGAGGGTCTGGCTGGCTGAACCCGGTGTCCGGTGCCACCAGGGGGGCCCGCTCTCAGAAGAGGCCTGATGGTTTCCAAAACCTCGATCTCCTCGATTCTTCGCTTCGTCGCCTCAAGCTCAACCGCGGCGATGGCCGATAGGGCGAAGAGTCACGAGGCGAGGAGATCATGTCTGCATCGACACCCATTCAGTCTGCCGATCTCTCCGAGATCGCACACGGTGTGATCATGCGTTTCGGAGCGTTGGCGGCGAGGCGAGATGTCTCGGTTCGGCTATGGGCGGAGCACGACAGCGGGCGAGCGCTCGTCAGGCGGAGCGAGATCCGGCGGCTCTGTGAGAATCTGCTGTTGCGCGCGATTCGCGTGACACCCGAGCAAGGGACCGTCTTCGTCCGTGTCTCGGCCGATGACCAGGACGTCTTCCTCGCTATTGCCGATGAAGGCGCGGGCTTTCATCCTCGCCAGGCGGAAGCGTCGAACCCGCAGCTCGAGGCGTGTCGGCGAATCAGCACCGACAACAAAGGTCGCCTGAGGTGGACGACCTCGGAGGGATTCGGCTCGACCTTCGTCCTGCGCGTGCCCCGCGCGGGTCAGCACCAGACGGTCGACTAGGGAAGAGATCATCCATCCGGAGACCGCCTTTCTCGACGGTGCCACCGATCGAGCTGAGAGGCGCCGAGCAAGGGGCGCGTTCGGAGCGCGCTGTCTTGTCAGAGCGGTGCGCCTCCGGCCCAATCTCGCTCGACTTGGGTACTCCAGAGCGCCATCTCAGTGCGTACCCGCCTCACTCCTCCTCGTCGGAATCGGTCGCTTCGGTCGCTTCGGTATCTTCGGTGCCTTCCGTCGGCTGCTCCTCGTCCTCGCCGCGTTCTTTGGCGAGCTGGTCGAGGATGCCGGAGACACGGATGGATCCTTCGATGGATTCGTCGTACTCGAACTTGAGGTGGGGGATGTTTCTCGTCTCGAGCGTGCGACCGAGTGCGCTCTGGATGTGACCGCGTGCGTCGTCGAGGGCGTGGGCGGCCTTGGAGCGTTCGCCTTTTTCTCCGAGGACGGAGTAATAAACGCGGCAGTGCTGCTTGTCGCGCGACAGCTCGACGCGAGTGACGGTCAGGAACCCTAGCCGCGGGTCCTTGAGATCTCTCTGGATGATGATCGCCACCTTCTGCTTGATCTGGGACTCGAGGCGGCCGAAGCTCGGGCTTTTCATGTCCATGGCCTCCTTAGATCGTCTCGACTTGATAATCGAGGAGCTCGATATCCGGTTGGCTCTCGATGAGGTTGACGACCTGATCGAGAGCCGATTGCACGACTCGCCGGTCGTTCGCCACCGTCGTCACGCCCAAACGGGTGAGTCGGTGCTCATCGAGGTAGTCCACCTCGGCAATGGCGATGTTGAACTTGTTCGAGGCGCGGTCTTTGACCCGGCGAATCACCCGGCGCTTGTCCTTCAAGCTGAAGGCACCGGGGATTCGCAGGTCGAGCTGGAGGATGCCGACGAACATGGCGGTCCGATCGGGAAGCTCGTGATCAGAGCTTCTGCTTCTCCTCGACGACCTTGTAGGCCTCGATCGAGTCCTCGACCTTGATGTCGTCGTAGCCATCGATCTTGATACCGCACTCGAAGCCGCTCCGCACCTCCTTGACGTCTTCCTTGAAGCGCTTGAGGCTGGACATCTTGCCCGAGTAGATCACGCGGCCGTCGCGGAAGAGCCGCACCAGGTTGCTGCGCTGGATCGCGCCGTCGGTGACGTAGCAGCCAGCGATGTTGCCGACGCCCGAGGCGGAGAAGACCTGGCGGATCGTCGCGTGACCGGTGATCTCTTCGCGCTGGATCGGCTCGAGGAGACCCTCCATGGCGTTCTTGACGTCGTCGAGGAGGTCGTAGATGACGTGGTAGATCTTGACGTCGACACCCTTCTCCTCGGCCAAAGAGCGCGCGACATCGTCGACCGCGACGTGGAAGCCGATGATGATGGCGGCGGAGGTCTGGGCGAGGAGGACGTCACTCTCGGACACACCACCGACGGCAGCGCGCAGGATGCGCACCTTGATCTCGTCGGTCGCCATGTCCTCGAGCTCGCGGCGCAGCACCTCGAGAGAGCCCTTCACATCGGCTTTGACCAGCAGACGGACCTCCTTGGTCTGGGCGATGTGCTCGAAGAGGTTGGAGAGGGTGACCGAGGACCGCTCGGCGAGCTCGGACTGACGCTGCTTCTCGCGGCGCTCTTCGGCGACCTGCTGGGCGTGCTTCACGTCGCGTTGATTGACGACGTAGAACTGGGCACCAGCCTCGGGGACCTCGTCCAAGCCGATGATCTCGACGGGAGTCGAAGGGCCCGCTTCGCTGAGGGGCTTGCCGTGGTCGTCGTACATCGCTTTGACGCGACCGGCGGCCACGTCGCAGATGAAGTTGTCGCCGATACGGAGCGTGCCGTCCTGGACGAGGACGTTCGCGATGATCCCTCGTCCTTCGCTGACGCGCGCTTCGAGAACGGTGCCGTGGGCCTTGCGGTCGGGCGACGCGCTGTACTCCTCGATCTCAGCGCGAAGCGAGATCATCTCGAGGAGATCTTCGATGCCCTGCTTCTTCAGCGCCGAGACGGGCACGACGATCGTGTCGCCACCCCAGTCCTCGGGTATCAGCTCCTTGGCGGAGAGCTGCTGCTTGACGCGGTCGACGTTGGCGTTGGCCTTGTCGATCTTGTTCAGGGCGACGAGGATCGGGACACCGGCCGCCTTGGCGTGGTCGATGGCCTCTTCAGTTTGGGGCATGACGCCGTCGTCAGCGGCGACCACCAGCACGACGATGTCGGTGGTGTTGGCACCGCGGGCACGCATCTCGGTGAACGCCTTGTGACCCGGGGTGTCGAGAATCGTGATCTCGTGACCACTCTCGGTCAGCACCTTGTAGGCACCGATGTGCTGGGTGATGCCACCCGACTCGGAGTCCACGACGTTGGCCTGGCGGATGGCGTCGATGAGTGACGTCTTGCCGTGGTCGACGTGACCCAAGAAGGCGATGACCGGCGCGCGGGCTTCGCGATCGTCGCCAGACTCCTCGGTCTCCTCGCTGCTCTCGTTGGCGCCGAAGTCCGAGTGACCGACCGCTTCCATCAAGGACTCTTCGGCGGTCTTCTCGTGCTTGATGACGACCTCGCGCTCGAACTCGATCGCCACGAGCTGCGCCTGGTCCGGAGGGATGATGGCGTTGATGTTGACCATCATGCCCATCTCCATCAGCTTCCGCAGGAGCTGATTGGCCTTGATGCCGAAGGCGGACGAGAGGTCCTTGACCGTGATCGGTGGCGTCATCTCGACGCTCTTGGGCATCTCGATGATGGTGGCAGAGCGACCCGTGCGGGCGCTACGACGCCGGCCGACGGGCGGCCGGGACGGACGCGAGGGGCCACGGCGCGGGCGGGCCCGCTCGGCGGCGCGCTGGCGCTCGATCTCGCGCAGCGATTTGCGCGTCAGCTTGCCGCCAGAGCCGGCGGCAGACGCTGAAGCCGGCTCGGCCTCCTCGGCTCGCTTGGTGTGGATCGGCCCGGTGATGTTCGCCGGCTTCTTGACCAGGCGCCTCGGCTGCGGCTTCTCGGGCGATGGCGGCTGCGGCTGAGCTGGCTTCTCGGGAGCCTTCTTGGCGGCCTCTTTCGGGGCTGGCTTCTTCTCCGGCTCCGGCTCCTTCTCGGCGACTGGCTCGGGCTGAGGCTCCTCCACCGTCTCGGTCGCCTCCTCGGGCGCAGTATCTTCGGTCTCTTCGCCTTCGACGTCTTTCACGAGGCCGAATCGGCTGTCGTCGTGGACATCGGGCGCGGACCTGCTCTGCCCGCCCGGCGCGAGCACGGCTTCGACGCGGTCGGCATCTTCGGCGGAGATGGCCGCCATGTGGCTCGTGATGTCGATGCCTAGCTGCCGCGCGCAGTCCAAGACTTGCTCGGGGGTGAGCTTGAGCTTGTGCGAGATTTGGTAGACCCGCACGGTACTGCGCTTGGCTGTCTTGGTATTCGTCACGCCCACTCCGAAACGATGTAATCTGCTCGTCCGCTGTCCGGACCTTGTACCTGAGCTCGTCGGCGAGAGCTTCGCGGACGCGATCCCGGCGCCCTCTCCCGGGGCCGAGAGTCGTTCAGACACCTGATGGCCGGATCCGAAACCCGGAGTCTACCAGAGCACTTCCGAGAAACAAGGCTCGATATCTCTGTCTGCCAATGACTCGCGAGCCGCCGGCGGACCCGGATCTCGGCCCTCTCGAGCGTCTGGAGGAGGGCCTCAGGCCTCCTCCGGCTTCTCGGTCTCCTCGGTGGTCTCCTCGGCAGTCTCTTCGGCGGTCTCCTCGGCGGTCTCTTCGGCAGTCTCCTCGGTGTCCACCGTCTGATCCGCCTGCTCGCGAGCGGCGCGAGCGAACGGGTCTTCCTCCTGCTGCTCGGCGTCTTCCGCCTGGCGCTGACGGGCCGCCTCGGCCCGCATGGCGCGCGTCAAGGGATCGAGCACTTCCTCCACCGGAGCGCTGGGCGCCGCTGAGGAGTCGCCCGCGACGCCGGCTACCGGCCGCGGAGCCGGAGCCGCCGTACGCGGGGCACCGCCCTCGTCGGCCCGGCCGATGATGCTCGCCCGCTCACCCGACTTGGTGATGATGTTGATGTCCCAGCCGCACAGCTTGGCCGCCAGCCGGACGTTCTGGCCCTTCTTGCCGATCGCGAGGGAAAGCTGGTCCTCCTCGACGATCACAGTCGCCTCGCGCGTGTCGTAGTCGAGCTCGACATCGGCGACCTCGGCGGGCTTGAGGGCATTCCGGATCAATACTTCCGAGGACTCGTTCCAACGGATGATGTCGATCTTCTCTCCGTTGAGCTCGTCGATGATCGACCGGATGCGCGAGCCACGCACGCCGACGCAAGCGCCGACGCAGTCGATCTTCAGGTCCAGGGAAGAGACCGCGACCTTGGTCCGGTATCCCGGCTCGCGGACCAGCCGCTTGATCTCGATGATCCCGTCGGCGAATTCAGGGATCTCCAGCTCGAAGAGCTTCTTGACCAGCTCGGGATGCGAGCGGGAGAGGATGATGTAGACCTTGCTCCCGACGCGCTTCACCTCGAGCACGTAAGCCCGGATGCGATCGCCGATGTGATAGGACTCGCCGCGCACCATCTCGGACTTGGGGAGCAAGCCTTCGGCCTTGCCGAGGTTCACGATCATGCTGCCCGACTCGAAGCGCTGGACCGTACCCGTCACGATCGTGTCGGTACGCCCCGCGTACTCGCGCATGATCACATCCTGCTCCGCCTCGCGGATCTTCTGGATGATCACCTGCTTGGCAGTCTGGGCCGCGATGCGACCGAGCTCGATCGGGGAGATGTCTTCATCGGTTCCCGAGGCTTCGAGGTCGCCGGTCTGGCGATTGATGTGAACGACGATGTCCTCGTTCGCACCGTACTTCTTGCGAGCTGCGGTCAAGAGGGCGGCTTCGATGCTCTCGAAGAGGACCTCTTTGTCGATGTCCTTGTCGCGATGTATGGCGTCGATGATGCGCAGGAGCTCGTTGCTCATGGCGATTGCGCTCCAAGCGGCCCTCTGGAAAACAAAAAAAAGTGGGTCGAAGCCCACTTTTTACAACACTTCCGGCTCGGACTGTTGGCGCTACTATAGACGAACGCCGAACGCACCGTCAAACCGCTTTTCCAGGCGCTCAGAGCGCCTCTTTGGAGGGAGCCGAGACCCTGTCGCGCCAAGCTGCCGAGCGCCTATTGGGGCGGTCCGAGCCCATGATCGAGCTGCGCCGACGCATCGATCTGGTCGCTCCTCAAGACAGCACCGTCCTCCTCCTCGGAGAGAGCGGATCGGGCAAGGAGCTCGTCGCCGAAGCCCTCCACCGCGGCAGCTCGCGGTGCGACGGTCCTTTCGTGAAGGTCAACTGCGCGGCCATCCCCGAGTCTCTCCTCGAGGCCGAGCTGTTCGGGCACGAGGCCGGCGCCTTCACCGGAGCCCTCCACGCCCGGAAAGGCCGCTTCGCCCTCGCCGACGGCGGCACGATCTTCCTCGACGAGATCGGCGAGATGCCGCGGGCGGTGCAGGCGAGCCTGCTGCGCGTGCTGCAAGAGCACGAATTCACGCCATTGGGCTCGGAGGAGACCCTCCGCTCCGACTTTCGGCTCCTATGCGCCACCAATCGGGACCTCGCGAACGCCGTCCGAAACGGCGACTTCCAGGCCGACCTGTTCTACCGCATCCACGTCGTCGTCCTCGACGTCCCACCGCTTCGAGAGCGCGGCGACGACCTCACCCTCCTCGCCGAGCACTTCCTCGCCATCACCTGTGAGCGCTACGGGCGCGAGATGCCGTCCTTGGACGAATCCGCGCGCGAGGTCCTGGCCGCCCACGCCTGGCCCGGCAACGTCCGCGAGCTCCAGAACGCGATGGAGAGAGTGCTCGTGACGTCCGAAGGTGGCGAGCTCACCGCACGAGACTTCGCGTTCCTCGGCCCCAAAGGCGAGCTGGCGCCGACCGCGCTCCTGCATCAGCTCCTTCGCGGCGAGCTCTCCCTCGAGGCCTTCGAGCTCGCCATCATCGAGTGCTTGCTCCGTGAAGAAGATGGCAACGCGGCGAGAGCCGCCAAGAGGCTCGGCCTCACTCCGCGCCAGCTCAAGTACCGCCTCGAGAAGCGCTCCGAGTGACGGAGCGCGGGCATCCTGCCCGCATCGGACCGATAGCGCTCCAGGACTCCTCAGAGATTCGCCTTCTTGCGAACCAGCTTCGCGAGGTTCTTGACCTCGGGCTCGGGAGACTGGAACCATTCTCCGACGGTCTTCGCGATGGTGGTCGAGTCGGTGGCGGCCAGGGCGGCGATGCTGCTCGCGACGGCATCGCGGACGTTTTTGTCGCCCGCGCTGCCGAGCTTCTTGAGGAGCTCGAGGCCGCGGTCGAGCTGGGCGTGCACCCAGGGGGAGCCGAGGGCTGCGGCGGCCACCCACCGGACACGGTCGTCGTCGTACTCGAGCCATCGCTCGAGGGTGGCGATCACGAGCGCCGGGCCGACCGGGGCGCCCGCGGGAGACTCGACACAATCGGGCAGCCGTCGCAGGAACTTCACCAGGCTCATGCGAACGCGCTCGGACTCGTCGGAGGCGAGGGGACCGATCAGCCCGAGGGAATCCCAGGCGTGCTCGCGCGCACAGCCGAGGAGAGCGATCGTGGGCACTCGCCGGATCGTCTCCTTCTCATCCTTGACCCAGCGCTCCATCAGATGGACCAAGAAGCCGGGCTTGTGCTCCCCGACGATCTCGCCGAGAGCCTCGCTCATGCCGTCACGGACTTCGCCGTTGCTGTCGTCGGCGAGGGCGTAGGCGAACTCGACCATCTCACGGTCATACTCTCGGCCAAAGATGGCGACCGCTCGGGTCGCGGCCAACCGCATCGCTGCCGGCTTCTGCTCACCGAGGTGGCGGAGCACCCAGAGGGCGAAGTGCTTGTGCCGGAGAATGCTGTGCCCCAGCATCTCGCCGAGGGCGCGGGCTTCGTTGGAGAGCTCGGCGCCCTTCATGCCTTGGAGGACTTCCGAGAGGGACTCGAGGTGATCCTTGAAGGCGTCGCGATCATTGGCGCTGATCGCTTGCTCCATCTGAGGCAGGTGCTCGACGAACTCCGCGCGCATGGATTCCTCGTGTCGGTTGCGGTGTGGCGCCGGCAACCCCAGTGCCGGCGGAAGGCGGCCCGCAGTGTAGAGAATGGACTGACCGTGGAAAAGACCACGGGGAAGAGGTCCGGCTCGCGCGGCGGAAACGGTGGTCCGGGGGCCGGCTCCGGGGTTGGAAGGGCAGAGGCGGCTCGTTACGATGCCGCTTCGCACCGAGGCTCATCGCCCAGCGGCGGCTTCGACCGCCGAGCGGCGGTCCGAATCCCGAGGATGGTCCCTTGAAAGTCCATGTCAACGGCGAGTGCCGCGAGGTCCCAGACGGGTCTTGCCTGGAGGATCTGCTCGAGCATCTCGAGCTTCGGGCGAGCCGCATCGCCGTCGAGCTGAACCGGGAGATCGTCCCGCGGACTCGTTTCTCGGAGCAGACGCTTCGAGACGGGGACCGATTGGAGATCGTGACCTTCGTCGGTGGCGGCTGAGCGTTCGCGATACTCCCGAGAGGATCCACTCCCCATGTCCGAGAACTCCTTGCCGTTCGATCGTCCCCTCGAGGTCGGCCGGTTTTCGTTCCGCTCCCGTCTCTTCATCGGGACGGGGAAATACCCCGATCTCGAGACGATGCGCCGCGCCCACGAGGCGTCGGGCGCCGAGGTCGTCACCGTCGCCGTGCGGCGCGCCAACCTCGAGGGAGACGGACCGTCGCTCTTCGAGGCGATCGACGAGCGCATGACGCTCCTCCCGAACACCGCTGGCTGCTACACCGCCGATGACGCCGTCCGCACCGCGCACCTGGCGCGCGAGCTCGGCATCTCGGAGCTGATCAAGCTCGAGGTGCTCGGCGATCCGAAGACGCTGCTGCCGGATCCGGTCGAGACGCTGCGCGCGACGGAGCGACTGGTGGCCGACGGCTTCACCGTGCTCGTCTACACCTCGGACGATCCCGTCCTCGCTCGCCGCCTGGCCGATGCCGGTGCCGCTTCGGTCATGCCGGCCGGCTCTCCGATCGGCTCGGGTCAAGGGATCCTCAACCCCAACAATATCCGCATCATCCTCGAGACCGTGACCGACGTGCCGATCATCGTCGACGCCGGTGTCGGGACGGCCTCGGACGTCAGCGTCGCCTTCGAGCTCGGTGCGCACGGGGTCTTGCTCAACACCGCGATCGCCATCGCCAAAGAGCCGGTGCAGATGGCCCACGCGATGCGCCACGCCGCCTTGGCCGGTCGCGCGGCGTACCTCTCCGGCCGCATGCCGAAGAAGCTGTACGCCAACGCCTCCAGTCCGCTCGAAGGACAGATCGCGCCTCTCGAGAAGGAGTCCGGCGCCGAGGCGTGACCGGTGTACTCCCCAAGAAAAGGCTGCCGGGCGGGCGCCGACGCAGCGCCCGCCCGACGAGCTCGGTCCGAGGACCGTCGGCATTCGGTTACTCGATGACGATCTCGACGTAGGCTTGGTGAACGGCCAGTCCATTTCCGCGCTGACCGATGCGGTGGGTGAGTAGGTAGTGGCCCTTGGGCGTGGCAGGCGGGACCAGGAGCGTGACATCGAGCTGGAGGCTGGACTCGGGCAAGAGCGTTCCGATCCGGGTTGCGGGAATGAAGGAATGATCCTGCTGGGCTTCCTTCCGGCGGACGTCGATCCACGACTCGGCGGCCAGTGCCAGGTTGCCGCTTCGATTGGTGAAGGTCAGCGTGTAGTGAACGAGCTGACCGGCCGCGGAGAAGATCTTCGTGTCAGACGACTCGATCGTCAGCTTGGGATCGCGGATCGTCAGCCGCTGACCGGCCGAGACATCGCGCAGGGCATACTGGACGCCGCTCGGGAACTCGACGATCACCTCTTGGACCTGCGAGTCACCCTCCAGCCCGAAGTGGGCCGATGGGTCGGGCGCGCTGGCCAGCGTCGCCTCCGAGCCGAGGAGACGGGTCTGGACTTGCCCGCCTTCCTGGATCAGCTGGATCTTCGCGCCGATGGCCGGTGCGGCGCCGTCACGGGACTCCGCGCGAACGGCGAGGTATCCGTGAGCGTTCCCCTCGACGTTGACCATCAAGGTGTAACCGGCGCCCGGCTGGCCGAGCAGGATGTCGATGTCGCCGTCGAGGTCGAAGTCGGCGGGGGCGATCGTCTGCGCGCCACGAATGGCGAGTAGGCCTTCCTGAGAGGTGACGTCTTCGAAGCCGGCGCCGTCGCGATTGCGATAGAGGTGCAGCCTGGTCGCTTCAGGATCGGCGCCGTCCGCGATCAGGAGGTCGAGGGTGCCGTCGTTGTCGTAGTCGAAGAACGCGGCGCCCTGACCGCTGGCGAGGGCGGCCCTGGCCGGACGGTCGACGGCGTAAGCCGCGGCGACGTCATGGAAGATCCCGCCCAGGTTGAGCCCGAGCACATTCGCACCGTGACCGGCGAGCAGGGCGTCCAGGGTGCCATCGTTGTCGATGTCCCCGGCGGCGAGCCCGATCGACTGGAGCAGCCTGGGGATCTGGTTCGTGAAGGGCTGCTCTTGGAACATGCCGCCGTCGTTCCGGTAGAGCCGCGTGAGCTCGCCGGCGAGGGCTCCTTGATGGCCGAGCAAAAGGTCGGGATCGAGATCACCGTCCAGATCGGCGAAGACCACCCCGAAGGCGCAGCCTTGGCCCGCCACGCCCAGGAGCTGCGCGACCTCGGTGAAGGTCCCGTCGCCCTCGTTGCGGAAGAGCTCGTTCGGGTGGCACTCGAGGGCGGCGCTCTCCGGCGACGCGGCGAAGGCGTTCGTCACGTAGAGATCGAGATCGCCGTCCTGGTCGTAGTCCGCCCAGGCCGCGCTGGTCGAGTAGGCACCCGAGCCGGCGACGCCCGCGGCGGCGGTCTCGTCGGCGAACGTGCCGTCTCCGAGGTTTCGGAACAGGCGATTCTCGCCGCGATTGAGCAGGTACAGATCGACGCGTCCATCACCGTCGAAGTCGGCAGCGGTCGCCCCGATGGTCTCGTCGAGGGGGGCGCCGACGCCGGCGATGTCCGTCACGTCGACGAAGGTGCCGTCGGCTTCATTGCGATACAGCTTCGAAGCGCCGCTGGTCTGCGAGAGGAAGAGGTCGGGATCGCCGTCGGCATCGTAGTCGAGCCAGGCGGCCCCGGCGGACACGGGCAGATCGCTGCCGGCGTGAAGGAGGTCCAAGCCGGCTTTGCCGGTCATGTCCCAGTAGGCCACGCGGTCGTGGATCTGCGGCGTGCGGCGATCCAGCGCACCGGCCTTCCCGCTCAGAGGCGACTGCCTTGGAAGGTGTCCCGGGCGGAGGTCTGTGGCGCTCGGCTGGAGTAGCCGCCTCGGACTCGAAGGCGCGAGAGGGCCACCCGCCGAGGGCGCTCCGTCAGCGCTGGGACCGGCTCCAGGCTTCGGCAAGGCCCCTGGAGTCGGGATGCCCGGCGTGAGCGTCGGCCCGACGGAGCTCGGCGCGCGTCGCTCGCTGACACCGAGATTTCTCGAGGCATCGCCTAGCCTCGGCGTGGTGTGGATGGGCGGCAATGGACCTTCGGGAGTGCCCGAGCCGTCGCCGACCGGGATCTGCGAGGTGCCGCTTCGATCCTTGCGATCGAGCACGGGCGGTGCCGCATTGGGCTCGAGGATGCGCTCGGCATCGGTGCGGTCGGCTCGACCGCTCGTGACCTGGGTGTCTCCTGGCTTGGGCCCCACGAACTCGGGAGGCTCCTGATCCAACTGAGCTGAGGCGCCACCGGCGCTCACCATCAAACAGACGGCGATCCGGGCGGCGCCGAATATGCGATTCGACATGCCGACTGACTCCATTTCCGGCCGCGCAACTCCCGCGAGACATCACTTCCCCCGAAGGATGTCCGGCGGCCAATCCAGGGTGGATTGGACGAGTGCAAGCACGCAGACCTTTGAGCCCGTCAGCGGTCATCGCGGTCTCCCGGCCCCCTTGCCGGACCGATGGATTGCCAAGGAGCGGACGCAAAGCGGCCGCCTCCTGTTGGCAGGAGCGCTGGATGTGCCGAGGATTGTCCGGTGGATCGGATGCTCGATGACGGGCGGATGCAACTTTCCCGAGGTGAAGACTACCCCACACCCGTCAATTGGCAAGCCGACCCGGAGCGAATTGTCGCGATCCGAGCCAGAGAGCGGATCGCTCTCCGAAGAGCGCTCACTCCTCGCGGAACACGTCGTCGGGGAGCTCGGTGTTGATTTGAGTATTAGAACGAATGATGTCGGCCAGCCGGGTCGCCTCGACGGCTTCGAGGGCTGCGCCCGAGAACACCCGCTGATACCAATGGCGATCCGCCGATCGCAGGCGAAGGAACTGGCCGCGCGTGACCGTCCAGATCAGCTCACCGACGAGCGCGCCCGGCATGGGATCCTCGGCAAGGGCGCCGACCCAGGCGTCGATCTCGTCGACATCGGCGTAGGCCGTCGCCAAGCGCGACTGCAGCTCTCCGTCGCCGGTGATCTCGGCGAAGGAGCTCTTGGCAGGCAGCCCCAGGGCGACGCGCGTCCCGTTGTAGCTCGGCAAGCCGTGGTCGCGGCCGCGCTGGATGTTCAGGGCGGCGAGGTCGAGGCCTCCGGATCCCGGCGGACCGAACAGGAACGAGCGCAGGTCCTCGACGATGTAGGCGTCGAGCTCCTGCGCGAGCTGCATCGCGAAGCCGCGCAGGAGGGGCTCGATGCCACCTCCTTCGATCAGGCGGTCGGGGGCGAAGAACGCCTCGCGCAAAGGCAAGGGACCTTCGGCGATCGGGCTGAGCGTCTCGTCGAGCCGCTCCAGGCTCGAAGAGACGAGGCTGTGCCCGAATCGGTACACGGCCGTCGAGAAGAGAGCGCTGATCGCAGGGTCGATGCTCTCGTCGTAGCCGGCGTAGTCAGGAATCGCGCCGGGGCCGAGCAGAGCCGGCAGGAACTCCTCGAAAGTGATCACCTGGAGCTCGGCGACCACCCAGCGGCGCGCTGCCTGGAAGATCTGCTCGTCGCTCAAAGACGGGTTCTGGGCGCGGATCGCGTCGGCCAGACGATTGTGCTCACGCACGAACAGGGTGTGCATCGCCGTCAGACCGACGTTCTCGTTCGCCCGGACGTCTCCGGCCAGGAACAGCGTCGGGTCGTTGGGA
Organism: Planctomycetota bacterium; assembly: GCA_040219065.1. Classification (GTDB taxonomy): domain Bacteria; phylum Planctomycetota; class OFTM77; order OFTM77; family OFTM77; genus OFTM77. The sequence continues at coordinate 26,032 of JAVJTD010000447.1, forward strand.
TCGGGCGCGTTGTCGAATCCGCCATCGTTGAAGGGTAGGAGATCACCGGCGGTCGTCCGCAAGCGGCCGGTCCCGTCGAGGGCTCTCAGGGCGAGGTGCCGGGTGAGATCGGAGCCGTAGACCTGGGACCCGTCCAGCCACGAGGTGATGTCGTTGATCTGGGCTCTCGGATTGCCCGGACCGGTGCCCGTCGCCGGATCGTAGTGGGAGCGACTGAACGGGATGACCTCGGTACCGGTCCCGAAGGGATCGAACGACGGATCCCCGAGGGGCACCGCGATCGGAGCGCTCTCCACCGGCGTGGCCGTCTCCGTGAGGTCGAGATCGTGGTCGAGGAACTGACCCCACAGCCAGAGCATGTCGGTCCGGCCTGCGGTGCTCGAAGGAGCACTCAGGTTCTGACAGACCGAGTTGCTGATCTCGCGCGCCGAGGGGCGCCCGCTGCCGGCGAGGGACGAGATGCCGTCCTCGTAGGCGTAGGGCACTTGGCGGCGCAGCCGGATCCCGGCGCTGCCGCGGGGAGTGTCATCCGTGTTGTTGTCGGTGCCGTCGATCGTGCGCTCGTCCCAGACGAGCGCATCGAACATCGCGGCCAGCCCGGTCCGCGACCGTTGCCCGTCGCCGTTCTCGACGACCAAGGTGATCGGCGAAGCGCCGTTGAGATCCGGCAGGATCGGAGACACGAGGTCGACGCGCGTGCCGTCCTCATTCACGGCGCCGGTCGTCGGCGCAGTCACGGGGATTCCATTTGGATCGAGTAGAAGCACTCGGACGGGAGCTCGGAACCCGGTGCCTGCGATCGCACAGGGCTCGTTGAACTGGGGATTGATCGCACTCGGCTCCATCGCGACCGGCGCCGGGGGCGGGTTCACCGTGAGCGAGCGCGCCGAGGACCTCGCGAACCCTCGAACGAGTCGCACGTCGCGCGTGCCCGGCGGCAGCGTGTTCGCCGGGATCGTCCAAGTCGCGTGCCCGTCGTCGACCACGGTCACCGGGAAGAGCCCGATGCCCGAGACCTCGATCTGCAATGGCTCTTGGCCGTCGAAGAGGAAGGGGCCGCCTTCGATCGGGACGACGCTGTCGAGCGTCTCGGGGATCCCGCCAGCGGCTCCGATCTTCGTGAGAGTGATCGACTCGTTCGAGCTGCTGCGGTGGCAGCCCACGATCAGCACGGTCAGGACCAAGAGCGGTAGCCAGCGAGCGCCACGCGACGACGTGGGAATCGGCATCTTCATGGGGAGTGGGCCCCTCACAGAGGATCTTCCAAGGTCGCGTGCCGGCGCAGGAGATCATCGAGAGGAGAAGCGAGAATCCTGAGTCATCAGCTCCGAATTCGGATCGCAGACCGAAAGACCTCCACAGATTGAACCCGAGAGGTACATCGCGATGGTCGCCCAGAGGGATCCCGGAGTACGATTCGCACTTCGCGTCTCACAGGCATTGGTAAATGAGGAGATGATCCCATGAAGCTCTATGGCAGGCCGCAGTCCGGTTACACCAAGAAGGTGCGCATCGCCCTGGCGGAGAAAGGGCTGCTCGAGGACGTCCCACTCGTCCACGTCTCGAAGGAGGAGAGCAAAGAGCCAAACCACCTCGCCCGGCATCCGCTCGGCCTCGTTCCGGTTCTCGAGCACGAAGGACGGTTTCTCGCCGAGTCGACCGCGATCATCACCTTCCTCGACGCCTATCGCCCCGAGCCGTCGCTCTTCCCCAGCGATCCTTGGTTGCGCGCCGAGGTGACGTTCTGGGACCGCTACTTCGATCAAGCCTCGACGCCGCCGGTGCGTGTCCTGATGTTCGGGCGAGAGCGAGGGGACCTTACGGCCTCTCAGGAGGCAAAGGCGAAAGCAGAGCTCGGCACCGTCTTCGAATACCTCGATCGGTCCCTGAGCGGCCGCTCCTTCCTCGTCGGCGACTGCTTCACCCTTGCCGACCTCGCCTTCATGTCCCGCCTCCAGCTCCTGCCGTTGCTCGAGCTCGAGCTCCCCGAGTCGCTCCCGAACGTGCGCGCCTGGCGAGACCGGCTGGAGAAGAGGACGAGCTGGTCCGCGGTGATGTGAGTGCTCGTGTGCTCGTGTGAACCAGGTCATCTGGACACCTGATCACCTGCACACCCGCTCACCCGAACTGGAGCTGATGCAGCCGGTGGTACAGGCCGCCTCGCTCGAGGAGCTCTTGGTGAGTCCCGGCTTCTCGGAGCTCGCCGTGATGGAAGACGAGAATGCGATCGGCGTGGCGGATGGTCGCCAGGCGATGGGCGATCAGGATCGCGGTTCGACCCTTCAGAGTTCGCTCGAGCGCCTTTTGCAGGAGACGCTCCGTCTCGGGGTCGATGTGCGCGGTTGCTTCGTCGAGGATCAAGATGCTCGGATCGAAGGTGAGCACTCTCGCGAAAGCGATGAGCTGCTTCTCACCGACGGACTGGGTGGCGCCGCGCTCGCGGACCTCGGACCGGTAGCCGTCGGGGAGCTTCTGGATGAAGCGGTCGGCGCCGACGAGGCGAGCTGCTTCGATGACGCGCTCCTCACTGATCGAGGTGTCTCCCAACCGAATGTTCTCGAGGATATCGCCTGGGAACAAGAAGACCTCTTGGAGCACCAAGCCGATCTGATGCCGGAGGTCCTTGGGGTCGTACTCGCGTACGTCGTGGCCGTCGACGAGGATGCTGCCCGAGCGGACGTCGTAGTAGCGACTCAGCAGGTTGATCAGAGTCGTCTTGCCGGCACCGGTCGCGCCGACGATCGCGATCTTCTCGCCCGGCTTCACGTGGAACGAGACGTTGCGAAGCACGTCCGGGCCATCGCCATATCCGAAGGTCACGTCTCGGAGCTCGATCTCGCCGCGTGCCTCCTCCGGCCGGTAAGGATTCTCCGGGCCCGAGATCTCGGGCGCCTCGTCGAGCAGTCCGAAGAGCCGCTCGGCCGAGGCCATCGCTGACTGGAAGACGTTGTACTTCTCCGAGAGCTCCCGAATCGGGTCGAACAGGTAGCCGAGCATGATCCAGAACTGGAGAAAGACGCCGAACTGCAGCTCGCCGCCAGCGATCCCCAGACCCGAGACCCAGACGATTCCGGCGAGGATGGCCATGCTGACGAGGTCGATGCTGGGAAAGAACAAAGACCAGTTGAGGTGTGCCCGCACGTGCGCGCGGCGATGGTCGACGTTGACCTCGTCGAATCGATCGAGCACGCGCTGCTCTTGATTGAAGAGCTGGATGACTCGAATGCCTTGCAGGAGCTCCTGCAGGAACGCGTTGAGTCGACTCACGCGGCTGCGGATCTCCCGGTAGGCCTTGCGGGCGTGGGAGCGAAAGGCGAAGGACACGGCCGTCAGGACGGGCAATCCCAGGAGGGCGATCCCGGTGAGCTTCGGGTCGATCCACAAGAGGACCGCGACCACACCGACGATCTTCACCAAGTCATAGAAGACGACGGTGACGCCCGAGGTGAAGAGCTCGTTGAGCGTCTCGATGTCGTTCGTCACGCGCGTGACGAGACGACCGACCGGGTGCCGGTCGAAGAATGCCAATGAGAGAGACTGCAGGTGGGAGAACGCGCTGAGCCGGAGATCGTGAAGGATGGACTGTCCCACATCGGTCATCACCAGGAGCTGAGCGAGCTGGAATCCCAGGCGCAGGATCGCAACGACCAGCAGCGCGACGGCGAGCCAGATCAGCTCTTCCCACGCCCCGGGCGCGGCCTGGCTCTCGCGCGCCTCTTGGATCGGGCCATCCACCGCGATGCGCAGGATCCAAGGGATCAGGAGGTCCAACACGAAGAGCCCGATCAACAGCCCGATGCTGAGACCGATGCGCTTTGAGTAAGGCCGAGCAAAGGGGACCAGGCGGCGCACCAGCCGCGCGTCGTAGGCCTTGCCGTGAATCGGCTCCTCGATCTGCGGGCTCACGGCAGCTCCTCGATCTCTTGCTCGAGGTTGTGCTCTCGGAAGAGGCGGGCATAGACGCCACCGGCCTCCAGCAGCTCTTCGTGGCTGCCTTCCTCGACCAGACGACCCTCCTCGAGGACGATCAGCCGATCGACGTCTCGTAGCGCAGAGATGCGGTGCGAGATGAAGAGGCAGGTGCGATCGCGCATCACGACCTCGAGCTCGTCGAGGATGCGGTGCTCGGTCTCGGAGTCCACCGCCGCCAACGAGTCGTCGAGGATGAGGATCCCCGGCTTGCGAATGACCGCCCGCGAGAGCGCGGTCCGTTGCTTCTGACCTCCCGAGAGCGTCACGCCGCGCTCTCCGATCATTTGATCATAACCGCTTTTGAACTCGGCGATGTCGTGGTCGATCTGCGAGACGCGCGCGGCCCACTCCACCTCGTCCTCCGTCGCGTCGGGCCGGCCGAACAGGATGTTCGCGCGCATCGTGTCGGAGAGGAGGAAGGTCTCCTGAGGGACGTAGCCGATCTGCCGCCGGATCCAGTGGAGAGGCAAGGTGTCGATGGCGCGCCCATCGAGGAAGAGGTGCCCGGGGGCGGCGGGATACAGGCGAGCGATCAGCCGCGCCAATGTCGACTTGCCGCTTCCCGTCGGACCGACGATGCCCACCGTCTCCCCGGCGCGGATGTGGAGATTGAGATCGCGGAGCACGGGACGGTCGGGCTCATAGCCGAACGTCAGGTTCTCGAAGCGAATGTCGCCACTCAGATCCCGCTTCGGCGCGACGCCGGGATCGGGGTCGATCTCCGCTCGGGCACCGAAGACCTCGATCAGGCGATCCCAAGCGGCGCGTCCTCGCTGGAAGAGGCCGAGCACCCAACCGAACGCCATCAGCGGAAAGAACAGCATCTCGCTGTACTGGATGAAGATGAAGAAGTCGCCGATCGTCAGGCGCTCGCTCATCACCGCGCTGCCACCCACGAGCAGGATCGCCAAAAGGCACAGCCGTCGTCCGCCACCGAGCAGCACCTGCAGCCAGCCGCGCGTCTTGGCGAGCTCGAGCTGCGCCGTCGCGTAGGACTTCGAGAGGTCGTGGAACGCGGCGGTCTCAGCCGCCTGCCGATTGAAGGCCTGGACGACGCGGATGCCTTGGAAGTTGTCGACGGCCCGGGCGCTCAAGTCGGCACTGCGGTCCTGGACGGTCCGTGAGCGGCGATGCAGATGGGGACCCATGAAGCGGACGGTCAAGGCGAGCCCGGCGAGGGGGATCGACAGCGCGAGCGTCAGCCAAGGATCGAGGCTGATGAGGTACGCCAGGGCGAGGGGCAGCATCAGCAGCGTGTTGAGCAGGTACATCAGCCCGGGACCGAGCGCCATGCGCACCGCTTCGATGTCGGCAGTGGCTCGGCTCATCAAGTCGCCGGTCCGATTGCGATCGAAGTAGCTGGCGCTCAGGCCCTCGAGATGGGCGACGAGCTCGTGTCGCAGGTCCTGCTCGACCAACCGGCAGGCAATGTTCTGCCAGTAGCGCATGCCGAAGCGGAAGGCGTTCTTCAAGGCCGTCAACCCGACGACGACGAAGAAGAGCTGGCCGAGGCGACCTCCGATCGCGCCCAGACCATCGCCGTCTCCCGTCACCGCTCGCTCGACCATGTCGATCCCGGCTCCGAGGAGCTGCGGTATCCACAGCTCCAGCGCGACGGCGCCCGGAACGCAAAGGAGTCCGGCGATGAACCAACGGCGATGAACACAAATCAGCCGTCGCAGGCGGGCGAGGCCCTTCATGGTGATGGATGCCCGCCTCTCTCGGAAGCCAGCCCGGTCACGAGATGTCGAGCTGCTCGAAGTCTCGCCGGATCAAACGCAGGGCGTTCATCAGCCTCTCGAGCTCGACCCGGGCCCGGTCGCGATCCGAGGCCTCGGCCGCTTCGCGAAGACCGGGCAAGGTCTGGCCGCCGTAGCCGAGCTTCGGGTCCGGCGCGAAGATCAGGTGCCGATACCACGGCCGACCGAAGAGCCCGGACTCCGAGGTGAAGTGCCGCTCGACCCGCATCAGGGCCGCGTTCGTGGCCGTCAGCTCGTCGGCCGAGAGGTCGCCTCTTTGCACGCGGGACTCCAATCCACTGCATTGCTTCGAGACGAGCTCGGCGACCGCTCGCGCCTCCTTCAAGAGCTCGTCGACCGGGAGACCCGAGTAGCGTGTGGCGAGCAGCTCCGCTTCGGTCGCGACGCGACGCACGGCCGCCGCACCGTCGATCGGGAGCAAGTCGGCGTTCGCCAGACGCAGCGCCGCGACACCGGCGATGCCCGCGAGGGTCGCATGGTAGTGGAAGGTCGGGTCACCGAATCGGCTCATCCATTCGAACGTGTCGTACATCGAGTGATAATTACCGTTGGGTCCACTGAAGCCGAAGTGGACGGCAGGGATGCCGGCGTGCTGCAGGAATGCGGCATAGTCGGAGCCCGAGCCGAGGTCTCCCACCGCGGGCTCACCCCGGCCGCCGCTCCAGCCGTCGTAGATGGTGCCGCCTTGGAGAGGCTCTGGGACCGAGCGCGTCGCGCCGCGGAGCAGGCCCTTCAGTGAAGGTGTTCCTGAGCCACCGAAGCGGGATCCCGAGACGGCGGCGTCCAGGTTGATGTAGGCGACCGCGTTCTGCCGCAGGTCTTCGAGACGCGCCTCGACGAACTCGGTCGATCCGATGATCCCGAACTCCTCGCCGTCCCACAGGCACACCACGATCGTGCGCCGCGGGCGGTGGCCCTGCCGCGCCGCTTCGCCGAGAGCCCGCGCCATCTCGATCAACGCCGTCGAGCCGCTGCCGTTGTCGACCGCGCCGTGGGTCCACGAGTCGAGGTGTCCGCCCAAGACGATCATCTGCTCAGGGAAGTCGCTGCCCTCGAGACGGGCGACGACGTTGGCGATGGGCCTTTGCTCGAGCTTCATCGCCACCTTCATCGAGACCTCGGTCGGACCGGGGCCGACGTGATAGGCAAACGGCAAGGCGCCTTGCCAACCAGACGGGACGTTGTCTCCGGCGAGAGACTCGAGCAAGGGGCGGGCGGCTTCGGCGCTGATCGGGACGCAGGGGATCGTCGGCAGGGCGTCCGACTCGTCGGGCTGGATGCGCTGCGCATCGTCGCGCGCCGGCCAGCCGGGGGTGAGGGGATCGCCAGGGTGGACCGTCAGATCGAGGATGCTGCCCCTTTGGATCCCCGAGAGAGGACGGTAGGGGCCGCGAGGATAAACATCTCCTTTGAAGTATCCATCATCGATCGGATCGGTGTAGAGCAGGATGCCGATCGCGCCGCGGCGCGCGGCGTTGCGCGCC
>JAVJTD010000455.1:0-15668 GCA_040219065.1 Planctomycetota bacterium
GTGCTCTTCCGATCTCCGGTAGCAAGGGCTCACCTGACACCGCGCGCGACGTGCGCGGGTTCGCCGTCAAGTTTTACACGGGCGAGGGCAACTACGACCTCGTCGGCAACAACATCCCGGTCTACTTCATCGCGTCCTGGATGAAGAAGACCGGGATGTTGTTGCCGACGAGGTCGTAGTTGCCCTCGCCCGTGTAGAACTTGACGGCGAACCCGCGCACGTCGCGCGCGGTGTCGGGTGAGCCCTTGCTACCGGCCACCGTCGAGAAGCGAACGAAGACGGGCGTCTTGACGCCGGGCTGCAAGAACGCCGCCTTGGAGAGGCGAGCATTGTCGCGGTAGGCCTCGAAGGTGCCGTGGGCCCCGTAGCCGCGGGCATGGACGACTCGCTCGGGAATGCGCTCGTGATCGAAGTGCGTGATCTTCTCACGGAGCACGAAGTCTTCGATGAGCTGCGGACCCCTCGGGCCGATGCTCAGGGTGTTCTGATCGTCGGAGACCGGCACGCCCTGATTCGTCGTCAGTGGTCGCTCCTTCGAGGTCTGGTGCCGCTCGCCACCCGATCCCGTGCGGCTCGCGCTCCCCTTCCGCTGCCGAGAGGAGCTCGATCGGGGATTGCTCTTTTTCGCGCTGCGCTTCTTCGCCATCAATTCACCTCACCGGGCTGGGGGTCGATTCGAAACCGATGCTGACCAATGCAAATGCCGCGAATGGCCAGTGACAGATTCGATGGCGTTTTCGAGAGGGGCGTTCGGTGCTGCTGAACGAGTTGAGAAGATCAACCACAAGGGCACGAAGATCACCGAGGGCTTTCTTCATGCGCTCGGTTTCTGCGTGGTGGTCTCTCCTCAATCCTCGGCTTCCGGCCCCTTCTTCAGCGTCATTCGGAGGAGGATCGGTGTGGCCAGCGTGGTGGCCAGTGCCATGAAGACGATCGCCGAGAAGAGGTTGGCGACGACGGTCGGGACGGGATCGGGCTTGGAGAACAGGCCGGCTCGAAGCGCGACGTCGGCGATGATGAGCTCGACGGCGCCGCGGGCGCTCATCGCGATTCCGACGGCGGTGGACTCGCGATTGCCCAGACCCGTCCAGCGGGCCGTTAGCCCGCAGCCCAGCAGCTTTCCACCGAAGGCCACGAAGAGCAGCGTGGCCAAGAAGATCGGCGCTCCAGTGACGGCACCGAGGTCGAGGTGCAGGCCGATCGAGGCGAAGAAGATCGGTGCCAGGAAGCCGGTGCTGATGCCCGAGATGCGCGCGCGGACGGCTTCGAAGGCTTCCTCGTCGATCGTGGAGCGACCGAAGAACAGCCCGACCACGAAGGCGCCGATCAGGAAGTGCATGTCCAAGTACTCGGCGAGGACGCCCGCGGCGAGTCCGGCGAGCAGCACGAAGCTGAAGTCGAGCTCGTCGGAATGCAGACGTCTCACGAGATTCCCCAGCCGCGGGAGGACCCACAGGCCCATCGCCATCATGATGAGGAAGAAGCCGCCGACGCGCAGTCCCAGCATCGCCAGCTCGCCGCCCGAGGGAAAGCCGCCCGTGCTCAGGACCGAGGTCAGGATCGCCAGGAGAACGAGGCTGAGGATGTCGTCGAAGACCGCGGCCGAGAGGATCATGCGTCCGACCTTCGACTCGAGCCTTCCCATGTCCATCAGGATGCGAACGGCGACGGGCACCGCCGTGATCGCGAGGCTGACACCCAGGAAGAGCGCTTGAGCGAGCCAGACCTCGGACTGGGGGATGAAGATCCAGGCGAGTCCCATCCCCGACGCCATCGGCACGACCATCCCGCCGATCGCGACGAGGAACGCGGAGCCCGACGACTCGGCGAGCTCTTTCGGCCGCAGCGCGATGCCCGCGTGAAGCATCAGGAAGAAGACCCCGAGATCGGTCAGCGCCAGGAAGACTTCGTTATCGACCAGCCCGGACAGGACCGGGAGATCCCGTCCGAAGTATCCGACGACGACCCCGAGCGCGACGCCCGAGAGCAACTCTCCGACCAGCGGTGGCTGCTTGCAGCGCTCGGCGATCTCGCCGAAGACGCGCGTCAGCAGCAGGAGCACGAGCAGTATGTAGAGAGTCTGCAATTCTCCGTACCGGGAAAGAGGCTCGAGGTCGGGTCGTGACTCGCGTCCGTCTCACTTGGAAGCGAAGGTGACCCGCGAACCCTCAGGGGGCACGGGTCGGTTCATAGCGCCGACGGCGTCGTCCTCAACGAAAACGCGCTCCAGAGTCAGCCGATCCACCGAATCACCCGGCGGCTGCGTTGCCATTCCACGGGGCTTCGCGCATCCTGTGGGCTCGAGTCGAGAAGCTGCACCCCGCGGAGGTTTCGAATGTCGGACGCGCTCAACTTCAAGCAAGAGCTCACGGGTGTCTTCGGCCAGCCCGTAGCCGAGAACCCGAGTCAGGTGATGATGGAAGCCGGTTACCGAGCCGCCGGGCTCGCCTGGCGTTACCTGACGATCGAGGTCGCTCCCAGTGACCTCGGCGCGGCGGTACGTGGCGCGCGGGCGATGGGGTTTCGCGGCTTCAACTGCACGATCCCGCACAAGATCGCGGTCATCGAGCATCTCGATCGGCTCGGCGAGTCGGCGTCGATCATGGGCGCGGTGAACTGTGTCGTGCGACGGGACGACGAGCTCGTCGGCGAGAACACCGACGGCAAGGGCTTCACCGAGTCGCTGCGTCCGATCACCGATCCCGAGGGCACTCACGTCGTGATCTTGGGAGCCGGCGGAGCGGCGCGCGCCATCGCGACCGAGCTCGCCTTGGCGGGGGCACGTGCGCTGACGATCGTCAATCGAACCGAGAGTCGCGGGGAGGATCTCGCGAAGCTGATCGAGGAGAAGACCGACGCGACGGCGCGCTTCATCCCTTGGCACGGAGACTACGCCGTTCCCGAGGACGCCGACGTGCTCGTCAATGCGACTTCGATCGGCCTGTATCCCGACGTCGATGCGCGCGTGGCGGTCGCCGAGGAGAGCTTGCGCGAGAGCTTGGTCGTGGCCGACGTGATCCCGAACCCGCCGAGGACGCGGCTGCTCCGATCCGCCGAGGAGAGGGGCTGCCGCACGATCGATGGCCTCGGCATGCTCGTCGGTCAAGGTGTGCTGGGCTTTCGGTACTGGACCGGTCAGGACGCCGATCCGGTCGCGATGCGTCAGGCGCTCGAGGACGTGTTCGGTGCCTGAGCCACTCGCCGATCCGCTCGAGCGCGCGCTCGCGAAAGAGTACCTCGCCGCGATGGGAGATGTCGGGCAGGTGCCCCTGGACATCCACCCTTCGGACGACATGTACACCGTGATGGTCGGTCACCCCGACTATCGTCCGCACACGCGCGGCTTCTACTACTTCAAGTCCGGCCACGACGTCTTGGTGACGCTCGAGCACCTGATCGGCCGACTGGGCAAGCGCTGGAGCGACTTCGAGGCGATCCTCGAGCTCGCTTGCGGCTACGGGCGCTTTACGCGCCTGTTGTCGAAGGTCGTGCCCCCGGAGCGGATCACCTCGGTCGATATCCTCGAGGACGCGCCGCGTTGGGTCTCGAGTCACTACGGTGTCGAGGGACGGCTCTCGGCGACCGAGCCGAGCGAGGTGGACCTGGGGCGCTCCTTCGATCTGATCTTCGTCGGCTCCCTCTTCAGCCACTTGCCGCGGCCGCGCTTCGAGTCGTGGCTGGCGAGGCTGATCGAGATGCTGACGCCCTGCGGCGTCCTCGCGTTCAGTACGCACGGCGAAGCGCTGCTGGACGAAGGTGCGCGCGATGCGAGCGGCTTCACCTTCCAGCCGCACAGCGAGAGCGATGTCCTGGACCCCGGTGAGTACGGCTCGACCTTCGTGCGGCCGAGCTTGGTGAGGGAGCTGGCGGCGAATCGCGGCGCGAAGAGCGTCTTCCATCGAAGGCGCGAGCTGTGGAATTTCCAGGATCTCTTCGCGGTCAGCCCGACTGAGATCGACCTCGGTGACTGGGGACCGGCGCCGGTGGTGCGCGGCCGCATCGATCAGCTCCAGGTCGAATCGGATGGAAGGTTCTGGATCGCGGGCTGGGCCGCGGATCTCTCAGGGGCACCGATCGAGAAGGTCGCCTTGTCGATCGATGGCCAGCCCACCATCGAGATCCCGATCGATCAAGCGCGGCCGGACGTGGCCGAGACGCTCGAGCGGCCGGATCTGCTGAAGAGCGGCTGGCAGCTCGAGGGGCGCGTTCCCCCGCTGCCTCCCGGCGCCCATCGGCTAGTCGCCTCGCTGCACTCCGAGACCCTCTCGGGCCGACCGTTCGACGCGATGGTCTTCGGCGAGAGCTGAGTGGCGTCGTCCTTTGGGCTTACCCTGAGGATCCGACGTCGGGAGCGCCCCCGGTGGCGGACCGCCGGAGCATGCAGGTCGTGAAACGTGCTCGGTGCAATGGAGTGCCCAAGTCGAGCGAGTCAAAGACCGAGCCTGTCGGCGAGAGCTCTGCGCAAGCGAGCTTGGGCCGGGGCGGCGCTGCAGATGATGGGTTTCTTCGCTCTGAAAGGGCTGCCACTCGTCAGCTCAGCTCAACGCCTTGGGCAATGGGCCATTTCCCGATTCCAGAAGCCCAAGCCTGCAAGGCTTGCACTCCTTCTCGAGCCCGGTTTGAGGCCGGCGGTCCAATGGCACCCGGCAGGGTCTAGCCACGGAGTTTCGGACCTGAGGTCACGGTCCTCTCCAAAGCGCGTGGATGGAGGACACGGAGACCGGCTGAAGCCGGCGGTCCGAATGCGGCGTTCCCCGGTGCTTTCAGACCAGGAGAATGAGTCCATTTCGAGTAGACCGGGACCGATGCCCATCGACCATAGCCTCCTCGAGAATCGGGCGATTCTCTTGCCTCTTCTGACTGGCGATGACGTTCGCGCTGATGGGAGCCTCTCGCATCGAGGCCCTCTCGACTCCGACTCGGACCTGTCAACGGAGAGGAACGCATGCTCTGGAATCGGCGCAGTCCTTCTCGGAATGCCTACGCATCAGAGAATCCCTTCGCCCTCGATCTCGGTGTCTCCCGTCTCGTAGAATCGAGGCCTTCAGAGCCCGGAACGAAGCGCCATCCGAAGAGCGCCGCTCTTCGGATCGGGCACCCAGGGAGGCGATCGGTGTCGGAGCAGAGCTCTCGCGAGATCACTCAGTATCTGAATCGGATGGTCGAGGGTGACGATTCGGCGGTCGATCATCTCTTGCCCCATGTCTACGAAGACCTCAAGAAGCTGGCGCGGAAGGCCTTTCAGGGGCAGGGAGCGGGCCACACGCTGCAGCCCACGGCGCTCGTCCACGAGGCTTTCTTCCGTCTCGTGCGACCAAAGGAGACGGGCTGGAACGACCGGCGCCACTTCTTTCGGGTGGCCGCGATGGCGATGCGCCAGCTCCTCACCGAGCATGCTCGGAAGAAGCGAGCGGTCAAGCGCGGCGGTGAGCAGATTCGCGTCGAGTTCGAAGAGCCCGCGGTCGAGAGCCCGACGCCGCTGGTCGATCTCGTCGCCCTCGACGAAGCCCTCACCGAGCTGCAGAGCCTCAATCCGCGGCATGCCCGCATCGTCGAGCTTCGCTTCCTGGCGGGGCTGACGATCGACGAGACGAGTGAGGTCCTCGGTGTCTCACCCCGCACCGTCCGTCAGGATTGGACCTTCGCACTCGCCTGGCTACGCAAGCGGCTCGAGACGGGTTCCGGCCGGTGAAGCCGGAGGACTTCGAGCATGTCCAGAGGGTTTTCTCGGAGGTTCACGATCTCTCCGAGGAAGAGCGCCAGGCGTACTTCTCGGAGCACGAGCATCCGAAGGCCCTCGTCAAAGAGGTGCTCGCGTTGCTCGAGTACGCGCGGCGCGAAGACGCGCTGGACGATGGTCGCATGGCCTGGCTCCGCCGTCTGATCGCCGAGTCGGACGCAATGCCCGACGATCGCCCGAACCGCTAGACCGCGGAGGCGCGTTCGCCGTCGACCACGGCAACGACGCCCCGCACGGAGAATCGCTGTTGCGCGGGCGCTCGGTCGTCGTTTTCCGAGTCGAAGATCGCCAAGTGGGTGGTCACTCGATACACGGCTCGGAGAATCCTGTCATGAACGCTCGGCACACCTTCTTCTCGTCTTTCACTCGTGTCTTGGCGCTGTCCGTCTTGGCTGCTGTCTCGACCGCCTGTCTCGGTGGCGGCGGAGGCGGTGGCGGCGGAGGAGCTGTCGCCTCGGGGCCGAACTTCAATCAAGGCCTGGCGGCGTTCCAAGCCGTGCAGGACCCTGCCGAGGAGCAGGCCGTCTTCGAGGACATCTGGCGCTTCTTGACCGCGCCGAGCTGCTGGGACGGCGCCTACAGCATCCGGGTGAGCGACACGCCGATCGGCAGCGTCGCGCAGTACTCCTTCTACGACCCGTTCAACTACCGCTATGTGGGCGGCGGGGCGAGCGGTGTCTCCGACATCTGGTCGGGGCAGATGGGGTACTACGCGGTCGGCTACTACGGCGGTCTGCCCGCGATGGTCCACACGACGTGGATGGACCAGCCCGAGCTGATCGTGATGATGGGCAACGGTATCCTCGCCCACGTTTGGTGGACCGATAGCGGTTACCCGGTCGCGCTCTACTTCAACGCGAGCGAGCGCTGTCAGTAGCAGCGGCCTACTGCGCGGATGGCCAGCTCCGACGGCGGCCCGGCGCCGGATCACGGGCTCGGTGATGCCCGGCAAGAGCTCATCCCGAGCGCCTTCTCCCGAGTCCCACGAGTCGATGGTGAGCTTCCTCACCACCGCGTGAAGCGGCCTCAGGCGTGCCGCCCCAAGATCAACACCGTGTTGGCTCCTCCGAACGCGAAGTGGTTCGACATGGCCACCTCGATCGGGACCTTCCGGGCCACGCTCGGTACATAGTCGAGGTCGCACTCGGGGTCGGGGTTCTCGAGGTTGATCGTGGGATGGACGCGGCCGTCGTGGATCGCCATGGTCGTCGCGACGAGCTGGATCGCACCGGACGCCCCGAGGCTGTGCCCGATCATCGACTTCAAGGCCGAGACCGGCACGTCGTAGGCTCGCTGGCCGAGCACCTCCTTCAAGGACTTCGTCTCGGCGACATCATTGAGGCGGGTCGAGGTCCCGTGTGCACTGACGAAATCGACGCGGCTCGCCTCGACGTCGGCGTCCTGCAAGGCGCGGTGCATGGTGCGACTCTGCCCGATGACACTAGGGGCCGTGATGTGGTGGGCATCGCATCCCGAGGCCGCTCCCAGGACCTCGGCGTAGATCTTGGCACCACGAGCCCGGGCTCGACTCTCCTCTTCCAGGACGAGCATGGCGGCGCCTTCGGCCATCACCATCCCGTCGCGGTCACGATCGAAGGGACGGGACGCGAGCTGAGGGGCATCGTTGCGTTGCGACATCACCCGCAATTGACACCAGGCAGCCATCATCGACTCGAACAACATCGACTCCGCGCCACCCGAGAGCGCCAGGTCGAGACGGCCGCTTCGGATGGCCTCGAAGGCTTGCGACGCGGCCTCGGCGGAAGATGCGCACGCGTTCGCGATCGTCACGTTGGGTCCCCCGAGGCCCGATTCGATCGCTACGTAGTTCGCGATCGAGTTCGGCATCGCCTTGGTCACGGTCAAGGCGGGCATCCTTCGCCACCCCTGCAAGTAGAAGGCACTGTAGGAGACCTCGGACTCCGGACCCCCACCTTGACCCGTGCCCAGGTAGGTACCGGCATCCGCGACCTCCTGTGACTTCGCTTCCAGCCCGGCATCTTCCAGGGCGAGCCGGCTGCATGCGAGCGCGAACCGAGCCGCTCGACTGAACCGCCGAGGCTTGTCGTACTCGGGCCAGCGCCAGAGGTTCAACCCGGTCACCTGGCCGCCGATCTGAGTGGGCTGCTCCGAGGGATCGTAGTAATCGATCCTTCGGATACCACTCTGGCCGGCCAAGGCGGCTTGCCAGAAGCTCGTCACGGTCGAGCCGATTGGAGTGGTCAAAGCCATACCGGTCACGACGACTCGACGTTTCATGATCTCCACTCCTGTTCGACTGCGGTCCTGTGATTCCTCGACTCGGTGCGCCGACGACCGCTTCGTCGCCTTCGAGAGCCAGAGGGTCAGCACGACCCCTCGAATCGACCGTCGTCATCGGTGGGGATTTCGAGGGTCGGTCTCGATTCTGGTCCGGAAGGGGCGCCGGTGTCGACCCTGTCATTACGCGAGCTGATTCGTCCAGGCGTGAGAAGGCGCGGCCTGTCGCTCTCGCTTCCGCCCGACCAAACGAAAACGATCGTCCTCGGCGGCAGGACTATTTTTGCCATTCTTCGCGCGAGGACCGGCGGCGGAGGGGTGACCTCCTTTGCCCTCTCTCTCCGGCGTCGGTGTTCTCGTGGGTGCCCTCGAAGACATTCAGCGCGTCGCCGGATTTCCTCATCGTCAAGAGATTGGGAGCCTACCCTCATGTCCTCCGAACCGACAAGCCCTCGGCTCACCGTCGCACTCTGTTCACTCGCCCTGGCTGCACTGCTCCTCGGCTGCTCGGATCCGCAGATCGTCTGCGGGCGTGGTCCCGCGTTAACCCGGATATCTCACGAGACATCCGGGTCAAGTGACTTGGCCGCTCCGAGAGGAGCCGAGAGGCACACGGCCAATGCAGCAGATGGTGGCTGGCATTGGCGGCTCGATTGTTTTCTGCCTGGGTTCGAAGCGCTTCACGTTCTGCAGGTAGTTCCTCACGAGCCGACCATCGGCTCGCTGGCCAGGGAGGGCCGCCCGCCCGCCCGATAGGGCTTTCAACCATCCAGTAGGCGACGAAACGATGAACGTTCCTCATCAAGAGCAATCGCGGCTCGCTTCTTCCGGTCCGAATCGAAAGGCTCGATGGATCTCGATGAACGATAAGGTCGCAGCTCACCCGGCGCTCTCCTCGATGTCGGAAGAGCAGAGCCACTGCTTGATCGAGTCGGGAAAGGTTCACGAGCTGGCTGCCGGCGAGTGGATCTATCGTACCGGCGACCCTGCCGGCGCATGCTTCCTCGTGCTCGAGGGAGAGATCGAGGCGGTCGTCGGCGATGAGGATCGCCCGGTCTGGAGGTTCTCCGAGCACCAGATCGCGGGCGAGCGCGAGCTCCTCAGTGGGAGCCCTCGGGCCACTGGCGCCCGAACCCGCACCGAGGCTGTCGTCTTCGAGATTCCCTCGAGCCAGTTCTCCTTGCACCTCGCCGCCGACATCCTCTCGGCTGCCGATCACGGGATCTCGAGTGAGGGATCCAGCCTCGAGGTGATTCGGCAGCTCGTGCTGGATGGTCAGGCCGATGGCTGCAGCCTGCTCTGCTTCGAGCTTGGTGAGAACGTCGTCCTGGAAGGGGATCCGGGAGACTCGGCCTACTTCATCTTGCAGGGAGAGGCCGAGGCGGTCCGCGGCGAGAAGACCCTGGCGACGATGTCCAAGGGGCATTGCTTCGGGGAGCTCGCGGTCATGGATGGCGCCCCGCGTGCCGCGACGGTGAGGGTGGTCCAAGAGCTGGTCGTGCTGCGCGTGGTGGCCGCGACCTTCAGCCGGTGGGTCGTCGAGCAGGAGCCGGTGAGCGCCTTGATCGCGATGCAGCGGCAGATCTATCGCGGGCCCGACGGCGCCAGCATCACGATGGTCACCCACGGCAGCTACCAGGGGGCTCCCTGCGTTACCTCGATCGTGCGCTACGCCGACGGCAAGAAGTACTCGGCGACGAAGCTCACCGAGCGCGACGCGATGATCTGGACGGAGCTCAGTCAGCCGGCCGAGGCGGCCGAGATCCTCGAGTTTCGCGGACAGGGAGCGACGCGCCGATTGCACCTCGCAGGCGACCGGCGGATCCTCCAGCTCGAGGCCGAGGGCGAATTGGAGGGAACGTCGGCCGTCGTGGCGCGACTGATCGGCCGTCGTCCCCTGAAGCCGGCGCTCGAGGCGAGGTTCCGCTGGAGCGGCACCGTCGGCGCGCCTGAAAAGGGCGCATTGCTCTGTGCCTGCGTCGGCTTGACGATCGAGGACGCGAAGACGCTCGACGCAGGGCAGCTCCGTGCCGCGACGGGTGCGGGCTCGATCTGCGGCTCGTGCGATCGCCGCATTCGTGAGCTCGAGCCGGCGTGTCAGATGGCCGCCCAGGCCCCGGTCGTCCCGGCCGTGATCGCGCCGCAGAGTCTGAAGGGCATGGTCTACAGCGACTTCGTCGGGCAAGTGCTGCGCAAGGAGATCGCGCTGCCGAAGGCTTCGGCGCTGGCCGCCCAGCTCGAAGCCGAGAATCCGGGCATCTTCGAGCCCAGCAATCGGCAGATCGGCAAGAGCACCGCGTTCATCATCCTGCGGGTCGCGCTGACGATCGCCGCGATGGTGTGGTGCCTCGGCCAAGGATGGTACTGGGCAGTCGTCGCTCTGTGGTGCGTGCAGGCCTTCAACTACTACGGCATCAGTGCCATCGCCCACGACCTCGCCCATGAAGCCGGCTTCTCGCGGCCGTTCTGGAATCGCTTCTTCGGGACGCTTCTGACCACGACGCTCCTCAGCCGGTTCTCGACCTTCCGGCGCTCCCACGTGCTCCACCACCGGACGAACCAGAGCTTCGAAGACCCCAAGGTCAGCCCGCCGGCGCTGGACAATCCGCCGCCGAGGTGGCTGAAGTGGGTGACGTCCTGGACCTACGACAAGGTCTTCATCAAGGCGCCGCGCTTCATCAAGTACACCTGGATGGCGAGCTGGCTGCTGGCGCTGTCGGCACCGGTGGTCTTGGCACGATACGAGTTCAGCATCTTGAAGAGGGTCAAGGACAAGGACGACGTGATCGACATCACCGCGACGCTGTCCTTGTGGGTGCTCGGGTTCGTCCTCTTGGGATGGCAGACCGCCCTTTGGGCACTGGTCGGCCCACTGTTCGTGGCGTATGCGCTCATCGGCGTCGTCTTCATGACCCACGCCCACGAGCTGTCGATCAACTCGACCGAGAACCGTCCCGACGAGTACGAGCTGATGATCTTCAACATCGGTAACCTGACCATGGGGCGGGTCCTCGACGGGATCGGCTACCACTTCCACCGCTATCACATCGAGCATCACCTCTTCCCGAGCCTGCCGTTCCACCGCCTGAAGACCGCCTCGCAGTTCCTCGAGAAGCACGGCTATGCGCGCTTCGCCCTGCCGGTTCGACCGATCTCCTTCGATTACATCTTGCGCGGCTTCGTCGACAACGTGCGTCATTATCAGCCGACCGAGATCGAGGGACGCACCTTCTGGGTGGGCTCTTTGTTCGAGGGCAACAAGTTCGGCGAAGCGGATCGGATGCCTCAAGTTCGCTGACGCGAGGACGTCCGCTCGCCGGTGTCCCGGCGATGTTGCAGAGTCTGAGATGTGATCGCCGGCGAGGAGCGTGAAGTGTCAGCCACAGAGACGAAGAAGGTTCGGCCGCTCAGGGCCGTGCTGAAGTCCCCCGACCTGCGCAGCGTCCAGCTCTCCTGGCTGATCGCGCGCAGCGCGTTCTGGGGCTGGGCCGTGACGATGAACGCGGTCGCTTACCTCGAAGGCGGCGCGGTGGCCGTCGGGCTGTTCCTCGCGGTTCGCATCGTGCCCGGGGCCTTGCTCACGCCGATCATCTCGGTCCTCTCCGATCGAATGGGCATCCTGCGCTGCTTGGGGCTGCTCGGTTGGTTTCGGACCGTTCCCATGGCCGCGATGGCCGTGATGGTCTTCTACGACGCGCCCTTCGCTTGGCTCCTGGCGATCAGCGCCTTCGAAGGCTTGGGGTCCATGCCGCAGGAGACCGAGCACCTCAAGGCGATCCCCTGGCTCGCCAAGACTCCGGCCGAGCTCACCGCCGCCAACAGCGTCACCGAGTTGGGGCGAATGGGAGGCATCCTTTTGGGACCTCTCCTCTCCAGCGTGCTGCTCGGCGTGACCGCTCCCTTCGTCTCCCTCGTCGTGTTCGCCGTCATGGGTGGAGTCGCGACCCTGCTCCTCTCAGGGATGGGGGGCCGCATCGCTCCGACGAGTGGTGCGAGTGGACGCTCGATCTGGCAGTCGCTCAAAGGAGGCGCTCGCTTCATCGTGGGTGACCGGGACCTCCTCACGATGATCGGCTGGTGCGCCTGGATGACGATCTGTACCGCCAGCCTGCAGGTCTACACGGCCGAGCTCGCGATCGACTTCCTGAGCCTGGAGGACTCGGGACCGGCATTGCTCACCGGGCTCTTCGGCTTGGGGGGGATCGTGGGCGGGCTGCTGAGCTTTCTCCTGATCGGCCGGAAGAACCTGGCGGCGCCCGCGACCGCCGGTGCCATCGTCATGGGGGGCTTCACCGCCTTCATGGGCCTTTGGCCCGAGCGTTGGCCAGTCTTCTTCGCGATGGGATTGATCGGAGGGGGAATGATCTTCCTGTCGGTCTCGCTCTGGACGATCCTGCAGCGAGGAATCCCGGTCAGCCAACACGGTCCGACTTTCGGGCTGAGTGCCTTGATCAGCCGGGCGTGCCTGGGGCTGGCGGGGATCGTGGGGTACTCGCTCACGGCCGCCCTCGGGCTGCGCTGGGCGCTCGCCACGACTGGGCTCTCGCTCATCGGTGTCAGTGTCCTTTCTCTCTTCGCCGTGCGGCGAATGCTGACTCGCGCCGACGCCTTCGGCAAGGAGGTCTCGGCCCTGGAGGCGACGAGCGTCTTCTCGGTCCTCCCGATCGGTCCTCTCGAGCGTGTCGCCTCGGTGCTCAAGCCCGTCACGCTCGGCGATGGCGACGTCGCCGTGCGGCAGGGGGATGTCGGTAACCATCTCTACATCGTCGTCTCCGGGACGCTCGAGGTGACCGCCGATGGGGCCGAGGTGGGCACGCTCGCACCGGGAGACATCTTCGGCGAGATCGCCCTACTCGAGAACCGGCTGCGATCCGCGACGGTGAAAGCGGCGGGTGCCTGCGAGCTGTATCGGCTGCATCGTGACGAGCTCCTGGCCGCTTTCGAGACCAACCCCGAGAGCGACCGCTTGGTTCGCGAGCTGGCGCGATCTCGGCAACGCGCCACGGTCGAGGCCGGTGAGCGGGCCATCTCTGACGAAGGAGCGCGGGTCGGGTGACCGGATCTCAACCATGGAAGCATGGGGCCTGGGAGGGGACATCGAGCTCGGCGTCCGGTTCGAGGACGAGGAGCTCCCCCCTGCCCGCACCTCCATTGATGTCACCAGAGCCCGCGCGACCGAGACGGCGACCGGCGATGGAGCAATGGCGCTCTCTGCCGGCGGAGCAGCCCTTCGAGCGAAGAGGAGCCGAGCAAGAGGCTGATTGACCACCATCTCACCTCTGAGCTCCGCGCCCGTTCCACTCTAACTGCCTCTCCGGTCCGTGACCGATTTCCGCGGGCGATCCGGTCTCTCCCTTTTCTGGCTGGAGACTGGCGACGCCAAGTCGCACGATGGAGGGCTCGGGGCCAACTGGGGAAGGCTGGCGAGAGTCGCTCTCTTCGGTGGCAGTGCCCTCTGGAGTCCGCGAGGAAGGTTGAGATGTTCGATCTGGATCGGCAAGACGAGCAAGCGCTGAGGCGTCAGGACCTGCTGGGTCGACTGAATGCCTTCTGGGTCATTCCTTTGATGTGGGTCCTGCTCCGCGTCATCGGTCGCTACCGGATCGCAGAGATCCGGAAGACTCGTCAGACTGCCGAGGCGCTCCGGAGCGAGGCCGGCGATCGACCCCTGCTCATCTGCGGCAACCACCTCACCATGATCGACTCGCTTCTCATCGCGTGGAGCCTGGCTTCGACGGGGCGCTACGTCGTCCACTTCGATCTCTTGCCGTGGAACATGCCCGAGCTCGAGAACTTCGGACGCAAGCTCTGGCTCCGGCTCCTCTGCTTCCTCGGACGCTGCATCTACGTCGAGCGCCGCGGCACACTCGCCTCGAAGAAGCGGAGCCTCGCGCAGGCGCACTACCTGCTCCGGCGTGGGGATCCGGTCCTGATCTTCCCCGAAGGGGGCCGCAGCCGAACGGGCTTCGTCAAAGAGGAGACTTCCGCCACGGGCGTCGGTCGGCTCCTGCAGTCGCTCCCCGATCTCCAGGTGCTCTGCGTGTACCTCCGCGGGCGCGCCCAACAGACCTACAGTTACTATCCGAGGCGAGGCGAGGTCTTCGACGTCTCACTGTCCCTGTTTCGACCGACCACCGAGCTGACAGGTGGCGCCGGCGCGAAGGACTTGACCCGCAAGATCCTCGATCGTCTGAGGGAGCTGGAAGGCTCGGTCTCCGCGGCGCCCGACGAAGAGATCCCAGCCCTCGCCGGCGCGAACCGTTCGACCTGATCTGAAACTAGTCACGTCGTCGTTCGGACCGCCGGCTTTAGCCGGACTCCGTGTCCTCCATCCAAGTGCCTCGGAGAGGGCCCAGATCTGAGAATCGAAGCTCCGTGGCCCGATGCTGCCAGGGAGCGGAGTGTCGGCTACACGACGCGCGAACGAATCCAGAGCCCTCGCGAACGAAACCAGAGCCCGCGCGACCGAAACGGGAAGCGGTCACCGAGCTGGGAGCCGCCTCCTCGACGCCGCTGACGATCGAGCCAGAAGGTGCCGAGCAAGGGGCCGCACAGAGTGCGCTGTCGTCGCACGGCTGCCCCGGCCCAAGCTCGCTCGAGCAGAGCTCCCACCGACAGACTCTGTCACCGGCTCGCTCGGCTTGGGCACTCCACCAGCGGGGCTAGGCTGATTCGGAGTATTCCCTTCTGCCTGGTTCGGGGCCAAACCGCGTTCAGCAAGAGGAAAGCGAGCCGAGCTCGGCTCGGGGCATTCCGGACCACAGAGGTGAACGCGCATGGACCGTCGTCTGGTCGTACTTTTGACAGGAGCGCCGCTCTTGGCACTTTGCCTCGTGGTGGCTCTCGCGAGCCGGCCTTCTCAGGGTGATGCCGCCTCTCCGGTCGCTCCGGTGTCGTCCGAGCGAGATGCCGTCACGGCGCTGGGTCGGCTGGAGCCCGCCAGTGGCGTGATCGCACTCGGTGGGTTCTCCGAGTCGCGCATCGCCGAGCTGTACGTGGCGGAGGGCGATCTCGTCGAGGCCGACCAGGTGCTCTATCACCTCGAGTCCAGCGCCGAGCGCGAGGCCGATCTCGAGCTGGCGGAGGCGCGTCTCGAGCTGGCCCGCTCACGCTTGGCGAGCGAGACCCAGCTCGCGGAGCAAGCCGTCGAGAGTGCTCGGACGGAGCTGCGCCGAGTCAATGAGGCCGAGCCGGTCGAGATCGAGGCGCAACAGGCGCGCGTCGCGTTCCTCGTCAGCCGGCACGAAGCCGAGAAGCGCGCGCTCGAGCGCAAGCGCGCGCTCGGGCCGTCCATCTCCCGGGAGGCGCTCGACGAGCAGGAAGCGCTGGTGGAGCAGGCCGAGAAGAACCTCACTGCCGCGCGGGCCGAGCTGCGGGCTCGCGACGTCGCTCACGAGATCGCCGTCCTCCAGGCCGAAGCCGAGCTCGAGCGCGCTCAGATCCTGCTGGATCGCATCGCGACCGTCTACTCGATCGACGAGACCAAAGCGGCGGTCAGCCAGGCGCGCACTGCGCTCGAAGCGACGCGGATCCGTGCGCCCGTCGCCGGGCAGATCCTCAAGGTGCTGAAGCGGACCGGTGAGCGGTTGGGCTCGACTCCCGTCTTGCAGATGGGCAGCACGAGCGAGATGCACGTCGTCGCCGAGGTCTACGAGACCGACATCCGATT
>JAVJTD010000476.1:0-23565 GCA_040219065.1 Planctomycetota bacterium
GATCGCTGCCAGCCCTGACGCCGAGTGTTGTCACCCGCGCGCGACCCGGCTAGATCCGCCCACCACCCTGGGGCTCCGTGCCCATCGGGACCCCAAGAGAACCCGATTCAAGCCGACTCTCCAGGGACGCCGAAGAACACCGATGTCGGGTGAAGTGAACCCGCTCAGAGCTCCGTGCCGGTCCACCGAGGAGCTTCCTACCGCTGGCGCCTTGCGACAGGAGAATTCGATGTCTTGGAGGGGTTTGGGACTGGGGCTGCTCTTGATCTGCGCGGCGCCCGGCTGCTTCGTCTCACGGAACACCGTCGATCGTCCGCTCGACCCGGAGGCGATCGAAGAGGTGAAGGTCGGAAAGACGACGAAAGAGCAGGTGGTGACCCTGCTCGGCGCTCCTACGGACATCATCTTCAGCAACAAGGCCCTCGATCCGCTGCGGGCCTTTGCTTACGAGTACTCCTACAGCGTCACGAAGACCAGCGGCCTGACGCTGATCGTGATCACGTTCCTGAACTCCGACACCAAGCGCGACCATGTGCTGGTGTTCTTCGACGATGACGGCGTGGTCTCGGCGATCGGTAGCCGGCTGAACGCCGAGTTCGCCAGCTACGGCCTGCCGTTCGGGGACTGACATGCTGCGCTGGATGGTCCTGGGACTCGTGCTCTGTCTGCCGAGCTGCGGCTTTCTCTCCTACGAGCTTTCGCGGGTCGAGGTCGGCAACCCGCTGCAGCTCGATTCGTATCCGTCCCTGGTCGAGGGGGAGACGACATTCGGCGAGGCTCTGGAGCTGGTGGGACCGCCCGACGAGATCCGGATCGGATGGGAGCCCGACGGGCGTCAGTTCACCCAGGTCTTCTTCCACTATCAGAAGCGGCGCTCGTCCAATATCAAAGTCCAGCTGCCGTTTCGCGAGGTGCTGGCGTACAACTCGGGCGCTCGATTCTTCTTGGAGTTCTTTCGAGTCCTGCGGGGTGATCCGACCGTCCTCAACGAAGCGCAGGACGTCTCGTTTCAACCCGGCAACCGTGTTGGTGCTGCCTTTCAGAATCAGGGCCCCGGAGCCGACGTGGTCGGTGGCACGAAGCTCGAGCGAGATAGCGGGCGCGCTCGGCGGCTGAGCGATGAGCGAGAGTCAGCGGCCTTTGCCGGGGACCGGGGTCCGATCACGCCCTTGGATCCTCTGGAGGTGGAGGGAGCGGCCCAAGGCTTCGATCTGCTGATGCTCGTCTTCGATGACGACGGTATCCTCGTCCGGAAGTCTCTGAGGATCGGCACACCGCGAACCGACTTCGTTGGCCAAATGTCAGGCAGCCTACTGCAGTAGGTCAGCGGGCACCCGTTTTCGCTGGCAACACGTGAGGGCCAGGGCGAGAATGTCGTCCTCGATTTCGATCGATCGCGGGGTCGTGCCTGGTGACTCTCGGCGGGTGGGAGCAGTTTTGGACATCCTACGGACTCGGATCGACGGTCTGGACGCCTTGCTCAACGGCGGGATCCGGTACCCTCACGAAGGCTCGGCGTTCGTCTTGCTCTCGGGCGGAGCGGGAACCGGCAAGTCGCTGCTCGCTCTGGAGCTGACCGTTCGCTCCTTCCTCGAGGACCCCGAGCAGGAGAGCTGGCACTTCTACTACAGCGTCGAGCAGACGGCTCAGGAGCTGTGCGACAAGGTGCTGCTCGAGTTCGATGCCTTCGGGACCGGGGCCGAGGTCGAGAAGATCGAGTCCCCGTTCCCGCGAAAGGTGCACCTTCGGTACGGGAAGAGCCACCTGATCATCACCAAGGTGGACACGACCGCGCCGGCCGATCCCAACGAGGCGCGACTCGAGGTATCGCTCGACTGGGTGATTCGCGAGATCGAGAACTTCTCGTCGACCCACGAGAACGTCCATCTGGTCTGCATCGACAACCTGAGCTTGGCGCTGTCCCAGCTCGACGACCGGCAACGGCGACGGGCGCTGGTCTTCCTGCGCTCGGTCCTGATGCGTCAGAAGATCCACGGTCTGTTCGTCGTCGAGAGCCAGGCCGGACACGAGCCCCCGGGGCGCTTGGCGCGCGGGCTGGCGGAGCAGTACTCGGCCGACGTGCTGATTCGGTTGGGCTATCGCGTTTATGATAACTACTTCAAAGAACGCTACCTGGAGATCCTCAAGGCCCGGAACCAGTACTATTACCGGGGTCCGCATCACTTCTCCATCGTCGGCGTCGATCACGAGGGCCAGAGGCTGGGGGCTCGCGGCGAGCGTCGCCCCGGCATCCACGTCTACCCCTCCGTCCCCGCCCAGCTCTCGATGCTCCGGGATGCCTCCCCGGGCCAGCTCCCGCGCCGCGGACGCGATCCACTCAGCTTCGGAATTCCCCCGATCGACGATGCGATCCGCGGGCAGGGCGGTCCCGGATTGGTGGGCAATACGGCATCGTTACTGGTCGTGAATCACGAGTACACCGGCACGGTGATCGGGCTCCACTTCCTCGCGGCCGCCGTCCGTGAGGGAAAGCGCGCTCTGTACATCTCCCTCAATGAGGACGAGGACGCCGTCCGGCTCATCTGCCAGACTCACGAAAAGCTCCAGGTACTGCTCGAGGGCGGTGAGCTGAACCGCAACCTCGCGATCTATCACCTGCGGCCCGAGTACATCACGCCGGGTAAGTTTCTGCGCGACATCGAGGACCACATCCGCGTCGAGCTGCCGAGCTCGCCTCGCTCGAATAACCGAATCGAGCGAGTCGTCTTCGACAACATCTACCAGATCCGGTGGAAGTTCCCGCTGCTGCAGAACGTCGGCATCCTCGTTCCGGCCATGATCGACTACCTGCGCTTCAGCCAGGTCACGTCTCTGTTCGTCGACGTCGTCGAGCAGGTGAAGAGCGTGCGACCGCGGAGCTCGCGAATCGCGGGCATGTTCGATTTCGCGGTCCATGCGGATCGGAACACCGAAGATCGCGGCGGATTCTCGTTCTGGGTGACGAAGGCGCTCGGTAACGACTTCGACGGCACGCACCGCGCACTGATGCTCTGAGGCGCATCGGGAGAGTCGAGGCACCAGACGGTGCCTCGCATCCAGACCGCGGGCTCAGCTCGTGCGCGGCATGACCGAGCCGTGGATCGTCGCTTCGAAGGCGAGCTTGTCGTTCACGAAGCCCTGAGTGAACACCGTCGACAGGCGACGGGTGAACTTGCCGCACTTGCCGAGGAGGACGATGCGATCGCCGGGGACCACGGCGCGACGGAACTTCACGCCCTCGAGACCGGCAAAGCCGCGGAAGTGGGTGTCCCAGTTCGTTCCGGTGTCGAGGCGAGCCTCGAGCACGGCGGCGAGCTGGGCGCCCATCTCGCAGAGGACGACGCCGGGCACGAGCGGGCGCTCGGGCAGGTGACCCCTCACCCAGAACTCGTCGTCGCGGACGTCGCGGTATCCGACGATGCGGCCACCTTCTTCTTCGTCGACGTGGACGACGGCCGTGAGCTGCTCCATCTCATAGCGCTGGGGCAGCAGCTCACGGATGCCCTCGATGTCGATCAGGGGGTTGTCGAAGTCGAGGTGCTGGTATTCGACGAGTAGGCGCGGCGGCATCGGTCTCCCTTGCTGAGTGTCTCTCTCGAATGGCTGCCGGTTGTTGAAGGCCCGAAGTCTATCAAGTGGCGGCCGAATCGTCGCCAGTATCCCGAACGGAGGCTGAGCGGCGCTTTTCGGCGAGGCGCTCCCGAATCGTGGTCCAAAGGGAAGGCTGCGGCGGCGGACGAAGGTCACCTGCGATCGCCTGTCGGTAGAGCTCTTCGAGCTCGCCAGTGTTATCGGCCAGGGTGCGCACCTCGCCGATGCCCGCGCGGAGCCGATCGATCCTCTCGGGCTTGGCGATGAGCCATCGGATCTGACGCCGCAGATCCTGGGCGTCCCCGACGTGGAACAGGAGGCCGTTGTGCCCGTCGAACACGTGCTCGGGCAAGCCGCCGATCCGGCTCGCCAGGACCGGAACGCCCGCCAGGAATGCCTCGTCAGCGATCAGCCCCCAGGCCTCTTCCCAGATCGAGGGGACGACCAAGACGTCGATCGTCCGGAGCAGTCGGCCGACCTCGTGCTGCCGATAACCTCCCAGGAAGCGGATGGCGTCGGTGCGGGGCAAAGAGGCAGCGTAAGCCTCGACCGCCGGGTCACCGCGGTCGGCACCGAAGATGTCGAGGGTCACCCCCGGAAGGTCGCGGATTGCTTCGATCAAGACGTGCAAGCCCTTGTGCTCGACGAGCGAGCCGGTGTAGCCGAGCCGGAGCACGGGGCTGTCGGTGCGGGACGGCAGGTCCTCGAACGGCGCCGGGTCGAGGCCGTAGCGGACCATCCGGATTCGCTCGGGGGGAATGGGCAGGGCCTCGAGGTATCGGCTCCGCAGATGGTGGCTGTTCGCGATCAGGAGGGCCGGCTTCGAGAGCCACTCGATCATGCGCTCCCGGCGTCGAACGACATGCCCGAGGAGCGTCGGCTCGCCTAGCCGCTCGATTCGCGCGGGCGTCCAGCCCCGGCGCTTTCCGACCCATTCGGCGGGCACCTCCATCCATGGCGGGACATGCACGATCCCTCCGAGGCAGCGAGCGCAGCGGAGGATCTTGGGCCCTGCGCAGCGGCCGTCGTCGGGCCGGTAGATCTGGACTCGCGAGCAGAGGTACCAGTAGTCATGGAAGGTCAAGAGGGAGGGAATGCCCAGCTCGTCGGTCACTGCCGGCAGGTGGGCGGAGAGGTGGATCAGGTGCTGGAAGTGCACGAGATCGGGACGGAACCGGTCGATGGCCTCTCGAAAGGCGTGCTCGACGCGGGGCTCGTGAAAGGACGTGTCGATCGAGTCATAGGGAAGCGGATTGTCGAGCCGAAACGTCAGGAGATCTTCGACGTGGGACTCGGTCAGGCCCCAGGGCTCGTCGCCCGAGGACCGATGGAGCACAGCGACCTCATGGCCTCGCGCTCGGAGCTCCCGGGCGACTCCGAGCGTGTGCACCTCGACGCCGGCGTAGGACTCGGGTGGGAAGGCGTGGGCGACGTGGAGAAGGCGCATCGGTTCCTGCTCACTGGGGGGACTGGCGAGCGCACATTCTAGGGATCACTGGCTGAATGGCGAGAGGGGGAATCGGAAGCCAAGTGGATTCCCGGGGGACTCGGAGTCGTCGATCTCTTCGAAGGCCGGAGCGGGGCTGTTCAGCCTCCAGGACGCGAATGGACCTCAAAACCTTCGCCGAGAGTGCCGATAGGCAGTGTGTCGCGTCTGCCGACCGAGGCCGGGACGCATGCGATAGCGCTGGACGAATCACGGCTGCGAAGGGAAACTCATGACCAAAGCGCGCTCCGGCAACCGCTTGCCGAATGATGCCGGCAACCGACGAGGCACCTCTGCCCGAGTCTCCGATTCGAGTCCCACGAGCTCGGATGCTGAATCGCAGCGTCCGATCGAAGGAGGAAAGGGATCCATGTCTCGCTCCAACCTGGTGGCGAATACGCTGGTGGTTGTTCTGTTGGTCGCTGTCGGGGGCTTGCTCTGGTTCAAGCTCGGCCAGTCGGGCACCGCGGTGGAGAAATCCGATCCGAACCTGGCTCTCATCGAAGCGGGACAGCTCGAAAAGGCTGCCAAACACTACCTCGGCTTGCTCGAGGGCGACGGGCGAGACTGGGGAGAGGCTGCCGAAGGGCTCTCTTTGATCGTGGAGAAGCTCGGCGAGCGATTCCAGTCCGGCGCGACCGCGGCGGACATGCAGCTCTTCGAGGACATCGTGAAGCAGGCGTGGCCGCGGGACGCCATCCGCAACAGCGTCGTCGAGCCGACCTATGCCGCGTTGGTCCGTCAGGACATCGATCGCGCGGTCGAGATCGGGACGGTGATCTTCTCGAGCTCTGGGGGCTCTTTCCCATCGATGGTCTACCCGGCCGACATGCCGCCGGCCCAAACCGAGGCCCTGCCAGTCGAGCCGATCGTGTATCTCGAGGCGCCCCGCGCCGGCATCGACAAGTCGCGCCCGGAGTTTCGCTGGCACGACGCCTCGCGAGAAGACGCGGATCAGGCGAGCTACATCGTCCAGCTCTTCGACATCACCGGGGCGCTCGTCTTCGAGAACACGGTGACTGGACAGTCCATGCCGTTCCCCGAGGACGCCGAGCCCTTGATCCAAGGCATGAAGTACCGCTGGCGAGTCGAGCCGGTGTCGAGAGACGCGGGCGGCCCGGCCGAAGCCGAGTTCCACGAGTTGAGCGAGAAGGACCTCGTTCAGGTCGAGGGCATGCTCACCGGGTACAAGGTGACCTACGAGGACGAGTACGTCTGGAGGTTCTTCCTGGGCAACTTCACGATGAACCTGCGCCTCTACATCGGCGCGGAGCGCTGCTTCGAGAAGCTGCGCGAGATGACGGACTCGACATTCCCGAGACGGCAGCTCCTCGAGCTGTACGGTCCGGAGCACCTGAACTTGCCCTACCGTTACAACGAGCTGCTCGACGAGTGAGCGGCCTCACGGCCATAAGGAAGCCCTCGGCTTCGACTGAGCTCAGCCTCCGGCGTTGCGCTTCTCCAAGCGCCATCCGAGGACGAAGATCACTCCGGCGACGAGGAGTGCACCCCATTCCCAAACGCCGGAGCGCCGCTCTCCGAGGACGATGGCCATCGGGGCGAGCACGAGGGCGATGAACATCAAGAGTCGGCCGAGGCTCATGGACGGTAGTCCTTCTTCCGAATGCTTGAAGGCCCGCGCTGCGTCTCTGTTGTCACGTCGGGCCACGAGCCGATATCGAAACGGCAACGGCCCGAGAGGTCAAGTCGCGAGGGGCCAGGCCCCTCTGGTCGGTTGCATTCGGCAGCCCGGATCTCGCGTGCTTTGAGCCAAGGTGGCGCTCACCGGCAACCAAAAAATAAGGGCCCGATGCTCCTCCTCCGGCTGGACACATCGGACCCTTCGGGAGATGTCGACCGAGCTTCCTAGGGGGACGAAGCCCGGTCAGATGGATCGCGAAGGTTATGAATGAAGGTGAGGCGGGAGCCTCCCAAAAACGTGAGCCCAAACGACACGACCCCCGCCTCGAACGCCCCTGACGGGACGCCCATAATCATCACACCCTTCGTGAGACTCTCGTCGAGCCGCTCCGACCGCTCTCGTGGAGAGGGGTCTCGGATGACGTTCAACGATCATCTCTGCATCCGATTTACACCCTCTCGCCAAGACTGCCAAACCATTCGTTTTAAAGAATGGCCTCAGAGGGCAAGTGATTGAGCGGCAATGCTTTGCGGGCGATCTGGGCGCTTCGTTCGGCGAGCCGAATGGCGGTCGAGGGGGTGGGAAGACGTCGTTCTGGGGCTCATTCTTCGTCGAGAGGCGGGCAACCTTGGTCCCGGAGCCATTCCTGGACGGCGTTCTTCACCGAGAGCTTCCAAGACCTCTCGGTGAACAGGTGATCGGCGGCAGGAACCGTGACGATCCTCGGCTCTTGCTCGAAGGAGAGCAGCTCGGTGACTCGGTCGGGCTTTGAGATCTCGTCGTTCTCACCAACGACGAACAGGCAGGGGAAGCTGGCGGCGGGCAGCTCTGAGAGCATGTCCAGAGGCAGGTTCGAGGACTCGGTGGGAAAGGCGATCCCGATGTAGCGCGAGACCGAGGCAGGCCTGAGGCAGGCGGCCCACCAGCTCATCAGTGATCCGAACGAGAACCCCGAGAAGGCCAGCGGCCGAAACCCCTTTCTCACCAGCAGATCGGCCGCGCCGCGCACGTCATCGAGCTCTCCTCGCCCGCCAGAATGGGTGCCGGTCGATTGCTCGACGCCCCGGAAGTTGAAGCGCAGAGCGGCGATCCCGGCTTCGAGGAACGCGGCCCGCAAGTGATAGACGACGGCATTGTTCATCGTGCCCCCGTACAGCGGATGGGGATGTGCGACGACGGCCGCCTCGTTCTTGGGACATGGATCGGGTATCTCGAGCAGCCCTTCGAGGGCGATGTCGGGCCAGCCTTGTGGGGTGACCTCGAGCCTCTGCTTCCGAATCGTCACACCGTCGTCCCTTCGTGGCTGGAGCTCGGGAAAGGCGCTGAAGCTAACCCTCCGGAGCAGGAACGTAAAGTCGATGGGGGAGCAGGGATCGATTGGCCGACGTCATTCGGGGCGCTTCACCTCCCGTCCTTCAATGAGGACTCTTCGAGGCAACGAGCTCGTGGCGAAGGGGTGACCCGAAAAGATGACGATGTCTCCGTCCTTGCCGGGCTCGAGGGAGCCGACGCGGTCCTCGATCCCGAGGAGACGCGCGGGCTCGATCGTCAGGGGGGCGAGGCACTGCTGGAGCGAGAGGCCGGTCGTCGATAGCGAGGCGGCATCGAGCCAGAGGAAGCGCAGCGACGCGGAGCGATAGGGCGAGGACTCGTCGGCGACGAGGGCCACCTGTAGACCGGCGTGGACGAGGGCGGCGACACCCTGGGGAGTCCTCGTGGGCTCCTCTCCCTGACGCCCGCCGGGGTGGAGAGGACCGGCGATGATCCCGATGCCGTGCTCCTTCAACATCGGAACGAGGTCGATCGCATCCGCGGCTCCGTGGAGCACCACGCGGATGCCATAGCGCTCCGAGAGTCGCACCGCGGCCAGGATGTCTCGCCGCCGCTCGCAGCGCACGATCAGGGGGATCCTCTGGCGCAGCACGGGCAGGATTGCGGCCACCTGAGGATCCTGGCGAGTGAGCGGGCGACCGTCCAGCAGCTCGGAGAAGCCCTCTTTGCGCAGCGTGCGTGAAACGTCGACACCGACCTCTTCCTCGAGGCTGGGCACCGAGTCGGCGCGATTGGCTAGATCGAAGAGGTCCCGGACCGTCGCGATCGGGTCCTTCTGCTGAGGAGACGACGCGAAGGGCAGGTGGCTCCAAGAACCCTGGAGAGACAGGATCATGCAGGAACGTCGACGAACGACCATCTCGTCGATGAGGTCGCCGTCGGTCTTGATCACGGTTCCGCGGCCACCGACCAGTGCTGCGTCGCCGGGCGTCACGTTTACGGTGGTGACACCCTCGTCGCGCACCAGCGTCATGTCGGGGTGGAACGGGTCGATCGCGAAGAACGTCTCGAGCTCGGGCTGGAGTGGACCGGTGTCCTCATCGACATCGTTCCCCCGCGCCCCCTGGAGGCCGAGCGTCGAGCGGGCGATGACCAGACCCGGCAAGACCCATCCACGCTCCGCATCGATGATGCGAGCGCCATCGGGAATCGTGACCGAGTCAGCCGTTCCGACGGCGCGAATTCGACCGTCCTCGATCACGACGACGCCATCGGGAATGGTCGGGCTGGTCACGGGAACGACGGTGCCGTTCCGGATGACGACGATGTCACCCGGTGAAGTGCTCGGTGTGCTCATCGCCATCGAGGCGAGGAGCAGGACGAGAGCGAGGACGATCCAAGAGGACGCCCCGAGCTGCGGACGTTGGCGGGGCATGTCAGCGGGTCTCCTGCTCGGCGTCGTAGACGGTCTCCCCCTCGATGACGGTCGCCAGCACTCGACTGGTCATCTCGAGGGGTGGGCCGTCGAGGAGAACGAGATCGGCGTCCTTGCCGACCTCGAGGGTTCCGATACGGTCGAGGGCATCGATGGACTCGGCGGCGACTCGCGTGATTCCTGCCAAGGCGAGCTCAGGATCCATGCCATAGCGCACGGCGAGGGCGGCGTTGTAGCGAAGATGCTGCTGCTTGCAGACGGGGTGGTCGGTTTGGAAGGCGACCTTCACACCGGCCTCCGAGAGGGCGGCGGCGATGTTGACGAGCTCACCGGTCCGTGGGTCGGGCCGGAAGAGCCGAGGACCGACGACGCAGATGACGTTTCGCTTGGCGATCTCGTCGGCGACCAGGAAGCCCCACTCGGCGTGAGCCAAGACGATCCGAAAGCCGAACTCGTCAGCCAGTCGCATGGCCTCGATGATCTCGTCCGCACGGGAGGTGTGGACGTGTGCCGGGAAGTCGCCGGCGAGGAGTCGCTCGAGCGCGGCGAGCCCGGGATCGAAGAGCGGCTCGTCGTCGAGTCCGGAGGCGGGGCCGGCCAGGCGGCGAATCTGACGTCGCCAGCGGTAGTCTTGAGCCTCGCGGAGCTTCTCGCGAACCATCGAGTACATCTTCATCCGCGTGCGAGGCGAGACGCGACGTCCGCCGTACACCAGGAGAGGATTCCACTCGAGCGCGAACTTGAGATCCAAGGGAGAGCGCGCGATGAGCTCGCTGGCCTCTCGACCGGGCCGCATCTTGATGAGGGCGCTCTGGCCGGCGATGACCTTGGCGCTCCCGGGCCGGATGGCGACGGCGGTCACGCCGCCTTGAACGGCCTCTGCGATCTCGGGGTCGGTGGCGTCGAAGACCTCCGAGACGCGGAACTCGGGACTGAACGGCCCGCTGCCTTCGCCGGCCATCTCGCCGTATCCGGAGAGCAGGTACCGGAACAACCCGACATGGGAATGGGGATCGATGAAGCCGGGAGTGATGACCTCGGCCTGGCGGACGCGGGTGCCCTTGGGCAGGTCGACTTGGGCGGCCGGTCCGACGGCCGTGATGAGCCCGTTGCGAATGAGGACGATGCCATCGGCGATCGGCTCACCCGCGCCGGTGTAGAGAGTCTTGGCCCGGTAGGCGAGTGGAGCTTCCTGGCTGAGTGTGAGACTTGCGCAAGAGAGCAGCAGGGCGGCGAGATAGAACGCCAGGCAGGTCTTGAGCAGGTTCACGAGCATCCTCCCTAGCCGGACGAGCCCGGCGTGGAAGCGCTTCCTGGCGATGGGGACGCTTCTCGACGAAACGTCTCGCCAACTCGACAGCATTCGCTTCATGCCGGCCCCAATCTGCGGTGATCGAAGTGTTCTCTCGGCGCCCGCGCGGGCACCGTCGCGTCCCTGAGTCGACCCTCTGGAGAGTGGACGCGGACGGCGAGAAACACACACGACGTGCCGGCTCCCGAGTCGAGGTTAGGATGGGCGGGGACCGCGGAGGATGAGGGCCGCGAGGGAGGTCGTGGCCAGGAGACAGAGCGATCGGTCGCCCCGACCGCGAATGCCTGCGCTCTCCCCAGCGTGGTCACAGTCCGGAATGGTTCGCTTTTCTCTCAAGGCTCAACCGGCTTTTTGCCGAGAGGGTGAGCGTCGGCCCGTGAGGGACGAATCGGTCCTCTCGCCAAGCGAAGAGAGCGCGGCCCGTGAACCCACTGTGAAGGGGGAGAGCCGCGCTCGAATCGGGCAGAGAGACCATCCCCTCGGCCCGGCGGAAAGCGACTTCCGAAGAGCGCTCTCGAGTGGCGGGAAGTCCTCGAGCCGGATCCGTTGACCAGAGTGGTCTTCGACGAGTCGTGGTGATGTCGCAGAGTCAAAAGGAGTGACGAGCATGAGTGGTATGGGCATCAACCCCGGGCAGAAGGTCATCGCCCTGAATGTGGGTTCCAGCACGGCGAATGGCTTCACCAATCAAGGGTGGGGCTACAATCAGAACTGGAACAGCAACTGGAATACGTTCCCGTTCTTCAACCAGTTCAATCCCTACAACCCGAACAACGCGTCGTTCAACCATCCGAGCTACAGCAACGGCTTCCCGGGTGGCTACACCAACACGACGAATAACTCGGGCAACACGAGCTACAACACCGGCAATCAGCCGACCGGTCACACCGGCACGAGCTACACCGGCAACACGCAGAGCAACAGCTCGAGCAACAGCTATGGCCAGACGACTGGCCAGGCCAATGTCGCGAGCCAGCCGAACAACTTCTTCGGCAACGGCAACTTCCCGAACAACTACGGCACCAACAACAGCTACGGTTACCAGCCGACCAACGGCTTCGGGAACACCTACGGCTACCAGCCGACCTACGGGTACAACAACGGCTTCGGGTTCAATGGCGGTGGCTTCAACAATGGCAACCGGAGCTACAACTACAACGTGACGCCGATCGCGATCCTGACCAGCATCGGGATCAACCCGGACACCCCGACGAGCGTGCAGCAGTTCTTCACCACGCTCTTCAACCAGTTCGGGATCAACACGTCGGCGACGTTCACGAACAGCTTCTACAACGAGTTCCTGAACGTCTCGACCCACGAGCACTTCACGCCCAAGGCCATCCTCGGCTTGATCGGCCTGAACCCGCTCGTCGCGATCAACCCCTCGAACTTCTTCGAGCGGATCCTGTCGCACTTCGGGAATCCCCAGGTGATCTTCAACCCGATCACCTTCACGAGCCAGCTCAACAACCTGTTCGGGTTCAACAGCTACTACAGCTCGAACAACGCGTGGAGCAACGGCTCGTACTACCCGAACAGCTATGGATACAACTCGTATCCGTACTACGCGGCGAACAACAACACCAGCTACAACCTCAACACCAGCCAAGGCAATAGCCATGGCATCCACGAGGTGGTGGTCGGTGAGGTCGTCGAAGCCACGGACAACGGCTTCTGGATCCAGGGCAAGACCTACTACGCCGTCAACTTCGACGGCAACATCCAGTATGTCGCCCAGTCGCAGTACACGACCGTCCGCTTCGTGTCGAGCCAGGGGTGGGAGTTCCTCACCAACTCCTCGTACTCCGGCTTCACCACCGAGCTCTACGAGGGGATCCTGAATAGCAACAGCTTCCAGCCGAACGACATCGGCATGAACCTGCTCGGCACCGTCCCCGAGCTCATCCAGACCGCCTACGATCTGACCAACACGATCACCACCGCCCTCGCCTCCAGCGATCTTCAGAGTCGCCAGTCGATCGAGGCCCTCTCGGCCAAGGTCCAGGACTTCATGAAGAATGCCAGCGAGGAGCTGCGCAAGGTCAAGAGCACTCAGGTGCCGGTCCACTCCGCCTGAGGCGGTCTCGGACTCGAGCCTGGAATCGACTCATGGGAGTCGGCCCTTACGGGCCGGCTCCCTTGTCTTTTTTGGGGGGAGCTCGGTCCTTCTTGATGGTCTCGATCCTCTGGTCGCGCGGATCGCGCCCGGCACCGATTCGACAGCCGTGCCGCCAGATCGGCAGGCAAATCCCCCATCTCCCGCTCACCGGCGCTGGGACGCCATCGCTGTTAGGCTTTTTGATTTAAGGGCTTAGCGCGGAGATGTCGATCTTGGTGTCGCGCGGCTCACGAGTTGCTGATGCCCGGCCGCCGGCGGGCCGGATCGCCCCCTGGCAGCCTCGGCAGGACGTTTCCTGTCGAGTGGAGAACACTCCGAGGCGACCGATGGAATCGTTTGCTCATCGATCTCAGATCCTGATCGTCGACGACGAGGTCGAGCTGGCCCGCGCGGCCAAGGAGTTCCTCTTCACCAGAGGTTACGACGTCAAGGTCGCTCTCAAGGGCTCGAACGCCCTGCGGCTCCTCAAGGTCCACTCCTTCGACCTGCTCCTCCTCGACATCAACATCCCCGATGTCTCCGGACTCCACATCATCCGCGCCATCAAGCAGATGGAAGACGATGCGCGCAAGGTGATCGTGGTCAGCGGCAACACCTCGGAGGGCATCATCGATCGCTGCGAGAAGGAAGGGGTCTTCAAGTACCTCTTCAAGCCGGTCGACCCGCTTCAGATGCTCGACGAGGTCCGCCGGGCCCTGGGCATGCCCAGCCCCTGAGTTTCCTCGTTCGCGCGGGCTCTCTGCCTGCACCACCGAACGGTATGATCAGCCCTGCGCTTCGCGGCGGAGCGATCGACCGATTACGCAGAGGATCAAGCCGATCCCGATCAGCGCCAGTCCGAACAGCATCTCGTTGCGGGCAAATGTCTCCGCCACGTCACGCGCTCCCGTCGTTCTCGTTCGCGAATTGCTCCCAGGCGCTCATCATCACCGGCCCGGACGGCGAATTCAACGGTCCCAGCTCGAGCTCGCGTTGCGGAACGAGTAACTCCGCACCCCCAGGCCCTGCCCGTACTGAAGGATCAGGTGCAGGTCGGCCAGCTCTGCTTGACCATCGGGGCTCTTGGAGCTCGGGTCGACGAGATAGGCGAGGAGTGCCGTGTCGGGTCTCAGTGACGCGCCGGCGCTTCGGAACTCGGACCGAATCCCATCGAGCTTCTTCTGAAACGCTCCAGGAGACTCCTGAGCCGCTCGGATGAGCCCTTCGAACTGCTCGGCGACCGCCGCCTGAGCGCGCTCGACCGTCAGGCCGCGAGTGACGAGTGCCTGGAACAAGTCTCGGCCCAGGCCTTCGGAGAGCGCGTTCTCGGGAGCGATCTCCAACGAGACCAGGATGACGTGCTCGATCGCGGGTGCGCCGAGCGCGACCAGCCGCTCCTGCTCGTCTTGGAGGTCCTCGATCGTCCGGAAGAGGAGCTGCTCGCGGTCGAGACGCTTCTCCACCGGCGTCATGCCTTCGAAGATGTTCCAGGCCTGAGGAGCTGGCACCGGCGCTGCCGACGGCCCTTGGACGATCTCCACGCCCGGGGCGAGCTCGCCCGGAGTCTGCGCGGTACCGGGGATGGTCTGAACTCCCTGGTGCTGACCGGGACGGACTCGGATGACCCGGCCACCTTGACGCGAAGCGGACGAGCGGTAACTCGGCTGGGGGCCCGCCGCGATCTCGAGTCGTTCGAACCGACCTTGCGAGAACTGCTCGATGGCGAAGACGCCTGCACCGGTGAACCCGAGGATGACCGCCGCGCGGACGACGGTCCGTGCGATCCTCCCTGTGCGGCCCCTGGGCTCCTTGGGTGCCACCTCGGCGCTCGGACCGGCCTGGACGTAGGCCGCTGCCGTGTGAGGCGACGGCGGAGGCGGTGCCGGGCTTCGAAGCTGAGTGGGCAAGGGGCGCGGAATGCGCTCGGCCGGTCCCGTGGCGAAGCGCGGCCCGTCGTCACCGAACGACGAGAGCGAGGAGACCTTGATCTCGGCGAAGCTCATGCGCTCGGAGAGATCCAAGAGATCCTCCACGTCGCGGAGCATCTGGTTCGCGGAGCGATAGCGCTTCTCGAAGTCGGTCATCGCCCGGTTGCACACCCACTGGAGACAGAAGGGCGTCGAGCGATTCGAGCGCGAGAGAGAGCCGGACGCCGGGAACGCGCCCTCGAGCATGAAGAAGAGCACCGCTCCGATCGAGTAGATGTCGAACTTCGCGCAATCGATGTCACGGATGGAGACGCCACGCGCGGCGAGGCGCACGATCTCGGGATCGCGGAAGTACTCGGTGCCGTGGGTCGTGAGCTGGAGGGTCGACGAGAGGGGGGTCAGGAGCCCGATGTCGATCAGGTAGAGATGCTCGCCCGAGACGATGAGGTTGTCGGGCTTTATGTCCTTGTGGAACACGCCGCGGTGATGGAAGGCGACGATGACCTCGAGGAGCTGACGCGTCCACACCAGATGGCGGCGATAGATGTCGTCGCTCGGCGTCCAGCCGTCGGGCCGGGGACGGTAGGTGCGGTAGACCTCCTGGGTCAGCGTCGAGCCGTGGTAATACGGCATGACGTAGTAGAAGGCCGTCTTGCTCATGCGAGAGTCGAGCACCAAGCCGAGCTTGGTGGCGAGCTGGACCGAGCCGGACTCGCGCACGATGTTCTCGAGGTGACTGCCCTGGGTGAGGTCGAAGTACTTGAGGACCTGGTCCTCACCGACCGCCTCGCCCTTCTCCAGCTTCTTGACCACGAAGAGCTGCGCGGTCGAGCCGCCCGGCGCGAGGCGTCTCTGGATCTGGTAGTACTTCTCGAACTCGTAACGGTGCTCGGAGCTCGGCGGGGAGGCGGGCGGCGCGTCGGGGATCGGCAGGGGCTGGGAGCGCTCGATCTTGCGCTCGAGTCGCAAGAAGGCGCGGCCGAGACCCATGATGCGGAAGAATCGGGCCAAGACCGTGCGTCCGAGCTGCCTGAGGGCCAGGAGATCGGAGCGCGCCTCGCGATAGAAGTGCTTCGCCTGCTGAGTCGTGAAGTGGACCTTCTCACGGCTCCCGAGTCCGAGGGTCCAAAGGACCCGCTGGACGACGTTCAGGGCGAGGAGGATGCCGAGCCACGAGATCGAGAGAGTCGCTTCGAGGATCTGAGGGGCCGCCCGGAGGATCTCCTTGATGGAGAACAGGATCGTCAAGATCGGCGCCAGGGGCCAGGTCAGACAGAAGAAGACGAACTGAATCACGCGTAACACGATCTGGTCTCCGCCCTTCGGGGGGTCAAAAGATGCCTCGAGCCGTCTTGCTCAGACGGTCGTAGCTGCGGTGATCCTGCTCCATCTGCAAGTAGATGTCGCCGATCGCGGCATCGAACTGGGCTTCGTCGGCCGAATCGAGACGGTTCTTCCCGATCTCACCGAACTCCTCCTCGGTCCAAGAGTATTCTCGGACCACCTCGGCCAAGGTCCTGCGCAGGCGCTCGCGGATCTTCTTGAGGTATCTCGAGACGCTCGCCTCGGAGATCCCCATGATCGCTGCGATGTCCAAAGAGCGAATCTTCCGCGAGATCTTCATCTTGTAGACCTCGAACTCGAGGAAATCGCTCTTCTTCTCGACGAGCTTGAAGGCCCTATAGACCTTCGCCCGAAAGACCTCGCGCTCGAACTCGTCCTGCGGGCTCTGGACCGGGGTGCCCTCGTCGAAAGTCTCGCTGAGCGAGAGCGGCTTGACGCCCTTGTTGCGCTTGAGAGCGTTCCGGTAGGTCAGCTCGGAGGCGACGATGTGCTTGGCGATGGCGTAGAGCCAGGTCGAGAACTTGACGCCGCGCTGGGTGTCGAAGCGCCCGATCTCCTCGAAGAGCTGCATCAGCGTCTCTTGGCTGATGTCCTTGACCGTTTCCTGCGAGAAGTAGCGACTCGAGAGGGAGTAGACCATCCTCTCGATCGTCGGCCCGAAGACCTCCCAGAGCTCGAACCAGGCATCGCCGTCATGCTCTTTGAGGCGGGCGACGAACTGCGTGTTGATGGTGAACATGCGGAATCACTTCTCTCAAACGGCCGGATGGGACCGGTGGGACCCGAGGACAGGCGGTGGTTCTCGATCGCGGGGGAAATATTTCACGAGGAGTGCGTCTCGGAGAGAATCCTCGCGGCCAGGCCCCGAATTGCCTAGAATCTCGGCGGTTCCCATCGAGAACGGCGTAAGAGGAGAGCCGGCGGTCTGTCGTCGGCTGAAACGCTGCTCTCCACGATCGCTCCGGCTCGGGAGAGCCTAAAGCGGCGGTGCCAACGCAAACGATGTTGGTGGTAGAGATCGCACCGGGCTCGTGAATCGTGCCGAGGTCGGCGATCCCCATCGACGAGATTCTACAATCATAACATCTTGAAAGCCAGGGACATCGATCCCGGAGGACGCTGTGAGAAACCCTCTGATCGAGATCGCACTCATCGTCGGTCTCCTCGCCGGTCTCGGAGGACTCGTTTACTACAAGGTCGAAGCCGAAGCCGAATATGTCGCGGTTCCCGACCCCGAGCCCGTACCCCAAGACCCGCCCGTCGAGCAATCGCTCGCCTACTCTCCGTTCTCCGATGGCCTGCCTTCCAAGGGCATGTGGCGAGGCAATCCCGAGGTCGCCGACCTCAACGGGGATGGCCTCCCCGACATCGTTTGCTCGATCCGCAACGACGAGGGCCTCTGCGTCTTCCTCGGTGACGGCCAGGGAGGTTGGACCAAGTCGGTCGAGGGAATCTCGAGGACCCTCGACTACGGTGGCGCCGATGTCGCCGACTTCAATGGCGATGGGCACGTCGACATCGTCTACACGACCCACTCGACCCCGATCCGCGTCTTCTTGGGCGACGGAACGGGCGGCAACTGGAAAGAGCTTCGAGACGACTTCCTTGTCTACGACAAGATCGTCGGGGATGTCGCCGCCGGGGATCTCAACGGGGACGGCAACGCCGACATCGTCGGGATCGACATGTTCAGCTCCAAGGAAGGCCGCGGCGTGATGGTCTTCCTCGGGGACGGGAAGGGCGGCTTCTCCCTGGGCGCCGACGTCCCGCTCGAGCGGAACAAGATGTTCGGCAACTCCGTGGATCTGGGAGACTTCGACGGAGACGGAGATCTCGACTTCGTCGCGAGCCTGCGGAATCCGACGGTCTACCTCAACAACGGAGACGGGACCTTCGTGATCCACAACGAGGGCTTGCCCACCACGACCACCGGTGGCTCCTACCTGGGGACGGCCGTCGGGGACCTCGTTCCCGGCAAGGGAGCGGACGAGATCGTCTTCGCCGCGATCGTGAAGAAGGATCCCAAGACGAACGAGGTGATCCAAGCCGGCTTGACCGTCTGGACACTCGATGAAAAGGGCGTCTGGCAGAGCGTGTCCGACGGCCTGCCGGCTGCTGACACCTTCTACGACATCGACGTCGCCGACTTCGACGGGGACGGAAAGCTCGACCTGGTCACCAGTGGCTTCGAGCGGGCCACGACGATCTTCCTGGGAGACGGCCAAGGCCGATGGGAAGAGATCGGTCAGATCGAGGGCACCGAAGGACAGCGCGCCTTGGTCAAGGCCGACGACTTCAACGGTGACGGCATGGCCGACGTGTTCACGCTCTCCCAGTACGGAACGGGCGCCAAGGTCTGGGTCCGTGAGAAGGGCAAGCTCATTCGAGGGAAGAGTCGGCGGTCGGCCGCTCCCCAGTAGTCTCCAAAGAGGATGGTCAACCCGACCCAAGCGCTTTTTTGACAGTTTTTTATGCGGATTCAGCATTGACTGGGCAGCGGGGATCTCAGATGATTTTTGGAAAGCCGAGCTTCGCGTCGCGCGCTCGCCACTCGAGGGCGGCCGATCGCGACACGGAGCCTTCTCCCGGAGTTTTCCAATCCTTGTGGGATCTGATCCGAAGCCTGCTCACGCCGCGGGTTCGAGTTCCGGTCCGGGTACCGACCCGACCCTCGACTCGGCGAAGCGACGATCCGCGTGAACGAAGATAATCGGTCGTTCGGCCCCGAAGGGGTGCTCCGAGGTGAGTGCCCGGGCGGCCGGCCCCACAACATGGAGATGTCCAGTCATGTCGAGCGGTGAAGCCAACCGAACCTGGAGCAGCATTCGTTGGGCGGTGATCGCCGTCCTCGCGGTCGGCTTGTTGGTCGTGTATTTCACGCCCTTCGGCGGAGGAGCGCCTCAGAGCGAAGAAGACCTCCTCGCCCGTCTTCGAGAGCGTGCGACCGGTCTGTGGGAGGCCCGGGTCAAGTCCGATTGGGACAAGACCTACGAGTATCACTTCCCGCCGAAGGCCGACGAGAAGGAAGAGCGCATGTCCCGGACGTCGTGGCTCCAGGGCAAGGGCAGCATCGTCTACCACAAGTTCGAGGTCGAGGACGTGCACCTCACCAGTGAGAACGAGGCGGAAGTCACGGTCTCCTATCAGTGGGAGATGGTGAATCCGATCATTCAGACCAAGCTCAAGGGGCGCGTGATCGAAGAAGCCAACCACGTGACCCACCCTTGGCGATTCCGTCAGGGGGACTGGTATCGCGAGGTGCAGTCCCTCGCCGACCGGATCCAGAACAGCAAGCGACGGGCGGCCAGCCATGTGCAGGGCGGCAACCTGGGCGGTGGCGAGGAGAAGCCTCGCTGATCGTCCGAATCTGAAGGAGAAGATCGAGAAGGAGCAGAGAGAGAAACGCGGAGCTCGGGACCCTATCGGGGTCCGTGAGCCCGCCGGTCCCGTGATCGAGCGGACTGGTCTTTGATCGTGCCGGGTGGGACGCTGCCCGCACGCATCGCCGCAGCAGTGACAACATCGTCGCCGCCGGACCATCCCGATCTCCGGGTCCATGCCCGCACTCCGCCGAGCGAGCGCTCGGCGGCCCGCTCGAGGTCTGATTCGAATTCGGACGGACCGTGAGGCGGAGGCGGGCGAGGAGCCTACCGGACGCTCGAGCCGGGACACCCGAATTCCAGCGGATTCCGGGGGCCTTCAGGGAACCCGGAGTCTTTCGTATCAGTCTCAATGTTGATCGAGGAGTGCCTGAAGACCCTGCCTGAGATCCCAATCCAAGCATGAGCCCGAGTCGAGCCCTCCCAGGGACATCGGCCCGGGTGCCGTCGATCGGTCGCTCGAGTCTGACCACTCGGGACCGAATGGCGGTGACACCGAAGCGGGCATCTCCTCGAGATTCCCGGCCTTCCCTCCTACTCGAGGATCCCTCGTTCGAGGTCCTCACTCTTCCCCGATTCGCTTTCTTTGTTTAGCAACCCTCATGGAGGAGAGTTTCGTGAAGCGAAACCGAATGACTTGGGGCGGTCTTGCCCTGGTGCTCGCGGCGTTGGCCGTCGTGGCGCCCCAGGCGACTGCCGACTCTGCTGGCCGACATCCGGCCAGCCTTCTGATCTACCCGATCTTCGACTCCAGTCCCGGAGCGGGTACGGTCCTGAGCGTGACGAACGTCAGTCAAGACGTCAGCGTCGTGGCTCACTTCATCTACATCGACGGTGACGACTGGCGAGAGTTCAATCGCTTCGAGCCGCTCACGCCGCGCGATGTGTTCTCGACCTCGGCGAAGAAGCACGTGCCCAGCGCCCGTCGCGGCTTCCTCTACGTCATCGCGCTCAACGAGCTGCGTCAAGCCGACTCGCTGAATTACCTCGTTGGCGACGAGATCGTCGTGGACTCGTACGGGAACTTCCTGTACGCGCTCGAGGCGATCCCGTTCTGCTCGAAGGCGCCGATCAACGACAACTTCGACGAGTACGCCGACTTCAACAACGAGGAGTACTTCAAGGTCGCCGACAAGATGTACGTCTCGAGCTTCCTCGGTCAGGAGAAGCAGGGCCCGTATCCTCTGACCTCGACCTT
The DNA here is from genome assembly GCA_040219065.1 of Planctomycetota bacterium. Classification (GTDB taxonomy): domain Bacteria; phylum Planctomycetota; class OFTM77; order OFTM77; family OFTM77; genus OFTM77. The sequence continues at coordinate 20,687 of JAVJTD010000476.1, forward strand.
GATCCTGGTCTCCCTCGTCGGCAGCTCCGACTACGAGACTCGCCTCGACCTGTTGCCCTACAACAACAACGAGGAAGAGTTCTCGCTGGACTACCGTTTCCGCTGCTGGGCGTCGGTCAACTTGTGTGACATCGACGAGTACTTCAACGACTGGTTCTTGAAGGCCAACACCGGGTACGACGACCGCAACACCGGTCTCCCACAGACCTCGGGCTGGATCGAGCTCGACGGTGATCGCGCCGTCGATGTCGTCGGCAATGAGCCGGCGATCAATGATCCGCCGTTCGTCGGCGCCTTCGTCCAGGCCCTCGGCTATTACGCCGCTGGACATCTCCTGCACGAGAGCATCGCCGACAACCCGACTGACGGTCGCCTCGAGAATTGAGCACCGCGTTCCGCGATGCTCCCTCTCTCCAGACGATTCGGACCCGAAAAGACAACCATTCTCCGTGGAGGAGATTTCAAAGTGACCAAGTCGTTTCTCAAGATTGGCCTCGTCGGAGCGCTCCTGCTCTGCTTGGCTCCGTTCGCCTCGGCTGACGGCCGCAAGCCGGGCAGCCTTCTCATCTACCCCTGCTTCGACTCCGATGGCGCGGCCGGCACGGTCGTCAGCGTGACCAACGTCGACCAGTTCGTCACCGTCGTCGCTCACTTCATCTACATCGATGGCGAGGATTGGCGGGAGTTCAACCGCTTCGAGACGCTGACGCCCCGCGACAACTTCACGATTCGCGCCAGCACGCACGTGCCGGGAGCCAAGAAGGGCTTCCTCTACGTCGTCGCCTTGGACGAGAGTCGCGTCGCCGGCTCCCTCAACGTCCTCATCGGTGACGAGATCGTCGCCGATAGCGGTGGCAACTTCCTCTACGCGTTCGACGCGATCGCCTTCCTGGGCTTCCCGGGCATCAATGGCGACAGCCGCGTTCAGCTCGATGGTGGTGAGTACGAGAACGTCTCCGACAAGATGTACATTTCGAGCTTCCTCGGCCAGTACGACGGCCGGGGCAATCAGCCGGAAGTCTTGCCGATGAAGTCGACTCTCATCCTCGTGGCCCTGGTCGGTAGCTCGGACTACGAGACGCGCCTGCGTTTCGCCGCCTACAACAACAACGAACAGGAGTTCTCGACGGCCCACAACTTCCGTTGCTGGGACGCCGTGTGCCTCGAGGACATCGACGGTCTCTTCCGTCATGACTTCCTGATCACGACCAGCTACGACGACCGGGACACCGGCTTGCCGGTCACCACCGGTTGGGCCGAGATCGACGGTCGCGAGGCCGTGGACGTCGTCGGAAACGAGCCGAAGATCATCGATCCTCCGTTCGTCGGTGCGATCGCCCAGACGCTCCTCTCGGGTTACTTCTCGGCCGGCCACCTGCTTCACGAGAGCCAGGAGCCGAACCCCACGGACGGCGTTCTCGACAACTGAGAGTCGTTCTCGACCGAGATTCCGGGCCTTCCCGCACATCGCGGGGAGGCCCTTTTTCATTGGTTTGGCGAGGCCGTTCTAGCTGGGGCGATGAGGTGGGAAATCATCATCTGATGAAAAAAGTGAATGGTGGAGGGTGTGGAGGTCCGGCAGGTCGGTGAGCTTGCCATGAGAATTCCGATTCCTAATGTGATGAGACCCTAGGGTTTGCGTGGGTGGGTGCGGATCGCGAGGACGTTGCAGATCGTGCAGGCCCTTGGATTGCGAACCGCCGCCGCAACGTTTTCGACGACGAACGGGGGCTGACCAAGAGGTCCCTGTGTGCAGCGTTTCGACCTAGGAGAATTCCACTCATGTCCAAGTTCCTCAAGAGCGCCCTTGCCCTCGCGGCTTTGACGCTGGCCTTCGGCCCGATCGTTCAGGCCGCTGGTCGCACCCCGGGTAGTGTCCTCATCTACCCGGTCTACGAGTCCTCGCCGGGCAGCGGTACGGTGATCAGCATCACCAATACCAACAACGACCCTTCCTACAACGGTAATACCAACCTCAACGGTGTCGTCGATGTGCACTTCATCTACATCGACGGTGACTCCTGGACGGAGTTCAATCGTTTCGAGCGCCTCACGCCGAACGATACCTTCACCGTCCTCGCCGATACCCACAATCCGAACTCGGAGAATGGGTTCCTCTACTGCATCGCCATCGACCCGAGCACGAACGCCCCGGTTTCGCACAATTACCTCATCGGTGACGAGATCGTCGCCGACGGTAGCGGCAACTGGCTGTTCGGTCTCGACGCCCTCGCCTTCAAGTCCAATGCGGCTGAGGGTGCGGCTTCCGACCTCGATGCGGATGACCTGATGGACCTCGACGGCGTCGAGTTCGAAGCCATCGCTGACGAGATGTACATCTCCAGCTTCATCGGCCAGGACCCGACCTACGTCACCTCGACGCTCTACCTCGTCTCCCTCGTGGGCTCGAGCGACTTCGAGACCCGTCTCGACTTCGCCGTCTACAACAACAACGAGCAAGAGTTCTCGACGACCTACGCGCTTCGCTGCTGGGCCGCGGTCGAGCTGACCGACATCGACTCCCAGTTCACCAACGCTTTCCTGGTCACCACGACCTACGATACCGCTGACGGCGGACTGCTGATCGGCACGACGGGCTGGGCCCGCATCGATGGCGATCGTGCGGTCGACATCGTCGGAAACGAGCCGCAGGTTCTCGACCCGCCCTTCGTGGGCGCCATGGCTCAGTCGCTCGACGGCTTTGCCAGCGGTCACCTCCTGCATGAGTCGGATGCCGCCAACGCGGTCGGTGGCGTCCTCGACTCGCTCCAGTAAGACTGCACCTCGCTGCACTTACGCCGCAGTGGTCTCACGGCGGGGCGAGGAGCTCAGGCTCCTCGCCCCGCCTCTTTTGGTTCGCGGGAAGCGGTATCGGCCGG
>JAVJTD010000484.1:0-20476 GCA_040219065.1 Planctomycetota bacterium
TATCGCCCCTCCGAGGATGATCTCAACCTGCCGCGCAGAGATTACCGCATCCCCGGCCCTGGGGCGCCGATTATTTGGACAGACCCTTCAGCCGGTCTCGGTGCCCTCCATTCAAGCGCCTCGAAGAGGACCGTGACCTCAGGTCCGAAGCTCCGTGGTCCGGCTCAGCCCCGGCCTAAGCTCGCTCGTGCCAGCCATCACCGACAGACCTGGCCTTTGGCTCGCTCGACTTGGGCACTCCATCGGATCGGGGCCCGGCTTCCCCCCTGCCTGCTCCGGCGCCCCGCCCGGGTCGCTCTCGTCCGAAGGTGGCCGCTCGCCGCTCGAGCCCTTACACTGTGCGCGTCATGGATATCTTCAACCGACGAATCGCGATCTGCCTGCTCACCTGTGGCAGCGTCTTTCCCGGTGCTCTCTTCGGCGCTCAGGAACCACCTCGTGAGAAGCTCGTCGTGGGAACGAAGCAGGCCGAGCCCTTCTCCTTCCGGGGGGAAGACGATGTCTGGCGAGGGATCAGCATCGACCTGTGGCGCCGGATGGCCGAGCGCTTGGACCTGGATTACGAGCTCGAGGAGCGCTCGCTCGAAGCGTTGATCGACGGGCTGGAAAAGGGCGAGCTCGACGCCGCCGTGGCCGCTTTGACGGTCACCGCCGAGCGCGAGAAGATCGGGGACTTCACTCATCCCTTCTATCCATCCGGCTTGGGCATCGCGGTTCCGCTCAAGACCGAGTCGGGATTCGGGAGCTTGGCGAAGAGCCTGTTCTCGCTCGAGTTTCTCCAGGTCGTCCTCTGGTTGGCCCTCGTGATCTCGGTTGCCGGAATCCTCATCTGGATCTTCGAGCGCCGAAAGAACGAGCAGTTCCACGGCAAGGGCGGGTTGGCGTCGGGCTTCTGGTGGTCGGCCGTGACGATGACGACCGTCGGCTACGGGGACAAGGCGCCGGTCACGCCCGGCGGCCGCGGCGTCGCCGTGGTGTGGATGTTCGCATCGGTGATCATGATCTCCGGCTTCACCGCCGCCATCGCGTCGTCCTTGACTTTGCAGACGCTGACTTCGGCCGTGGAGGGTCCCGACGATCTCGGGAGCGTCGACCGAGTCGGCACGGTCGCGGCCTCCACCAGCGAGGCGTACCTGATCGACCGACGTATCTCCCGAGCGACGTTTCCCGACGTTCGCACGGCCCTCGCCGAGATCGCCTCCGGCAAGCTCAAAGCGGTCGTCTACGACGCGCCGATCTTGAAGTACCTCGTCAACGAGGAGTTTCCCGAGAGCGTTACGGTGCTGCCGATGGTCTTCGAGCGCCAGGACTACGCGATCGGCCTGCCGCTCGACAGCCCACTGCGCAAGGACTTCAACCGGGCGCTGCTCGAGATCACCAGCAGTGATGAGTGGCGGGACATCCTCTACCGCTACCTCGGTGAGTGACCTGAGAGTGATCACTTGCGGCGCATGCCGCGCACGAAGACCTTGCCTTGAATGATGCGGTGGGCCGGTCGTCCGCGTACGACCATCGGGCGAGCGAACTCCTGCGAGCAGCTCGGACAGCAGAGATCGCCGTTCGTGCGATCCTCCACGATCCGCTCGACCAGGCACTTCACCAAACCGCCCGAGCCGCCCTTCTTGTAGCGATAGAGGAGCGTTCGGCATCCCTGGCAGTAGATCGAGATCGTTCGCCGCTTCGGTTGTCCTTTGGGCATCAGGCTCTCGATCTCCAATCACGCTGAATCGAGCGATGTCACAGGTTGGATGTGGACGCTGGGCCACGTAGACTCCACGGGACTCCCGGTCCGTCGGAAGGCGAGACCGGATTCGACCCAGGGCTCCGTCCACGAAAAGGCCCACCATGAGTGATACCGAAGCAGGCCATGGCTCCGCGACCCTGATTCGACTGGGCGGCTTGGCCATGATCCTGTCGATCATCGTTCACGTCGTCCTCAACATGGTCTTGAAGGAGTTTCCACCCGAGGACCCGACGGCGAGCGAGCTGCAGGCCTATCTCGACCGTGAGGCCGACACGTGGGCAATCGTGCACGGCTTTCGCTACCTCGCCTTCTGCGGGATCGTGCTGTTCGCCGCCGGTCTGTTCATTCGAACTTGCGGCGGACGGGCCGCGGCGCTGAATGGCTGGGGATTCGTGGGGCTGCTGGGCACCGCGATCTGGGTCACCAGCGGCATCGTCACCAACGGCCTCGAGATCCTCGCCTTCGTCGACTTCGATCTGCTCTCGAACCGGCCCGAGCTGTTCTGGCTCGTCTTCCGAATGACCCGCATCCTGTTCACCGCCGAGATCGCGACTTGGTCCTTGGTGCTCGCCGGATTCAGCGCGGCGGGCCTTGTCTCGGCGACCTTGCCGAAGTGGATGGCCTTCCTCGGCTTCGTGGGCGCCGCCGGTTGCCTGCTTTCGGGCGTTCTAGTCATCTCGGTCTTCACGGACGGATTCGCCGGGATGATCGCCGAGTTGGCGACGATGGCGAGCCTTTTATGGATGCTGGTCGTCGCCTTGTATCTGGTGAAGCGCGGGGCGAGCTGAAGCTCTCAACGCGGTGCGGGGATCGTCACCTCGTGAACGACTGCTCCCTTGACGTCGTGGTGGCGAAGCGTGATGGCTTCGGCCGTGACGTGCCCCGACAGGAATCCGCCCGCGATCCGCAGGAACGGCTGCCATTCTTCTTGCAGCTCCATCCGGAAGCCGCCGGCGTGGGCGTCGGAAGCGGGACCGCAGCCGAGCGCGCGGAGGCCGGTCTCGGGATCGATCGACTCGTATTGCCAATGTCGATCGCCATTGATGACAAAGCAGCCGGGAGTGGACTCGAGCAGTGCGCGGAGGCGCTTGCCTTCGAAGCTGAAGTTGGCATTGGCATGGTTGTCGCGCTTGTTCTTGCGGTCCGGTCCGACGACGGGCGTCGCGGAGAGGTAGACCTTGAAGGTCGCATCGGACTCCCTCAAAGACGCCTCGAGCCAGCGCCACTGCTCCCGGCCCAGGATCGACTTCTCGGGCCCGTCTGGGTCGGTGTTCGGTGAGCGAAACTCTCGCCCTTCGGGCAGCCAGACTTGCAGGTGCTGCCCCCAGCGAAATGTCCGGTACGGCTTGTCCGACTGGGGAATCTGCTCTCGCCAGATCGCCAGGCCTTGCGACCAGGTCAAGTCACCGTACGACTGACCCGGCCAGCAGTCGTCCTTCAACAGGTCGTGGTCGTCGTGCATCCAGTAGGTCGGCACCGACGCGTGGAGCGCGCGCAGGTTCGGCAGGGCGTACAGTCGGTTCCACTTGTACCGCGCCGTGGCCGCGTCCTTCGCGAACGGCTCGGGCTTGTCGTAGTAGAGTGTATCGCCCGTCTGAACGAAGAAGTCGGGCTCGAGGGTGAGCATCGATCGATAGATGACGTGTCCGTTCTCGAGATCGTCACGGCGAGTGAAGTCCTGGCAGGTCGAGACCACGAAGTCGATTGCTCGATCGGCGGACGGCTTCGGCGCCGTCGTGAACGAGCCTTCGAAGCGTGAGCGCGATTCGCCGCTCCGGCCCTGCGCTTCGAAGGTGTAGGTCGTGTCGGGCTCGAGATTCGTCAAGCGTACTTGATGGCAGTAGTCGCTCGAAGCATCGACCCGGGCCCAGTCCGTCTCTCGCACGGTCTCATCGCCACTTCTCAACACGAAGCGAACTGCGCCGCCGGCACCGGGCACCATCCAGTGCGGGTCATCGGGATCCCACTCGGGGACACGGTGATCGGCTTCGGCGCGCCGGGTGAGTCGCGTCCAGAGCACGACGCTCGCCTGTGTCACCTCGCCGATCTTCACGCCGTTCGCGTGACCGAGCGTCGATGGAGCGTCCTGGAGTGAGAGGAGCGTGGCGAACAGGCAGAACGTCAGGGCGGTCGGTGTCATGCCCTGACTGTATCGTCGGCGGCGCCTTCTGACGAGCCGCGGGATCGAGAGTGCCCCGAGGCTGGCCGACGGTTCCGGGCGCCCCTAAGATGATCGCGCGCCGTCGTCGCCCATCGCGAGGAATTCAACGTCTTCGGGAGCTTTTCGAGCTCGCCTGGTCCGAGATCGCCGACACGGCGTGCTGCCCCGGGCTGACGCCCAGTGACGATCCGGATGCGGTGAAGTCTGGAGGGCCCTTTCGACATGAAGAGCGAACGGTAACAATCGACATGCCTGCAATGACGCCCGCAAGTGAGACAGAGATTCCGAGCTGGATGAAGGCGATCGTCCAGGACCGCTACGGTGGAGCGGATCGCTTGCGGCTCCAGTCGGTGTCGACACCCAATCCCGAACCGGGGGAAGTCTTGGTCCGAGTGCGAGCGGCGGCGATCTGCAAAGGGGACGTGCACCTGATGACGGGGCGTCCGTACTTGGTGCGGACGATGTTCGGATTACTCCGCCCCAAGAATCGCGTGATCGGGCAAGAAGTCGCCGGAACGGTGGTCGCGGCCGGATCGGATGTGCTGAGATTGAAGGTGGGGGACGAAGTCTTCGGGCCAGTCGGCCACGGCGCTTTCGCCGAGTATGTTCGCGCGCCGGAGTCCCGGCTCGCCCACAAGCCTGCCTCGCTCGGCTTCGAGCCAGCCGCTGCGATTGGCGACTCGGCCCTGGCCGCTTTGCAGTCTCTGCGTGACGCGGGAGGAGCCCGGAGCGGACACCAGGTCTTGATCCATGGTGCCTCGGGCGGTGTCGGAACATTCGCCGTGCAAATCGCGCGGGCGCTCGGCGCGCGGGTGACGGCCGTCTGCAGCACCCGCCATGTCGAGTTGATGTCCGAGATCGGAGCCAATCGGGTCATCGATTACACGCTAGGTGACCTCGCCGGACAAGCAGACACGCGGTTCGACGTCATCTTGGATATGGTCGGCAATCGATCGCTCGAGGAGTTTCGGAGTCTTCTGAGCGAGCGGGGTGTCCTGGTGGCCCTTGCGGGCCCGCCGGGTCACGATTGGATAGGTCCTCTGCTTTGGATGCTGTCGACTAGCCGTGCCAATCGACGAGGCCCGCAGACCTTCAAGACTTTCTTGGTCGAGACCCGGCAGGAGGATTTGGTCGTGCTCGCCGATTGGGCCACGCAAGGAGCGCTGTCTCCGGTCATCGAACAGACCCTTCCCCTCGAAGAGGCGCCCAAGGCCATGAGGCACGTGGCCACAGGACATGCTCGTGGGAAGACGGTGCTCGAGGTCAAGTCGGTGGCAAAAACGAAGGCGACTCGGTGATCACCGAGCCGCCTGCAGACTTGTCACCCTGTCTCGTGCGCCGCTCCCACGCGGCTCGCTCATTCAGCGACGAGCGATGCTGTCTCACCGTCCAAGCGGATCGAGAACTTCGTGCGACCGGTCGTGTTCTGATTCAAGTAGCCCACGAGATCGGCCCAGTAATCGAGACCGTTGGATGCCGAGACGTCGATGGCGAAGCCTGCTCCGTTGGAGCGCGAGACCGTCATGGGAGCCTCCGTCTTGCGGGGCCGCCCGGGACCACGCTTCGGAGCCGTGCTGGCCGCCGCATGCCCGCGCGCTTTTCTCTGGGACTTCGTCTTCTTTCGGCCCGACGTTCCGAAGACCTCACCGAGCATCGCGGGTGGGATGCCCTTGCCGAACTTCTTTTTGAGCTCGGATTGCAGGGGACCGACCAAGGTGTACCTGCCGGACTTGACCATCTGCTTTGCGGCCGCGATTCGCTTGTCGAGACTGACTTCTGCTGGCATGAAAGTGCCCTCCGATTATCTGAGACTGGACTCCTCCTCGCCCAACGCCCCACAGTATCCGGCGAGGACATCGGTATTACTAGGATCAAAATTGACCGATTGCAGAGATCGGAAAAAGTCCAGCGGGCTGAAACCGGGCTCGATTGTCATCGTTCAGGCTCAATCCGGACGACTTGCCGCAAGTCTCGACTCGAGCGCGACCGAGACGGTGAGACATCGTCGGTCGACCAGCCGCTTCCTCGACGGCGCAATCGATCGAGCGGCGTGGCGCCGAGCAAGGGGCTTCTTTGATGCGCTCTGCTTCTCGCGCCAGCCAAGAACGAAAGCAAGCCCTACAAGCGCCTGATTCCCCGGGGCACTGCCCCTCAATCGAGCGGATTCGCCTCGACTCCTTCGAAGGTCATCCGGACGGGCAGGATCGTCCCGTCCTCGGCGAACTCCAGCCGGTCGATGCAGCTCACTCGGTGATCGCGGCCTTCGTTGGGGATCGGTCGGCGATGGTAGACGATGTACCAATCGTCCGTGCCGGGTGCGTGGATGACCGAATTGTGGCCAGCTCCGGTGGCGATGGCGTCGTCTTTCTGAAGGATCGTCCCGATTCGCTCGAAGGGCCCCGTGGGCGAGTCCGAGATCGCATAAGCCACTCGGTAGGTGGCGTTTCCCCAGCCGCCCTCGGACCACATGAAGTAGTAACGTCCCTCACGGTGAAACAGCACCGGGCCCTCGACGTAGCCCTCGGGCGTGATCTCGCGAAACACCGTGCCGTCTGCTCCGGGGACGAACCCGGTGAAATCGTCGTTCAGCTCGGCGACATTGCAGTGTCCCCACCCGCCGTAGAAGAGGTAGTGGGAGCCATCGACATCGTGGAAGACGAATTGGTCGATCGGTTGCGCGTCGTTGTGGAACTCACCAATCAGGGGCTCGCCCAAGTAGTCTCGGTACGGGCCACCTGGCGAATCGGCCACCGCAACACCGATCCCTCCAGTATGACTCCTCACATCGTCGGGGTCCCAGAGGGGACCGCCCGGTCTTTGCAGGTCGTTCGCTGAGAAGAACAAGAAGTACTGACCGCCCTTCTCGATGATCGACGGCGCCCAAATCGCTCGCCGGGCCCAAGTGACGATGGACGTGTCGAGCACCCGCTCGTGTTTGGTCCAATGGACCAAGTCGGGGGACGAGAACGCGTCGAGGAAGACTTGCTCGTCGTAGGGGGCGGAGTAAGTCGGGAAGATCCAGTACTCGCCGTCCAAGATGGCGCCCTCGGGATCGGCGTACCAGCCATCGAGGACCGGGTTTCCGGCGCGCTCCGGCGGAGAAGAGCAACCGGCCGAGAGCAAGGCGAGCAGCACCCAAGACAGTCCGGCCCGCCGCGTTGCTCGGCTCCCAAGTTCCCTGGTCCCGATCGATCCAGAGTTGTCCATGTCCATGTCGTCTCCTCGGTTCCTCGAAACGGTGCCTTTCGAGCGGGTCAGGATAGCCGAACCGAAATCCCCGGAGCGCGAATCCTGTTCGGCGCTCATTCCGGCTCGAGGACGATCCGGCCCAGGGCGAGGGTGCGGTCGGGCTCGACGCGACCGGGGATCTCGCTCCGCCGGAATCCCTCGGCGATCAGAATGAAGCGATACTCACCGGCCGGGACATCATCGAGACGGAAGCGCCCGGTTCCCGAGGCCGGTCGGACGACCTCTCCGGTCGGCGGCTCTTCGATGCGGTCTTGCCGGTGCGCCTCGACATCGAGGGTGATCGGGGGCGTGCCGGATGACACCTCGACGAACCCCTCGACCGACCCGGTTCGCCGGTGGGTCAGGCGGATCGTATGGTCGCGGCGATCGGGACGCAGGGGGGATGGCTCCGGCGGATCGAACCGGCGATTCCCTCCGAGATCGAGAAGGTACTCCTCAGACTCCTCGAGGTGCGCAAAGCGGAATCGACCTTCGTCGTCGGTTCGAGCTTCAGCGACGATGCGCTCGCTCGTGCGGAGCATCAAGCGGATCCCCGAGAGCGCGCTGCCCGCCTCGTCGACAACGCGGCCGCGGATCGATGGCGTGGCCCCGATCGTCAAGATCACCTCTTTGGTCTCATCGGTCAGCTCTACATCCTCGGCCTCGGACTCCTCGCCTTGCCACTCGGCGAGCACGGTGTATTGCCCTTCATCCAAAGCTGGCGAGCGAAAGGCTCCGTCCGTGTCGCTGGTCAGAGCTGCGAGCTGGTCGGTGCCGCGTCGGACGAGCACCGAGGCACCCTCCACCGAGACGCCCTCCGGGGTTCGGACGTGCCCAGTGAGTCGGAGGCCCGGCTTCATCACGATGCGCAGCTCGATCAGGCTCGCTGCCGAGATGCCCGACCTCGAGGTGGTCGCGACGTAGTCGGGATGAGTCGCCAGGAGGACGGTCTGTCCCGTCGATCGAATCCCCTTGATCGTGAAGCGTCCTTCGGTATCGGAGACGTCTTCGGAGGAGGCCGAGCCTTCGCTGTCCTGCAGCCGGATGCGGGCACCCGGCACGGGACGACGGCTCTCCCCGTCGGTCACGACTCCTTGGATCGACGCCGCCTTTTCGGCCATCAGCGTGAATGGACGCTCCGAGGCCGGGGCTTCGACCGGTGGCGAGAGGACCCAGTCTTCGGAGCGGGTCGACCAGCGCACGACTTGTCCCTCTCGAATCGGCGCCAAGAGCGCGAAAGCTCCGGCGTCGTCAGTTCGCAGGGTGAAGCGTTGGCCATCGGGGCCGGCGCCGACGATCTCGAGGCCCGGGACCGGATTGCGGCTTTGCAGGCTGACCACGTGTCCTTGCAGCCTCATCCCCGGCGCCAGTCGAATGACGACGTCGGCCGCTCCCGAATCGCCGACTCGTAGCGACTCGTTTCCGGGAGCGAAGTCCGGGTGCAGCGCCGTCAGGTGGATCCAGCCCGGGCTCAGTCCCGCGATCACGAAGCGCCCTTGGTCGTCGGTCACGACCTCGGGAAGCTCGGTCGCGCTCGAGCGGGCGCTTCGGTCTTGGCTGGCTCGGCCCAAGCTGGGGCGGACGCTCACCCCGGCGATGGGGCTCTCCGAGCGGGCCTCGACGACGCGACCCGACACCTCGAGACGGCTCTCGGCGAGGCGGATCTCCACGGTCTCGTCATTCACCGCCTGAGCTTCGAGGTACGGGCGATGGCGCGGATGTGTCACCCGGAGCGTGCCCGTGGTCAGCGGGAGATCGGACAAGTGAAACTCCCCACTCGCTCCACTGCGCGTCGTCGCGAGCTGCTCATCCGTCCGGATCCAGTCGACTCGCGCGCCCTCGATCGGGGTCCCGGACTCGGTGAGGACACGACCTGCCAAGACGCCTCCCTTCACGAGTCGTATCGGAACGGTCCGATCGATGCGGCCCCGATCCAACCGCACCGAGATGGAGGCCTCGAGATACTCGGGCGCGGTCACGGTGATGCGCCAGGACCCCAGTGGCAAGCGCTCGGCGGTGGCCATGCCGCGGTGGTCGGTGTCTTTCTCGATGCGACTCTCTCCGCGAATCCAGCGCACCTTCGCCCCGGTCACGGGCTCGCCGCGGCTCCCGGTGACGCGGACCGCCAGGTCGCCGTCCTTCCGCCACGGATCGCTCCGGCGGTCCGGGGGCACCGTCGTCGGCTGGTCGACTGTGGGCGCCTCCGATGGCGAATCGCTCCCGACAGGAATGCTCGTCTCGTCGGGAACGGAAGGCACGGGGCTCAGCTCGTTCGCCAGCTCCCTCGACCTCACCGCGTCGGGTACCGGTTCAGAGGAACTCGTCGTCGCCGGATCCGATCCGAGGATCCAGATCGCGACGCCGAGCAGGGCGAGGCCGATCCCGGCTGCGAGCCAGCGAGTCCATGGTTTGGAGATACTGTCGCCGGATGAGCGCATGAGTAACCGTTCGAATGAAGATAATGACGGTGCGCACCTGGCCGGACGCACCAGCGCGCCACTCAGTAGGCACCTGGCCGGGCGTCAGGTCAATCGTGGCAAGCTCACATGATGGCGGCTCGCTCGGGAATGGGTCCAGTCCGAAGGAGCTCGGCCAGGATCTCGAGCCCGCGGGCCATCTCGTCGCCGCTCTCGGCTGCACCGAGGCAGACGCGAACGGCCGGCGGCGGCGGCGAGCTTCCGACCAGGAAGGCTCCCGACGGACTGACGGCGACGCCCATCTTCCTCGCCGCTCGAGCAAAGCCGGCGCTGGTCCAAGGCGCGGGCAAGTGCAGCCAGGTGTAGTACCCGCTCGGCTGCGAATCGTAACGGGCGCTCGTGAGAATGCTGGCGCAGCGCTCTTGCCGGCGCGAGGCTTCTGCGCGCTTCCTCGCGACGACCTCGTCGGCGGTGCCGTCCTCGATCCAGGTCGCCGCGACCTCGACGGCCAGCGTCGGGACCATCCAAATGGTCGCCCAAACGGCGTCGGTCACGGCCGGCAGATGGCTGGCGGGCGGGACGAGGAAGGCGACGCGGAGGCCACCCGTCACCGCCTTGGAGAAGCTCGCGATGAAGAACGTCCGATCGGGTGCACGCGTGGCGATCGGCGGTGCCGGCTCGTGGCTCATCAGCCGGTGGACGTCGTCCTCGAGGATCCAGAAATCGTGCTTCTCGGCGATGCGTGCGAGGGCGCGGCGCTTTCGGTCGCCGAGCCGTCCCGTCGTCGGGTTGTGCAGGCTGGGGATGCAATACAGGGCGCGAACACGGCGCTTCTTGCAGGCCGCTTCGACGGCGCTCGGATCCAGCGCTCCCTGCTTCATCGGCAGGCCTTCGAGGCGCAGGCGGAGCTGATGGCAGATGGCGCGCATGCCCGGGTAAGTGAGCGAGTCACACAAGATGATGTCGCCCGGCTCGGCGATGGCCATCAAGGAGACGCACAAGGCGTGCTGGGTACCGGCGCAGACGATGACGTCGTCGGGGCTGGCCTCGACACCGAAGCGCTCGGCCCAGGCCGCGCCGGCGCGGCGATGTCGCGCCGTGCCGGCGTGATCGTGATACCGGAGAAGCCGAGGCACGCCCCGGCCACGGGCGATCTTCTGAAGAGCAAGGGCGAGGTCGGGGTCCTCTTGATGAACGGGGAGATCGACGCTCATCTCGATGAGGCGAGAGTCGGGGAGGCCCAAGACATCGCTGGTGCTCGGGGTCGACACGAAGGTCCCGCGGCCGACGCGGCTGGAGATCAGGCCCTGGCGCTCGGCCTCTTGATAGGCGCGGGTCACGGTGCCCAGGCTCACACCGAGGGCGTCGGCGAGCTCGCGCTGGGTGGGTAGGCGATCACCGGCGTGCAAGCGCCCTTCGGCGATGTCGGACTTCAGGGCGGCTGCGATCGTGCGATACAGCGGGCCCGCGTGATTGCCGAGCGTCGGCTTCCAGAGCAGGGTCCGGCTCTTGGAGCCGGCGGTCTTTCGGCGACTTGTCATAGTGACAAAGTGTACTCGATTGATCTCCGAAAGAGTGACAAGTTCTCGACAATTGTCACTACGACTCGTAGCATGCTCCGTGGTCACCCTCTTCTTGCTGTTGGAGGTCTCGTCATGAGCGGCTCGTTCGTTCGCATACTGTCCTGCTGGCTGATCTTCGCCGGAGTGGCGCTGTCTCAGAGCTCGGATCCGATTCGGCTCACGCTCGAGCCGGGGCACGGTTTGGAGCTCCGGGCGAGCTGGGAGCCGCTCACCGACACCGTGTATCGCTTCGAGACGCAGTATCCCTGGCTGGCCGAGCTGCAGCCGGCGAAGGTCACCGCGAGCTATGGCGCCGAAGCGTTTCGTCCCTTGCTGCCCGAAGAGCCCGTGCAGGTCGGCGATACGTGGAAGGTCGACACCGAGGCGCTGGTGGCCTTGCTGAAGCAGATCCACCCTGGCGCGACCTCGAGCCTCCATCATGGAGACGGCGGCAAGTCGGGCATCTCGGCTCCGGGCGCCTGGGCTTGCTTGCGCGCCGCCGGGGAGCGCCACGCCGAGATCGTGCTGCGCGCCCATGTCGACTTCTTGCTTCGAGGGGACGGTACCTTCGGCGAATCGTCTTGGATGACCCCGGCGCAGTTCGAAGGCCGTCTCGTGATCGACCGTGTGGCGGGTCGAGCGATCGCGTTCTCGCTGGCGCTGCCCGACTCGAGCGCCAACGTCGACATCAATGTCGGGACCGGGCGCGGGGTCTCGGCCGACATCGGACGCATCCCCAATCTCGAGCTGCGCGGCGCTCTCGAGACCGAGGACACGACGTACGAGCACGAGATCGGCATCGAGGAAGCACGCTCGGCCTTGCAGAAGAAGTTCTACCCCTTGGCCGACCTCACCTGGCTCGAGCTTCCGGACGCCCTCGCCGAGTCTCGCCGGACCGATCGCCCGATGCACATCGTCGTGCTGTTCGGCAGCCTCACTGACGAATCGTGTTGAGCCAGCGGTAAGACCCTCCGTGCGAGGGTCCTCAACGTTCCTAGTGTCATTGCGCAGCTTCGTGAGAGCTACGTCAACTCGTGGGTCCTGGCGAAGGACTTGAAGAAGATTGCGGCCAGCGGCGATGCCGATCTGCGCCGTCTCTGTGAGCTGGTCGAAGAGAACTACGGGTATCCGGTCGACAGCGTCCTCGTGACTCCCGACCTCCGAGTGGTCGGTCACAAGAACGTCAATGACGCCATGTTCGAAGGAGCGACTCCCTACCTCGGGCTCCTGAAGCGGGGACTCGCGATGATGCGAGGTGAGGAGCTCAGTGAAGAGGAGCCTGATCCAGGCCATTCGCATGGAGTTGAATCGACAGCCAACGAGCCTCGTCCGCCCGGAGCGAGCCTCGAGTTGACGCCGGATCACCCCTCGGGCGAGCTACTCGACGTGATGCGGGCCGCGGCCGGCGGGCCGATGCAGAGAGTGCCGGCGTTCTATCCGCTCGACATCACCGGCTTCGAAGAAGGGACGATCGAGATCCGGGTCTCGGTCGGCAGCTCACTCGCCTCGGGAACGTTCCAGCTCTGCGAGTTGATCGACGACGGTCGAGGCCACGTGTACCTGCAGGAGGTCGTCTCGGCAGACGACGTGCCGCCCGTCGGCAAGGATAAGATCGTGCATCGATTCCAGAGCGGTCAGTCCTTCCAGTTGGCAGTCCTGGGAACTGGAGACGAGGGACAGGTGAATGCCTTCCGGGCCGAGGTGACCGTGATCCCCAGGTGAGGTTCATTCCATCAGAGCCGCCGTCGCCGTGAGGCGGCGGCGAGCTCGCCATCGAACGAGATCCCGCACTCGGCTCCATCGCTCCGTATTCATCGAGGTCGAGCCTCGTGGCCGCTGCCCGCACGCGAACGATACGGGCGATCGAGGTCGAGACGAATGCGGAGTGACGATGAAGACGATCGGAATCGTGGCACACAGCGCCGAAGGCGGCGGGCTTTGCTTTCTCACGGCATGCCGAGAAGGCGCCTCGAAGATGGGGGCGCACCTGCATCCCCGGATCGTGATGAGCGCTATCCCCATGGGCCTCAGCATGCCGGGTTGGGAATCGGACGATCACGACGCCGTCGGGAAGTACCTCGCCGAAGGCGCACGCCAGGTCGCTGCCGCGGGAGCGGACTTCTACGTCTGTCCCGACAACACGGCTCACATTGTCCTCGAGAAGATCGCGGACGAGCTCCCGCTGCCTGGCCTCCACATCGCCGACGTCGTCTGCCGAGAGATCGAGCGCCGAGGTTGGCGCCGCGTCGGGCTCTTGGGAACGCGCTGGACGATGACGGGTCCCGTCTACGAGAAAGCCCTCTCGAAGCGCGGTCTCGAGCGGCTGATCCCGAAGGCCGACGTCCGAGAGCAGCTCAACGCGGCGATCTTCGATGAGCTCTGTCAGGCAGTTTTCATCGACGCGACGACCGAGCGGTTCCTTCGGGCCATCGAGGATCTCCGCGCCCGAGGCGCCGAGTGCGTGATCCTCGGCTGCACCGAGATCCCCTTGATCGTGACCGAGGACAACTCTCCCTTGCCCATCCTCGACTCGACTCGCCTACTGGCAAGCTACGCGGTCGAAGAAGCCGTCTCCCACGAAAGCCTGAGCTCCAACTCAGGCTGGCTGAAGCCTCGAAAGTGAGCATTCTGCTCCCGGCACGAATGGCCCACTTTTCAGTCTCCTCCGGCCGCCATCGCGACAAAGCGTCAATTCGCTACACAGCGACCACGAAGAGGGCATTGTGTAGTGCGTGGCCGCCCATCGCCGGCAGCAGGCTGTCGCTTCTGGCTCTGGACCAGCCGAGGAGTGAGCCGAGCACGAACCGATGCGGAGCCAGGGCCCAGCCTCCGGCGAGGGGGACGTGGAGGAGGGCGAACAGCCCGGCCGTGATCAGGATCGTGCCGAGCGTCGGGACGATGCGACGAGAAGCCTCCCAAAGTACACCGCGGCACAACCATTCCTCGAAGATGGCCGGCAAGAGGGCGAAGGCAACGAGTCCCTGAAGAACGGACTCCTCGCTCGGATCCAGCTCGGCCGAGTCACCGGCGAGGAGGCGGACGTACGAGTAGCTCACTGCGGCGCCGATCAATCCCGCAGCGAGCCCGATCGCCATGTCGGGTGGACCAGGCAAGTCTCCGAGCGTCCGCCGCCAACGGTGACGACCGAACCGAGAGGCTGCAAGGGCTCCGACGGCGAGGAATACGAGGCATTCGGCGAGGGAGACCGAGGTCCATCGCCAGCGCTCGATCGGAAGAAGAGCGAGTGCGATCAGGCCGAGGAGGGTCCCGACGAACACGATGGTGATGGCCTGCATGTCTCGGCGCGTCGCGCGCAGGCTCTCCTGGATATCACGAGTCTGCCGTCGGACCTGCGTCCGGCTAGGCTGTCCGCAGCGAGAACAGAAATTCGCGCCTGGCGAGAGCGTGGCTCCGCAGCGGCACGCCATCCCGGTGGCCGGGGCGTCCGGGCTCTCAGAGCTCATTGATCGTCCGAGTCGGCCAGCCCCTTCGGATAGCGGATCGCCCGCAGCCGCCACTCGCCATTCATGAGGCCCCAGGAGGTCTCGAGCTTCTCGCTGACGCCAGGCAGCTTGAACTCGGCCCAGGCTCGCTCCTCGGAGGCTTTGCGGATCTCCGGCTCGCTCAGCCGAGGGCGCCCGGACTCCCAACCGTACCGCTCGAATCGCCGGAGTATGGAGCGAGCCATCTTTGCTTGGCTGTCCGCTTGGAAAAAGCCTCCGAGCTCCTCGGCGACCTGTCGGGTGCTGCCGGAGGTCGCGTTCCAGGCCTTCGCGAAAGCGTCGGCACTCGGGCGGAGCTCCGGCGGCTTGGAGAGCTGGATGATGAGGACGATGATCAACACCAAGGCGACGACCGTGCCCGCAGCGTAGATGATGAGGCTCTTGCGCGCCTTCGCTCGCCGCGCCTTCTGCTGATCTCGAACCCGGCTGGTCGTTCGGCCGGGCCGAATCTGCTGTCCTCGAATGCGCTCGATGTGTCCATCGACGGCGATGTACTTCTGCGAGATGCGGATCGGCCCGTCGATCTTCGCGAGCAGCTTGCGAGCGCTGGCGGCGCTCCCCAAGGCGAGCCATGCGCCGACCGCGCCGAGAATCGTCCAGAGGTTCAGGGAGAGAATGGCCGTCAACGTGGCGATGGGCGCAATGACCACCGACCACGCGAAGGGTCGCGACAGGACCTGAAATGCACCGACGACGAGGGTGACGGACAGCAGGCCGTAGGTGACGGTCAGGGCCGTGGCGAGAGTGTCGTCGTCGCTGGCGAGCAGGAGCGACACGAAGGCCAGGGCGTAGAGGACCGCGTTGAACCAGAACACCCAGCGCACGCTCTGGACGCGTTGAAAGGCGCGGCGCAGCTCGCTGCCCAGAAGGCGCTGCTCATGCGGGTCGCCCGCGGGCGTGCCAGCAGGGTCTCCCGAGAGTGAGTGGCCACATTCCTCGCAAAAGGCGGCCGACGGATCCGAAGGAGCACCGCAGGACGGACACGATCCCTCGGACATCGTTGCGTCGACAGGTTTCGAGGCCGCGACCTCGGCCGCGACCCTGCCACCGCAGTTCTTGCACCGGAACACCCGATCCGCGCGCGGAATCCCGAACTGCTTGCCGCAACTCTGGCAAGTGCCTGTCACCATCGATCCTCTCCATGTCCTTGTCCATTGAAGTGGGCCCAGACTCTACCACATGAGCGGCGGCTCGCACCGCTCGAGCGCTGCTGCTAGCTTGGGGCCGGTCTCGGAAGGCGTGTGGTCGCCGAGACGGCTTCGCGGTCTGGGTCATCAGGCTGCCTCACTTTCTTCGGCGGGACATCCATGTTTCAGCGCGCTCGTGTCGGACTCCTCCTGGCTCAGTCGATGATCTGGGCGGTGATCGCTTCGTCGCCCGAGAGCGTCGGGGCGATCGTCACCGGCCAGGAGCCAGCCGCGCACGACGACGATCACTCGCCGAAGATTCGAAAGCCCCTTCCTGGCCCCGAAGAGATCGCGAAGCTGCCACCCGATGGCGGTCCCGAGTTCAACCGGCTGATCCACGAGCACAGCCCCTACCTCCTCCAACACGCCCGCAATCCGGTCGACTGGTACCCCTGGGGACCGGAGGCCTTCGAGAAGGCCGAGAAGGAGGGCAAGCCGGTCTTCCTCTCCGTCGGCTACTCGACCTGCCATTGGTGCCATGTGATGGAGCACGAGTCCTTCGAGAACGACGCGATCGCCAAGGTGCTCAATGACCATTACATTTGCATCAAGGTCGATCGCGAGGAGCGGCCGGACATCGACGAGATCTACATGAGCGCGACTCAAGCGGTGACGGGCCGGGGCGGCTGGCCGAACTCGGTCTGGCTCACGGCCGACGCTCGCCCTTGGTATGCGGGCACCTACTTTCCGCCGAACGACTCGGGCAATCGCATCGGCTTCCGATCGCTCCTCCTCGAGCTGCATCGCGTCTGGAAAGAGCAGCCCGATCGGGTAAAAGGCGCCGCCGACCAGCTCTCTGACATCATTCGCTCATCGGCCAGCCGCGACGACTTCCGGCTCGAGGGAACACTCTCCGCCTCGGTCACCTCGGACCTCATCACCTCCTTTGAAGAGCGCTTCGATGCCGAGCGAGGTGGATTCGGCGCTGCGCCCAAGTTTCCCCCGCACCACAATCTCCTCTTCCTGTGTGAGGAGATTCGGCGTCGTCCGGAGGAAGAGCGCGCTCCATTGCTTCGCATGTTGACCAAGACGCTCGACGCGATGGCGATGGGAGGCATCCACGATCACGTCGGCGGCGGGTTCCATCGCTACTCCACTGATGCGGATTGGCTGCTGCCGCACTTCGAGAAGATGCTCTACGACAATGCGATGCTGGCGCGTGTCTATGCCGAAGCCTTCGAGTTGACGGCCAATGCCGCCTACCGCCGCGTCGCCGAGGACATCCTCGACTGGACCCTGCGCGAGCTCTCCGATGAGGCGGGCGGCTTCCATTCCGCTTACGACGCCGACAGCGAGGGCGAAGAAGGCAAGTTCTACCTCTGGTCGCGGGCGGAGATCTTGGAGGTGCTCGGCGCCGAAGACGGCGAGCTCTATTGCCGGATCTTTCGAATCGAGCCCGAGGGCAACTTTCGCGACGAGCGATCGGGAGAGCTGACTGGCCAGAACATCCCGCATCGCACGCAGGATTGGACGGCGCTCGCCGAGTCGCTCGAGACTTCACCCGACTCGCTGCGCGAGCGCGCGAACGCTTGGAACCTCGAGCTCCGCGAGCGACGAGCGGAACGGATTTGGCCCGCTCTGGATGACAAGGTGCTCACGGCATGGAACGGCCTGCACATCGCCGCGCTCGCCCGCGCGGGAGACGTGCTCGATTCCGACCGCTACCAGAGCGCCGCGCGACTGGCCGCGGACTTCCTCCTCGACAGCATGCGGCGAGACGACGGACGTTTGTATCGCACCTATCGGCGGGGTGCGGCGAGGCTGCCGGCGGTCCTGTCCGACTACGCGTTCCTCGCCGACGGGCTCTTGGTGCTCCATCGAGTCTCCGGTGAGGCGAAGTACCTCGATGCGGCGAAGGAGCTGACAGGCGTCGTCCTCGAGGACTTCCGGTCACCGGGCGGCGGGTTCTTTTCGACCGCCGACGGTCATGAGGAGCTCCTCGCTCGGACCAAGGATCCGACCGACGGTGCCTTGCCTGCCGCCAATGGGGTGCTGGCCCGAGTGTTGGTCCGGCTCGGTCAGGAGGAGGATGGGGAGCGATTCGCCGAGGCGGCGCGGGATGTGTTCCGGGACTTCGGCGGCTTGATGACGAGCTACCCGGGGGCCGCCACGTCGTTGATCCTCGCCTATGCCCGGTATCTGGACTCGGGTGGATCCCCGATCTCCGACGAGGTCTCGGGATCGAAGGCCGACGTCGCCGCCGTGAAGTCGCCCGTCCTCGCCGAGGTCTTCGTCGATCGCGCGCGCCTGCGCAGCGGCGAGGTGCTTCGATTCGCGGTGCGGATCACGATCGATGACGGCTGGCACATCAACGCGCCCGAGCCTCGGCAAGACTACCTGGTGCCGACGCGCCTCGGCGTGTCCGGTGTCGAAGGGCTCGCCGTCGAGCTGCTCGAGTATCCGGTGCCCGAAGACGTGAAGCTCTCCCTCGACCCGGCGCCACTCTCCGTCTACGAGGGCTCGGTCTGGATCGCGGGCCGATTGCGTTTGGGAGAAGTGTCACCGGAGGACAAGCTGGTCTTCGAGCTCGCATATCAAGCCTGCGACGACCAGAGCTGTCAGCTTCCCGCTAAGCTGTCCCTCGAGGTCGGACCGATCGAAGAAGGTGACGAGCCGAGGCATGAGGCGATCTTCCGCCGGTTGGGCCTTCTGGAGTGATTTCGAGCACGCCGCAGGCGGAAGGCCGGCATCCAGCCGGTATTGCTGTCCTGGATGTGGGGCGGCTCCGGCCCGAGCTCGCTCGCGTGCTCAGCGATCGACTCGTCCCTCTGTGGGCACTCCTCGGCCGTGACCCTGGCTCCCTCGCCTCTTGGCCTCACTCGTCGGCCTGGCCATTCCAAGGTGATTCCGATAGCTTGAAGGCACGGCCGACGGTGGAGAGATGTGCCGGGCCCAGGCGGCACCCTTGCCGGAAGATCCTCGGAGACGAACGATGACGAGCTGGCTGCTCTCGACCCTTCTGATCACCACGGTCGGATGGCAGGACTACGGTTATGTCCAGTGCCGGTTCTCGGACGATGGCCAGCTCGGCTTCGTGACCGGAGAGAGTCTTCGTCGGGGCAGCATGGCCTTCATCGATCTCGAGGACTCGGCCATTCGTCCTGCGCTCGATTGGCAGGCGTCGCGTAGCTTCTTCCGTCCCGATGATCTGCTGGGTGGTCAGGGGGATGTGCTCGGCGAGGGCGATTTGGAATCTCGGCGCGGCCGCCGGGGGCGGCGCGGTCGACGTGGCCGGCGCTGGGAAGGGGACGGCGAGCCGATCGCGCTCGTGAGCTCGGTCGGCATCTGGCCCGCGATCGTGATCTCCGGGCGTCGGATGCAGATGCTCGACAGCCGCTGCGAAGAGCACTCCTGGGACCTCCAGTCCCGCTGGATTCGCATGGGGGCGGTTCCGTGGGCCGATCCGGCCTGGGCCGCGTTCCGGAATGGTGAGCGCCAGATCGTGATCGGCGATGAGGCCGGTCGCATCGTGAACTGCGACTTGCATCGAATTCGATGGAGCCTGGGCGAGATCGACGATCTCATCGAGGCCTTCGAGTCGAAGTCGCTGGCTGAGGTGGGTGAGCTGCTCGATTGGCTGATCGAGCATGATCGGATCGATGAGCTTCAGGACTGGCTCAGGGCGCAAGAGAAGCTGACCCCGGCCCAAGCGGCCGTCGCGTACGCGACCGGTGCGTCGATCCTGCGAGAAGCCGATGGCGAGAATCTTCATTTCCGCTGGCAGCGGGACGGGGGAGAGATCGCGAGCGTCACGGTCGACGCGGCCGAGATCCTGAGCGGCGAGCACGGTCGACTGGCAGTCAGCCTCATCGGTGGGGCGGCCAAGGGCGAGCTCGACTCTCTGGCGTCGGCACCGGTCGCAGAGCTCCTCGGGCGACTTCGTTGGCTCGCGCGTCAGATGGGCGATCTGCCCGCCGAGGACGAGTCGGCCTACTGGTCCGGCCGGATCCGGCAGCGCGTGGATGAGCTTCGGTCGGAGGTGTTGCAGGAGCTTCCAGACGTCGATTGGCTCATCGAGCAAGCGCGACACGAGTCCGTCGGGGTGAGCTGGGTGGCCATGGAAGCGGTCGGGGAGAGGCTGCGACTCGAAGGCGAGTCGCGGTCGAGCCTCGCGAGGGCGTGCGAGTCGTTGATTCGAGACGGTGCGCCCAATCGCGCGTCGATTGCGTGGTGGGGCGTGCTCGAGCTCGGGCGGCTGGACCCGGCGGCCCTCTTGCAAGCCTTCGAGGAAGAGCTCGGCAGCGAGCGGATCGAGCAGGATCCCGAGGTCTTCCGCAGCCTCCTGCGAATGACCCTCGACGAGGACTTCGGCTACGATGTCGCGGCTTGGCGTGCGGCCATCACTGGCGGCGACCGCTGAGCTGAAACATGCCTCCCAAACCAGAGCCCGCGCGACCGATACGGGAAGCGGCTGCTGAGCTGGGAGCCGCTGGCTCGACATTGCTGACGATCAAGCCAGGAGGTGCCGAGCAAGGGGCCGCTCGGAATGCGCTTTCGTCGCAACGGCCACCCCGGCCCAAGCTCGCTCGCGCAGAGCCCTCGCCGACAGACTCGGTCTTTGACTCGCTCGACTTGGGCTGATCTGAAACATGCGGGAGCGCCGACCAGGAGGGCCTCGACTGACAGTGGGGTGAGAGCCGTGAGCGGAGCGATCGGTCCTCGCTCGGCCCGGGG
>JAVJTD010000485.1:0-22386 GCA_040219065.1 Planctomycetota bacterium
CCGTCCCCTCCAGCCCTGCCAAACCCCGAAAACGACCAACCCGAAACTGCTTTCCCTCACCCGAGATCGCTCCGAGCCGTTCGAGAGGCTCTCCGACGAGCCACCCGGCCTGTCACAGCATCCCAGATGCGGAACCGCTGCCGCGTGGGTCGATCGGCCCGCCGATAGGCGGGCTGTTTGGTAGACTCCGGGCATTCCGATGGCCCGAGTGGAGCATTCCATGTCTCGTCCTGTCCACGTCGTTCTCGCAGTGCTCGCCTTCCTCCCGATCTCGACCGTCGCCATCGCGGCGGATGATGCCGAGAAGCCCAACATCGTCGTCTTCCTCGTCGACGATCTCGGTTGGCAGGACGTCTCCGTGCCGATGTGGACGAAGAGGACCCCGTTCAACGACCACTTCCGCACCCCGAATGTCGAGCGTCTGGCGGCAACCGGCGTCCGCTTTTGGCAGTCCTACTCCTGCGCGGTATGCTCTCCCACTCGCACCAGCTTGATGACGGGCCAGAACGCGGCGCGGCACCACGTCACCCAGTGGACGCGCGATCCGTCGCGGGATCCCTCGGGCAAGACCGACCGCCTCGAGAGCCCGAAGGGCTGGCGGCTGGAGGGCCTGCAGCCTGGCGATGTGACGCTGCCCGCCCTGCTGCAGAAGCGCGGCTACTTCACGATCCACGCCGGAAAGGCGCATTGGGGAGCGGCGGGCACGCCCGGCTCCGACCCGCGCCAGTTGGGCTTCGACGTCAACATCGCCGGACACGAGGCCGGTGGACCGGGCAGCTACCACGGTCAGCACGACTACTCGGCGCAGTGGCGAAACGGCTCGAGCGTCTGGGACGTGCCGGGGCTCGAGCACTATCACGGCCTTCCCGTGCACCTGACCGACGCCACGACCGTCGAGGCGCTTCGCGCCGTCGACCGCGCGCTGGACGATGAAAAGCCCTTCTACCTCTACCTCGCGCATTACGCCGTGCACGCGCCCATCGAAGAGCATCGCCCCTACGCCGATCGGTACCGAGAGAGCGGCGTCGACGAGCCCGAGTCTCGCTACGCCTCGATGGTCGAGGGCTTCGATGCGAGCCTCGGCGCCGTGCTCCGCCACCTCGAGCGGAGAGGAGTGGCTGAGAGCACGCTCGTCGTGTTCACCTCCGACAACGGCGGCCTCAGCGTCCACTCCCGCGGCCAGACGCCGCGCGGCACGGGCAAGAACACCCACAACTGGCCACTGCGCGAGGGCAAGGGCTCGGCCTATGAGGGCGGCACCCGTGTCCCAACCGTCATCTCCTGGGCGAAGCGCCAAGACGACCACCTCGCTCAGCAGCGCCTCCCGATCGAGGCCGACGCCGTTCGCGAGACGCCGATCATCGTCGAAGATCTGTTTCCCACGATCCTGCGCTGGACCGGTGCGGAGCTCCCCGCCGATCACCCGATCGACGGCGTCGACCTCTCTCCGCTGCTCACTTCCGACGAAGGGATCTCCCGCGAGCGTCCGCTCCTCTTCCACTACCCGCACGTCTGGGGACCCAAGGGAAAGGGCTACCAGCCGCACACCTCCCTGCGCCTCGGCGACTGGAAAGCGATCTACTTCTACGAGCCACGCCGCTGGGAGCTGTACGACCTCGCCAGCGACCTCTCCGAGGAGCACGACCTCTCGAGCGAAGAGCCGGAGCGGTTGGCAATGCTTTCGGCGCGGATGCTCGAATTGCTGAAAGCGCGCGGCGCGCAATGGCCCACCGTCACGGCTAATGGCGAAGCCGAGCCGATCCAGCGACCCGGCACGGATTGAGGTGCGACGATGTCCGACCCCCTCGCCTTGCCTCCCGTCGAGTCCGACGATCCGAAGCACCAGAAGCAGCTCGCCGAAGCCCACTCCAAGGAAGGCATCGCCGAGCGCCTCGCTTCCGGAACCCAGCACTCCTACCTGCGGGACGCGATCTTCGGCTCGATCGACGGCGCCGTCACGACCCTGGCGGTGGTCTCGGGCGTCGCCGGTGCCGGATTCTCGGATCGGGTGCTGATCATCCTGGGGCTGGCCAACCTCGTGGCGGACGGCTTCAGCATGGCGGCCGGCAACTACCTCGGCACGAAGGCGGAAGCGGAGTTGCGCGACAAGGCCCGGAGGATCGAGCACGAGCACATCGACCGCTTTCCCGATGGCGAGCGAGAGGAAGTGCGGCAGATCTTCGCACGCAAGGGCTTCGAAGGAGCCGACCTGGAGAACGCCGTCGACGTGATCACCTCGGACCTCGACCGCTGGGTCGACACGATGATCCAGGACGAGTGGGGTCTGCCGCTCGAAGGCCCCAAGCCCTGGCGAGCCGCCTTGACGACCTATGTGGCCTTTGGTGTGGCGGGCGCGTTACCGCTCCTGGCGTTCCTCGGGAACTGGATCGTGCCCGGAATGATCGAGAGCCCCTTCGTGTGGAGCGCGGTCTTGACCGGCTTGTGCTTCTTCACGGTCGGCGTACTCAAAGGGCGCATTCTGGGACAAGCTTCCTGGAGGGCGGGGCTCGAGACGCTCCTGGTCGGCGGCGTAGCTTCGGGACTGGCCTACGGTCTCGGCCGGCTGCTCGATGGGCTCAATTGAGCGTTTGATCCGATCTTCTTTTGAGGGAGCCTTTCCGTGTCCGACATCGAGTTCTTGAAGCGCTCGCTATGCCGCCAACGGATCTGGTTGTGCCTCGTCACGGCTGCGCTCGCTACGAGCTGGTTGGCCGGCTTTCGCAGCCTCGAAGGAGAGACCGTGCGCGCACACCGATTCGAGCTCCTGGACGAGCAGGACCGAGTGCGCGGGATCTTGCACGTCAACGAGGCCGGTCCCCGCCTGACGCTGCTCGATGACGCCGGCCGGAAGCGGGTGATCCTTGGCATCCAGGCGACGGCTCCCGGCCTCGAGCTGTTGACCGAGCGAGGTCGCCACGCCGTGCAGGTGCGCCACCTCAACGGCGAACCAATCGTCTCGCTCCACGACGACGAAGGCTTCGAGAAGCTGGTCCTGGAGGTCGAGTCCGGGAAGGCGGAGATCAGCGTGCGCCAACCGGGCGGCGAGGTTGATTCGCGCTGGCCGGTACCCGATTCCTCCCGAAGGTGAGCTGGTGCCGCGTCCCGGCGGACCGACGACACCCGGCAGCATCGTGCCACGGAGCGGCCCGATGCCCGCGTTCCTCGAGGCTCCCTCAGTCCTCACCCCGATACTCGTACGCGCCCCAATCGGGCTTCTCGTCGCGCGGCTTTCCGGTCACGTCGCGCGGCTCCTCCCCTTCTCTTGCGGTTCCTCGATCGCGCGCCGGGGAGTCGGGGCGGAGGCGGTAGTCCCAGCCGGGCAGCGATACGAAGCCGGGATCGACCCGGATGTTGCCCTGGATGCCCTCGGCGAATCCACTGGTGATGATGTTGCGGGCGATGTCCTCGGGCTCGAACCGATCGAGGTCGACCCGGTTCCCCATGAGGATGTTCTGCTCGACGGTGAGCTTGGTGACGCCGGCGTGTCGCTCATGGTTTCGGATACCCGAAGCGCCGTTGAAGACGATCGTGTTGCGGACGATCTCGGCGGTGAACTCCCGGTTGTCGGCTTGCACGTAGATGCCGGCCGCACCGTTGTGCCCGATCAGGCTGTCCTCGATCACGACCCGCGTCGGCGGCGTCAACACGTTCGAGACGAAGAGCCCATTGCCTGCGTTGCTGAGCACCCGGCACCGGCGCACGGTGAACGGCAATGAGCTGGTGAGATGCAGACCGACGCCGTTCCAGCGCAGCGTCGAGTCCTCGAGCACTGAGCGCGATGCCGCGTCGCCCGCCGCGCCCGTCACTCTCAGCCCCATGTGGGTGTTCTCGAGGAAGTCGCAGCCGCGGAACTGCATCGGCGAGTCGGCGCAGGGGCGACGGAATTCGGCGCCGATTCGATTGCGCGCAAACGTGCAGCCCTCGAAGCGATAAGGAGGGCCGTCGTTGGTGCCCGCACCGCCGACCCGGAGGAGCCCCGCGATCGAGCAGGACTCGAATCGGCACGCCGTCAGCAGGACATCATGATCGACCCGGTCGCGTCCGGTCTTGCTCTTCGGATCGAAGCCCGCATCCACCGGCTCGTCCTCGCTGGCTTCCAGAGCGACTCCGACGCGGCATTCGCGAAACAGGCACTCGTCGAGACGCAGCGTGGTCGACGCCGGACCGCTCACGACCCAACCGACCTCGCAGTCGATGGCCCGCAGGCCCACGGCTGTCACCCGAATCGGCGGGAGCTCGGGCTGCTGCTCGCGGTCGCGTGGCGAGCGGACGCGAACGCCGTTGACCAGCCCGTCGAGGCGGACGTCGCGAAGGACCACTGACAAAGCGCTCGAATCGGACTCGAGACGGAGCCCCTCCTGCGCGCCCTTCAAATGAACACCGGACAACGCCGCCGCCGCATCGCCCGCTTCGAAGCGGACCAACAGGTCGGCGCCTGCTCCGTCGATCCGGACCGAGGCGGAGTCGACGCCGCGGAGATGCACGCCCGCCGGAACGACCAAGGGAAAGCGCTCGCCGAGCTCGACATCGTAGGTGCCGTACGCCGCTCTCACCTCGCCGGGGCCGGCCTCGTCCAGCGCCTTCAAGCCGCGCGTGAGCGTGCGATACGGCGCCTGGGTGCTTCCGTCACCTTGGTCGTCGCTCCCCTCGCGCGCGTCGACGTGGACGACGGTCGGCTCCTCGGGCGGTAGGCCGAGACCGGTCGCCGTCCCGATCGAGACGGCGACCCATAGAATCAGTGCGAACACGTCGGTCATCCTTGCCCTGTAGGGCTCACGGCGTGAAGACGATGCGGGTGGGCAGCGTCGCGTACACCGGGTTGGTCGCGAAGACGACGACCGCGAAGTCGAGCGTGAGACCCGCCAGAGACGGCTGCGGTCCGAGCGTCGAGAGCCCGGCGCTCGCGCTGCCGGTGCCGTCGAGCACACCGAAGCTGTTCGGCAGAATGGCGGTGTTGGCCAAGGTCAAGGAGAGCTGCGTGAAGACATCGATGTTGAGCGGGATGTTCACCCCCGACGGCAGGGTGAGGCCGGGCGTCGTGCCCGAGCCGCTGGCGAGCAGGAGATACGTCGACCCGGCGAGGTTGGGGCCGGCGTTGATGGTGAACTGGGCCGTTCCGCCCGCGCTCGCCGAGATCGTGTCGACGTCGGAGTACAGGTCCAGATTCATCGCGTCGGTGTAGACGTCGAGATCGTTCGTTCGACCGTCACACCAGAACGGATGGATCCCGCGAGACGAGTACGCGACGTCGATGTAGTCCCCGATGAAGCCGCCTCCGAAGGTACCCTCATTGAGGTGATTCCAGCCCACGTCGGAAGCGCGATGCTCGGAATAGGTCGCACCGCCGTCCGAGGAGCGCGAGACCCAGGTCCACAGGAGGAGGTTGCCGGGGTCCAAGCGCCGGTCGTAGTACGTCACGTTGACGTTGCCCCGCGGATCGACGCAGATGCCCGGGAACATCTGGTCACTGCCGGCGGCGGCCGACGGGTGGACGAGATTGTTGGTCGGCCAAGTCTGTCCGCCATCGGTCGAAACGACACAGCGCACGTCGGCGCGATTGTTGTTCAACGTGTGGTAAGCGATGTAGACGTTGCCCGAGTTGGGACCGGTCGTCCAGTCTGCCGAGATCGCGAAGATGTCGAAGATCCGGAACGTGCTGCCTGGCAGTGTGAACGGCAGGGCAGTGAAGCTCGTCACGAAGACGTCGCTACTCCAGGTCGCTCCGCCGTCGGTCGACTTGTCGAGCCAGATCGCCTTCTGAGCGCCTCGCTCCGCCCACATCACGTAGATCTCGCTGCTGGGACCGTAGG
Organism: Planctomycetota bacterium; assembly: GCA_040219065.1. Classification (GTDB taxonomy): domain Bacteria; phylum Planctomycetota; class OFTM77; order OFTM77; family OFTM77; genus OFTM77. The sequence continues at coordinate 5,811 of JAVJTD010000485.1, forward strand.
CGACATCGGGCGAGATGGCGGTCACGGAAACGTTGCCGTTGATGCGCTGAGCCGCGGACCAGCTCACGCCGTCGAGGCTGGTCGAGGCGAGGACGTGGTCCCCCGACGGCGTCGAGAACTCGTCCCACGCGGTCGTCACGCTGCCCCGAAACGCGCCGTTCGAGAAGTCGCTGTCGACCTGCGGCTTGTCGTTGCCGCTGCGGAGGGAGATGTTCGTGCCCGAGCTCCAGGTGAGGCCGCCATTCGACGAGCGGAAGTGGGTCACCTTGCTACCACCCGGCCCGAAGTACATCATGCAGACGATGTGCACGTCGCCATTGACGTCGAACGTGACGCAGGGGTCGCCCGAGAAGCTGAATCCCGCGTCGATGCCGAAGGTGCCCGTCGTCCAGGTCTGCCCCCCATCGAGCGTCGAGTACCAGCCGGTCTCGACGTTGCCGCTCCGGTAATCGTTGGCCACGCCCACCCAGTTGTCGTCGTCATTGGGATTCACCGCGAACGACGTCTCGTTCTGGGGCTGCGACAGGACCTGGTTGACCAGGATGTCCGCCGAGTCGGGAGCGCCGGCGACTCCGGGAGGCGTGAGCATGTTACCGCGTCCCAGCCCGGGCCTCGGCCCGCGGTCATCGATGGCGGGCGGTCCCGTCGTGAAGCGCCGCGGCGGCGCGTCGTCCTGGGCGAGAGAGACCGAGACCATTGCGAAGCACGTCACGAGCAGACACGGCAGAGAGAAGGCGCGGACCTTCATGGGAGCTCCTCCAGGACGTCGGGGGTGACCGCGGACAGTGCGACCAGCCTAACCGAAATCCCCGCGAATTGGGCCAGCCACTCGGCGGACGCGGCGGACGCACGGGAGGGAAGAGGCCACCAGGGAGGTACACCGAGCAGTCCCACCTCTGCGTCCTCAGCGCGCGGCTTCTTCTGCCGCTCTTGCGTCGGCCGCTCGCCAGATTCGCAGGAGCACGCCCAGGAAGATCGCGATGAACAGCCACTGCAGCGTGCTCACTTGCAGGTAGATCGCGTGCAAGCTGCGAAACGTACCGCGTTCGCGGATCGACGGCGGATCGAAGACGATCCTCGCCTCGAGCTGTGGATGGAGGAACAAGAGCGTGAGCTGCGTGACAACGAGCAGGCCGAGCATCGTCCAGGCCGTCCTTCGCATCTTCCTCGGCGCGAGGCGTCCCTCTTCCCAGACGACGCCCGCCCACAGCACGAGCGTGATCACCCCGGCCCCGTTCAGCCACAGCGTCACTCGCCGCGTGATCAGCCCCTGTAACAAGTCCGAATCGAGCACCGAGTCACCGATCGGCACGACGATCGCCGAGTAGAAGGTGAACCCGCCGAACCAAACGGCGAGCGCGAACATCGACAGCCAGCGCTTCCACACTGGCGAGCTCCTTTTCTGCTCCGTGATCATCAGCTCGAGGACGCCGGTCGCCCGGACGCACACCTTGACGACGAATGCTCGGCTTGTCGATGCCGCAGCTGGAAACCAGAGCGCGGTCGAGCGGAGGAGTGCAAGGCCGAGATGCTGAAGTGCCGGTTCGAACCAGAGCCCGCGCGACCATCGAACCGGAGCGCGACCGTCGAACCAGAGCCCGCGCGACCGAAACGGGAAGCGACTGCTGAGCCGGGAGCCGCTTCCTCGACGGCGCAGACGATCGAGCCACCAGGTGCCGAGCAAGGGGACACTCGGAGTGCGTTGTCGCAATTGGACCGCCGGCTTCAGCCGGTCTCAGTGTCCTCCATCCGAGCGCCTTGGAGATGACCCGGACCTCACATCCGAAGCTCCGTGGCACGATGCTGCCGGGTGCGATCGGACCACGCGGACATGCCGACGGCCCTAGGCGTTGCCTGGGGCTGTCGGTTGGCCGGGCTCTGGCTTGTCGGTCAAGGTTGCCGAAAGGCTTGGGTCGGAGTGACCACGAAGGTGGTCAGGTCGTAGATCGCGACGCCGGCGTAGTAGAGCTTTCGTCCGGACAACTGCGGGATGAACCGGAACTGCTGTGTCAGACGACCCGGGCAGCCGGCGACGACGGCGGAGCGCCAGGTCACGGGAGCGCTTGCCCACAGGTTGAAGAGCGGTCCGGCGTCCAATCCCAGGGTCTGCCCGCCCGGCAGCGGGATGCCGCCACTCGAGCCATCGCCGAGGCTGAAGAACACGAAGCCGAGCTCACCGGTGTGCTGCGGCGGCGCCTGGACCAAGAAGCGTCCGTGGGTCTCGCTCGTCGCCTGGAGCTTCCACGTCACATCGAGCTCGTCGGCCCCCATGTCCGGCTGAGGGCCGTTGCGGAAGTCGCCGTCGACGATGCGCGGATCGCCTTCGAAGTCGATCGACGGGCGATGCGAGAAGAAGGTCGCGGCGTCGATGCATGGCGAGGAGCATCGGAGGCGGTAATCATGATTGGCCTCGTCGAGGAACTGTGGATCGGCCGAGATGTTGCCGAGGCCCGGGTTCGCGTCCTCGACGTCCGAGTATGCGATGGAGACCGGGCCTTCGATCGAGCCCGAGCTATTGGACCACACGATCGAGTTGCGGATGTGGGCGAGGGATGCGGGATCGGCGGCCATCGCGCCGCCCTTGAGCTCGGCGAGGTTCCACACGAGGGTCGAATGCAGGACGAGTGGCTGGGAGCTCTGACTGTAGATCGCGCCACCGTCGATGGTCGCGCGGTTGTAGGCGATCACGCAGTCGAAGATCCACGGCGCGGAATCCGAGCAGAAGATCCCGCCGCCGCGCGGCGCCAGACCGTCCCGGATGAAGAAGCCTTGGAAGATCCCCCGGGCTCCGTTGACGAAGGTCACGACCGAGCCGCCCCCCGGAGAAGCCAGGATCGTGCGGGCCGCCCCACCTTTGCTCTGAATGGTCAGGCGCTGCCCATCGATGGTGAGGTTCTCGCGGTACGTTCCCGGGGCGACGAGAATGGTGCCGCCATAACAAGACGCGTCGATCGCGTCCTGGAGTGAACAGTAAGGCGTGGCGGGTGTGCCATTGCCGGGGCAATGCGGGCTGCGGACGTCGACATGAAGAGTCCTCGGCGGGCAAACGCCCGGAACGAACAACAGATAATCGGAGCTCTCGTAGGGGTCGCCGTCCCCATTCATCAGCTTGTAGTTCTCGGGCGAAAAGCCGTACCGGAAGTCGGTGCCGCTGCGATAGAAGTTTGTGCCGTTGGTGAAGTGGCCGCCTGCGCGGAACCACTGCGTGTCCTTGCTGCCGTCCCAGATGAAGCCGCTACCCGGCTGCGAGCCTTCGGTGTAGGTCGCTCCGACGTTGCCCGCGAAGCGCGAGCTCGTCACTTGGAACGCGATCACGTTGTAGGTACCTGCGGGCGCCGTCCCCTGCTGAGGCGCTTGCCCATCGGTGAGGAGCGTGCCCGACTCGGTATTGAAGGACCAATACCACAGGACATCGGCGTGGAGAACGTTTCCGGCGAAGTAGGCAAAGAGGATCCAGGCGGCGCAGCGCACGGCCCAGGTAGCAGCTCTCGACATGAGATCTCTCCCTTCACGGTGTCATCCCGTTTCAGGCGGCGGTCCGACACGGACGCCGCGGTGCCTCCGATCCGGAGGAGGCTCTGTCAGAGGACACACGCTCGGGGAGAGAGGACCGCAAAGAACGTCGGGCGGCCCGACTTCGAACGTTCGACTTCCAAGTGGAGTTGAGCGCGGGCGCCGATTCGATCTCGAACGCTCAAACGAAGGTGCTCCGAATACCGCTGAGGACACCGGGACCGGCTGAAGCCGGCGGTCCGAATGTGGTGTTCTTCAAGAGAGCCGCACCCCCGGGCGCGGCGCCGGAGCATACCGGTGGTGAATCGTCCTCTGCGCATTGAACTGACCAAGCCGAAGCGAGCCGGTGACCGAGGACTCTCGCGAGCGAGCTTGGGCCAGAGTCGAGCATGGCCACGGAGCTTCAGATCAGAGGTGCGGGTCCGCTCCGAGGCGCTCGAAAAAGGACACGGAGACCGGCTGAAGCCGGCGGTCCGAATGAAGTTTCAAGTCAGCTTGCCGCTCACCACTTCTTGACTTGCTTGAGGAAGCGGACGAGCTGGTCGTACTGACCGCCTTCATTGGAGTAGCGTGCGAAGTTGCGGGCGGTGGCGAGCCAGCTCGCCGAGGAGATCTCCATCGAGCCGAGAACGCGGTCGAAGTCGGCGGGCTCGACGGGATGCACCTCGCCGGTCTCGAGCGAGCGGCTCAGTGCGCGCTCCGATGCGCGATCGCAGAGCTCGATGAGATCGGCACCGGTCATCAATCGAGTGCGCGACGCGATCGAGGCGGGGTCGATGCGCTCACCGCCTGGGAGCTTCGTCAAGCGGCGCCGGACGATCTCGGCCCGGGCCGGCTCGTCGGGAGGGGGCACGAAGAGCACACGGTCGAAGCGTCCCGGTCGACGGAACGCACCGTCGACGCTCCACGGCTCATTCGTCGCGGCGAAGACCAGGATCTCTTCGTTGCGGCCGTTCAGGCCGTCCATCTCCTGGAGGAGCTGGTCGACGAGGGTGCGCCAGAACTGCGAGCCGGACCGCCCCCGCGCCGAGCCGAGGGCATCGAACTCGTCGAAGAACAGGATCGTCGGTGTATTGCGACGCGCCTCCTCGAAGAGTGCGTGCACCATCTTCTCGCTCTCGCCCCAATACTTATCGACGATCTCGGCGATGCCGACCGAGAGGAAGCGCGCCCGACACTCGCCGGCCGTGGCCCGAGCGATGAAGGTCTTGCCGCATCCCGGAGGCCCGTAAAGGAGCATGCCGCCGCCCGCTTGCTTTGCAAAGGCGCGATAGATCTCGGGATTCTGGAAGGGTGCGATGATGCGGAGGCGAATCTGCTCCTTCACCGAGTCGAGTCCGACGACGTCCTCGAAGGTGATCCGCAAGTCTCCCCAGTCGAACTGCTCGGCCCAGGAGTCGAGATCCCGGGCTTCGTCGTCGATGGCGGCGAGGCGCGATGCGTCGGGATCTTCAGCCGATGGCACCGGACCACGGTGCGCGGCCGGAGCCTGCTCTGCTGCCGTTTCGAGAGCTTCGGTGAGCTCGGTGACGTCACCTCCTTCAGCTCGCAGTCGATCGATCTGGCTGCGGGCCTCGGCGATGTCGCCGCGAGCCAAGTGAATGCGAGCGAGCTCCGTCCGAATCTCGAGATCGTCCCCGGCCTCGAGCGACCTCTCCGCTCGGATCAATGCCTCGGCCAGCCGGCCGTTCTCCCGCAAGAGCCGGATCAGCGTACGAATCGCGGACTGCGAGCCCGGCTCGATGTCGAGCGCCATCCTGAGGGCGGAGATCGCTTCGCCCGGCTCCCCGAGCTCGCTCCACAGCTCGGCACAGTGGATCCAGAGTGGCACGTTGGAGGGGTCGCTCTCGAGCATCTTCCGAAGCGCCTCGAGGGCGGCGCGCCTGCTCTCACTCATTTCGGGGGTCTCATTCGAATCCAGAGTGATGTCAAAGGGCTCGCCACCCAGGTGTACAAGCAGACGAGGACGTAGACGAGGAAGATCGATCGCCCGATCCCCTCGGCTCCCAATGCCGGCAGGATGACGAGACATAGGGCCAAGAACCCGCCCCATACGGCGAACTGCTTGCCGGGCAATCGGTCGACGAGCAAGCTCCAGTAATAGAATGGCAAGAAGAGGACCCGGCAGGCGCGATCCGCGAACAGGTAGCACTCGAGTACCGCCGTATTGCTCGGATCGAGTCGCACCGCCTCGCGAAGATGTCTCCGGGCCAAGAACGGATGGCCCGATTCGAGATACGAAGCGCCGAGGTTCGCATGGCTGTGCTCTTCATTGGCTGCGAGGCGCACGCTGGTCTTGCCGGCGGCGAGTGCCTCGCCCCGCTTCTTTTTCTCACTGAGGATCCGAGCGAGCAGACCGTGGCTGGGGCTGTGCATGGCGTCGAGGGCCAGAGCTCGCCGCACCAGCTTCTCGGCCTTCTCGAGGTGCCCCGTGCGAAGCATCAGGCCTGAATAGAAATAGAGAGCGCGGACGTCGAGAGGATCGATCCGCAAAGCCTCAAGGAGATGGGTCTCGGCACGCCGATGTTGTCCGAGCTGGATGCAGGCCGCCGCGAGCACCGTGTGCGCATCGATGTCCTCCGGATCGAGCTCCAGGGCGCGCTTGGCCTCGACGCGCGCGCCGTCCCAATCTTCACGGCCGAATCGGCAACGCGCGAGGAGCACCAGCAGCTCGGGAGTCGTGCCCTCGGCCAATAGCGAGAGCACCTCTTGCTCGGCGAGCTTCCAACGCTCGATCTCCAGCAAGTGCTCGATCTTCTCGATAGCGGCCGAGTAGGCCTTTGGTGACTGTTCGTGCATCGTCATCAGAAGGGAGTGGGTGCGTCGAGGTACTTCATTCCCAGGAACCAGATCATTAGAGAGCTCCCCCCTCCGATGAGGAGGGCCAGGATCACGGGCTTGAGCAGTTTGCCGGACGGCTCCCCGAGGAACTGGGCCATACGGTAGCGCTTGGACTGATGCCAGGCGATCGCCCCGCAAACGACCAGGGAGAACACCCGGCCGAGGGTGCGATACCAAAAGCGCTCGTCATCATCGGGCTCCCAAGCGCGGGACGAGAGGAAGGCGAAGCTGGCGACCATCGCCGCGAGGGCGAGGAGGATCACGAGCGTCATCGTGGGCGCCACACTGCCTCGGCGACCCAAACGCCCGTAGTTCAGGGCCAGCAGCGGTCCGGCTGCCGCCAGCCCGAAGAAGAACGACACGATGACCAGCGCACCGGGACTCCAGGGCCTATGCATCCCCACCGCGTCGTCGTGGCGCGTGAGCGTCGGACGAAAGAGGTCGTCGTCGAAATCCGAGGTCGACATGCTTGCAGATCCAGGTGTCCCGAGGTCTCGAAGATTGGCGGGTTATCAGCCCACGCCGATTCAACCGTCCCGAGACGATGCCGGCAAGACCGGGACTTCGAGATAGGAGGCCTGCTCACCGCCCCTCAGGATCGTCACGGTCGGTGGCGGATCGAGATTCGGGGTGTGCGCGTTGTCCGCATCCGCACCCGCGATGGTGAGGCGCATCCGATGACCGGCGTCGAAGACGTTCGAGGTCGGCTGCAGATCGAAGATCAGCAAGGCCGGCTCTCCGGGAACGAGAGGCGTCAGGTCTTCCTGGCACGAGCGATGGAACGGGAGGAAGCTCATCGCGGCATACGGCGGTCCCGACAGCTTGCGATGCGACGCTCTCAATGTTCCTTCGGTCACGTATTCGGACCGGCCACTCTCATCGACCTCCTCGAGGTAGACGAAGAAGTCCCCGTCGGTGGCCGTGGAGCGAGCCCACAGATGGAGGATCGGGTGACCGGTCACGTCGAGGTCGGCGCCGAGAGCAGGCGTCGTGTAGGTCAACGCCTTGGCGTCGTTCGAGGCGAGGTCTGGGTAGTCGAACTCACCGCCGACGGTATTGTCCCAACGAGTGCGCGTGCCGGTGGTGGTCGTCGCATCGACGGTGTAATCGTCGTGACCCACCTCTCCCGCCTGCTTGCCGAGCAGCCCGTCGTTGACGGAGTCGACGCTGCCGGATGGCCCTGCGAGCAAGAAGTAGCGCGTCGGCTCGGTACCCGGAATCGGCCAGGCCTCGGCCGTTCGCCAGGTGTTCTTCAGGGGCGCCTCCATCGAGTGATACCGAACCGGAGGCTCGTCCACGATGCCGTTGTCGATGCCTTTCAGCCAGTAGTCGAACCAGCGGAGCTGCTCGGTGACCGCCCTCAGGTACGAATCGCGGAACACCGCCGGGTTGCGTGGCGAGTGGGACCAGGCCCCCATGACGATCCGGCGCGGTCCGGTGAAGGCTTCGTACATGAGAAAGCCGTCGCGCGAGAAGGCGTCGAACCAGCCACACCACAGGTAGATCGGGATCTGGGACTCGTTGATGTCGCGCACGAAGCCCGCAGGCTGCCACTCGCGATAAGGCTCGGCACCGGTGACGGGATCACGGCTCCCGCGCACGGTGAGTGGCGACAGAATGTCGATCAAAGGGCGGCTCTCCCCGTGGTCCGCGATCGCCGCCCGCAGCAGCTCCTCGCCGGACTTCCCGTCGACGGGTGCGGCGACGACCTGGGTGTCGAGCTGCCAGGTGAGCTCGCTCCAGGTCCGGATGAAGTCGTCGAAGAAGACGCCGCCGTGATAGGCCACGTCGTAGAGATCGAAGTAGGCGACCATCGGGAAGATCGCCTTCAGATGCGGTGGCCTGCGACTGGCCGCCATCAATTGAGTAATCCCCAGATAGGAGCCGCCGGCCATGCCGACGTTGCCGTCGCACCAAGGTTGGGCGGCGATCCACTCGGTGATCTCGTAGGCGTCGTCGGTCTCTTCCTCGGTGAAGAGCCCTTGCCAGGATCCGAAGGACGCGCCCGCCCCCCTGACGTCGACGGCGACGAAGTTGTAGCCGTGGTGGATCAAAGGGGCGGTCAGCGGCGAGTCGCCTTCGGAGCGGATGCGTCCGCCGGGGCCTGCCACCGCGCGGCGGTAGCGGGTGTGCGTCCAGATGCAGGGCAGCTTCTCATCGGTGGCGACCCCGTCCTTGGCGGGACGGATCACGTCGATCGCCAGCTTCACGCCGTCCCGCATCTCGAGGTAACGAGAAGTGCGCACGTAAGAGTCGAAGCGCGCCTCGGAGTAGCCCGAGTACTCGCCGAATCGCGACACCTTCTCGGCCTCAGAGGCCCGGGACTCCTGGGCGCGAGCCAGGCCCGCCGCGGTGGTCGCGACGAAGAAGACGAGCACCGAGAGACGCAGCCAGGTTCTCCGCGGAGCAAGACCGACCATGACGTTCTCCTGTCATTGGAAAGACGAGGACCCGTCCCGGAGCATACCGCCTCCAAGGTGCCGATGGCACCCGGCAATGGCGCGATCGGCCCCGGAAGCATCGGACCGATGGTGCGGGTGGTTCAGGTTCAGACGTCGCGCGGCCGATGGAGGATGCGGGGGACAGTACCGACCGTCCCCGCACCGATTCCCGCACTCGGATGATCTCATGCCCCGCTTCCGACCCGGTCCCGAAGCGGCCCGCGCCGCGAGCCCTTCCAGCCAGATGGTCTCGGAGACTGTGCCCGGCGCCTCGAAGCGCTCGGGCGAGCTGGTTCGGATCCGACTGCATGGCGAGCGCTGTCTGAAGGCGGCGGGTGCGGCGGCGGCTTCGGTCGCCGGCAACCTCGGCTTCGTCGACGAGGACCGAAGCCGCGTGGAATCGGTCGTCCTGGGCCTCTGCCGCGAGGTCGTCGAGCATCACTTCGACTCCCCGAGCGACGCCGACTTCACGCTGATCCTGAGTGAGCGCCCCGGCGGCCTCGACATCCGCATCGAGGACCGTGGGCTCCCCTACCCGGCAGACGAGTTCTCCTTGGGAAGAGAGACACTGATCGGTCGACTGCACGCCCGCGGCGAGGTCGACAGCCTCCGCTTCGAGAGCCGGGGACTGGAAGGGAACAACATCCAAGTCGGCTTCTCCCCGTCGGCCCGTCAGCAAAAGCACCTCGCCGATCAATCCGCCGTCGACACCGACCCCGTCCCGGTCGATGCGCACGTCTCGGTCCGACCGTTCAAGCCGAAGGACGCGCCGGCGATCGCGCGCTGCGCGTACCGTTGTTATGGCTATACCTACGCGAACGACTTCATCTACTACCCCGACCAGCTCCGCTCCCTGATCGAGCGCAATCTTCTGCAGTCTCTGGTCGGCGTCAACGAGCATGACGAGGTCGTCGGTCACTATGGCCTCTTTCGCGAGCACGACGACTCTCGAGTGGCCGAGACCGGTCTGGCGTTCGTCGATCCGCGCTACCGGAACCATCACCTCCTGCACACCCTGAAAGAGGCGGTCAACAGCACGATCGAGAGCCTGGGCCTGGTCGCGACGTTCGCCGACGCCGTGGCGGTGCACGAGATCACGCAAAAGGCGAACGTGAAGACGGGTGCCGTCGAGACGGGCCTGCTCTTGGCCGAGATCCCCGCGTTCACGACGTTCTGCGGCTTCGACCAGGAGCCGAGGCAGCGCGGCACCGTCGTCCTCTACTTCCACGTGATCGGCAATGTGCCACGAAGGACAGTCCACCTGCCGGCGTGTTATCGCGACCTGCTCACGGGAATCTACGACAGGCTCGGCCTCGACCGCTCGCTCGCCGAGTCGAGCACCGACGGGCCTGCTGATCGGACCTCGCTCCACGTCGAGATCAAGAGCCGAAGGGGCCTCGCCCGCATCGAGGTCGAGCGAGCCGGACGCGACATCGTCAGCGAGGTCACGCGCGCGTTCGAGGCCCTCTGCCAAGAGCGCTTCGACGTGATTCACCTCGACCTCGATCTCGGCGATCCCGCCCAGATGGCCGCCGTCGACGCGATGCGAGAGCTCGGCTTCTTCTTCGGCGGCCTGATCCCCGAGCTCTGGCAGACCGACGTTCTGCGCCTTCAGTTCCTCAACGAGCTCGAGCTCGATACCTCACGCATCATCCTGTACAGCGACGAGGCCAAGGCGCTGCTGCAGTTCCTCGAGCAGGAACGGGCACGCTGACCGCGCGGCTGGGCATGGTTATTGGGTGCTTGGGTGCTTGGGTGCTGGAGAGTCGTGCTCGGAGCACTGGGTGCCCAAGTCGAGCGAGCCAGTGAGCCAGCGACCGAGCCTCTTGGCGAGAGCTTTCACGAGCGAGCTTGGGCCGCGGGACATCGTGAACCTACTGGAGCAGCGAGCTTGTTCCGCGATCCAAGCGGGCGGGACGCCCGCGTTCCCAGTGGTTTCAGATCAGTAATGCCGGATCATGTGGTCGATGATGTGGCCCAAGACGCTGTACCAGGCCATCTCGATCTCGGGGTCCCACTTCGGATCGAAGCGGCGCGCGGTGATGATCACCGAGTAGAGCCAGAGCTTGTAGAGGTCGGGTTGGATGTCGAGGTGATGGCGGTTGTGGGACTCGGCCCGCTCGCGCATCTCCTGCAGCGCTTCGCGGTCGCCCTCGGCAGCTCCGGCAGCCATGCGGAGCGAACGCAGCAGCATGTCGTTCTGCACCGTGAAGTCCGTGTGGCGAAACTTCCAGCGCACCTCCTCCGATGAAGAGAGGAAACGACGATAAAATGAGGGCAGGAAGTCCTCGGCCTCGGCACAGCGCTCGAGGCTCTCGCGAAAGATCTCACGCGGAGACCGGGAGAAGTCGTCCCACTCGCTCATCGCACCAGGCGAACCCAATGCACGCCGTTCGAGAGCATGTCCGTGAGCTTCTCGCCGCGCTCCCCGTCGGTGTAGAGCAGCGATGGCGTGCCAATCTCGTTGAATCCGGTCGGCCGCTCGAGGTTGGGCAGCCAGCGAGGGCGGTCGAGGCGCATCTCGGTCAGAGCTCGCACCGATGGGGACGCGCCCTCGGTCTTCCATTCGAGCAAGACGATCTCGCTCGTCGGATGTCCCCAGAGCGTCTCTTCGCTTTCCGGCGCTGGCCGCATCATCGTCAGCACCGCTTGCAGGCGGCCCTGATCGTCGAAGGCGAGGCCGCCGGGCAGGTTGAGCCCCCAGCCTTCGTACTCGGGCGGGAGCGTCAGCTCTTCCCGTCGCCACCCACTCTCACCCGGCGTCGACAAGAAGGCACGCGGCGGGCGACTGTCGTAGCTGCTGTAGATCACCCAAGGACGTCCCGAGCCATCCACCGCCAAGGTGCCGCATCGCAGACCGATGCTGGCGCCCTCTGGCTCACTCGCGATCACGTCCACCGTCTTCGCCGTCGCCGGCAACGTCACCGCTTCGCCGTCCCGGCGCGTCCAGGTGCGCCCGAAGTCGCGGCTCACGAGGTAGCCGACCGTGTGACCTCGAACGGGCTTTCCGCTGTAGATGCGGCAGCTCAAGTGCAGCGTCTCGTGATCGGGTCCCCAGGCGAGGGCCTCTTGGAAATGGGAGTAGCCCTTGTGCTCGGATCGTAGGATCGTCTGCCCCTTCGACCACGGCTCACCGGGTGGCTTTCGGTAGAGACGCACCACCCACGGCTCCTCGCTTCGGCTCTCGCGGCAGGTCAGGATCAGGGTTCCGTCGGGCCCGCAGACGAGCGTCGGATACGTCGCACGCTCGCCCACCTCCGTCACCTCCGTCCAGGCCGAGGCGTCGTTCGGATTCAATGAGCGGCGGTAGCGCATCGGGTGATGGTGCGGGTAGAAGACGACGTGCAGATAGCCTTCGCCGTCGATCGTCAACGCCGGGCCGCCGTGATTGTCGGCCGCTCCGCCGATCGTCCTCACCTCGGACCAACGCTGCGTCTGGTGGTCAAGGGTGCGAATGCGGACAGGGAAAGCGCCCTCCTCCGAGTCCAGCCAGGCGACGTGGGTCTTGCCGCGCCAAGTGATGATCTTGTTGGTCTCGGCATAGCCCGTCGCCCGGCCGCTTCCCTGCTCGGAGACGATCACGTCGAGCGGCTCGGCTCGAGCGGTCTCGAGGTCTTGCCCGCTGGCGAGCCCCAAGAGCAGCATCAGCATCCGAAATGTCATCTCGCCCTCCACAGTCGTCTCACCATCAGGCTTACTGCCTCATCGCCGCGCGTCCATTCTGGGGACCTCCGCCGCGCGATCAACCCATCATCACCTCGGGCCGAGGATTCGACGAGCCGAGATCCTCGCCGGCGGTTAGGCTGGTTGCCTTGCGAGAAGACCCTGTCCAGGAGGATCCGCCATGTCGACCCGCTTCTGCCTCTCGATCATCGCTCTCGGCGCGCTGGCCGCGGCGGCGGGAATCTCCGCTCCCGGTGAAGACCCGATGGCGAAGGCCGCGATCGCCTTTCTCGAATCGCTCGACGAGGAGCAGAGGGAGAAGTGCACGTTCGCCTTCGACGACACCGAGAGGCGCAACTGGCAGGCGGCACCGATGGGCGATGCGGGCGTACGCTTCGACACCCTGAGTGAAGAGCAACAGAGCGAGGTCCGGGATCTCTTGAAGGGCGCTCTGTCCGCAGAAGGCCTCAAGGCCGTCGATGGCGTTCGCCGTCTCGAGGGCATCCTCGTCGCGATGGAAAAGGCGCGCGGCCAGGTGAGCCGGTTCCACGGTCCGGGCCGCTACTTCCTGACCGTCTGCGGCGCTCCCGCCTCGAGCGCCCCTTGGGGCTGGCGCATCGAAGGTCACCACCTATCGTTCACCTTCACGTCCGTTCGCGGCGAATGGACGGCGCACGGTCCGCTGTTCGTCGGTTCCCAGCCGGCGCTCGTTCGCGGCGGCGAGCACGACGGCTTCCGCTTGCTCGGTAGCCAGGACGACAACGTCCGGGCGCTCTACCTGTCGCTCGATGCGAAGCAGCAAGAGCTCGCGACCGACCAGGGCGAGCTCCCCGGAAACGTCTTGCTCTTGCCGGGGCTCGACCAGGGCTTCGACAATCCGGGTGGATTGGTGGCGAGCGAGATGACCGAGAAGCAGCGCGCTACGCTCGAGAAGGCACTGTTCGAGTGGGCGGACTGGCTCCGGCCCGATCTGGCCCAGGCCGAGAAGGGGCGCATTCGCTCGGGGATCACGAAGACGCGCCTACTCTGGCGCGGCGAGCCAGGACGCGATGAACCTCACTACTGGCGGATCGTCGGTCCCCACTTCGCCATCGAGTACGCCGCCCCCGAGAGAGATCCCGATCACGTCCATGCACTCTGGCGAGACACGAAGAACGACTTCGGTGGCGACCTGCTGAAGCGTCACCTCGAGAAGGACCACGGCGGTCGCTGACCCACCAGGGGCGACTCACAAGTAGTGATGCCCCTTTCGCTGGAGCTCCCGAATCTGGTCATCGGTCGGCTGGCTGAGGTCGAACCCTTCCGTCTCGGTTGCACCAGTTGCAGGACGACGGGGGCGAGAAGCGAGCGACGAGGACGCCGGGCCACATTTTCCGAGGCAACTCCGGTCTCGTCTCAGAAGAGCTCGGCGGGATCGGCCTTGCGGACCTTGCGCTGGGCGATCGTGGCGGAGAGGACGCAGATCAGGAGCGTCAGCCCGTAGACCGCAGCGGCGCGCGGGAGCGTCATCTCCATCGGGAGCTTGGTCGCCGCACCCGCAGTTCGGTAGAGCAGCATCGCAATGCCGACGGCTGGCACGAACCCGAAGGTCGCCAGCAGCATCGCTTGACGCAGCACGATCCCCGAGAGCTTCGAGTTGGAGTACCCCATCGCCTTGAGCGTGGCGTACTCCTTCATGTGGTCGGTCACGTCGGCGAAGAGGATCTGGTAGACGATGATCGCTCCGACGATGAGCCCGACCAAGGAGCCCAGCCCGAACACGAATCCGATCGGGGTCGCGCTGTCCCAGTAGTCGACCTCGCGCTGCATGAACTCATCGCGCGTCAAGAGCAGAACGTCGCTCGGCAAGCTCGCCGTGAGGCGCTCCCGCACTTCGAGCACGTCGGTGTCCGGCTCGATCCGGATCAAGCCGAGCTGCACACTGCGTCGCGGGACCTCGGGGTTGTAGCGGTAGTAGTTCAGGTCACTGACGAGGATGTTGGCGTCGATGCCGAACGAGGTGCCGAGCTCGAAGAGGCCCGCAACGTGTAGCTTCCGGTCGGCCAATTCGACATCGTAGGAGCCGTTCTCCTGGACCAGGTCGGCGATCGGACCGAACTCCTTGCGAGAGCTCCGATCGTACAGACAGACGTCGGCCTTCTGGAGCTCCCCTCGGTAACGATCGAATCCCGGGATGTCGATCACATCGGTCGAGGGATCGAAGCCGATCATGTAGATCCCGCGCCGGATCTCGGGCTTCGTCGGGTTCTTCCAGCGTGCGTAGCCCAGGTTCACGGACTCGGCCGAGAGCACGCCTTCGAAGCCGCGCGCCTGAGCGACGCGCTGACGGCTGATCCCGGCGGTGTAGATCAGCGTTGGCGTGCGAGGGCTGATCATGGCGAGGTCGTACTTGAAGCGCGTGTGCATCCGCACGGCGCTCGTGAACAGCGCGTCGCGAAAGCCGAGCTGCATGAAGACGAGGATGACGGCGAAGGCTACGCCGCCGACCGCGATCACCAGCCGCCAACGATCCTTCTGGAGCTGGAGCCAAGCGATGGGGATCTTCATGACCTGACGCCTCCACTGGCGGTCGTGGCGCGCATGGCCACCCAAGATTGCAGCAAGGCCCCGAGCATCGGAGCCACCTCGCCGAAGCGCCGCTCGCTCTCGGCATCGAAGCCGTCGGCGCTTCGCCGATTCAGTGCCTGAGCCACGCCCAACACCTGGCCAGCCGCATCTCGCAGCGGGATGGCCAAGATGCAGCGCGTGCGGAACCCCGTCTCGTCGTCCACCGAGCGATTGAACCGCGGGTCGGCGTAGGCATCCGGCACGTTGGCCGTCTCGCCCGTTCGAGCCACGTGCCCCACGATCCCGGTCTCGGCCGGGATGCGGATCTCGAGCGAGGCGTTCGATTCACCGCGAGCCACCTTCGCCCAGAGCGCGTCCTTCGACTCGTCCAGCAGGAAGAGGCTGACGCGCTCGGCGTCGAGGATCTTCTCGATCCGCCGTGCGAAGGCAAAGAGCGCCTGGTCGAGCAAGGCCTCGAAGGCATCGCTGCTCGCCACCTCCAAAGCGCTCAAGAACTGCTCGGCCTCGGCGGTCACCGACTGCAGCAGTGCCGAGAACTCGTCGTCGTCCAGCTCGTCGATGTGGCGATCGAGATCTTCGTGCCGCTTCGTCTTCGAGAAGAGGGTCATGCGCTGCCGGGTCTCGGCCGCGACCGCTTCCCCCAATGGCACCAGGCGCCCGTCCTCGAGATGAATGATCCGATCGGCGACGTCCAGGATTCGATTGTCGTGCGTCACCAAGACGACCGAGGCGCCTTGGTCCTTGGCGAGGCGCTGCAGCAGATCGGCGACATCGCGTCCCGAGCGTTTGTCGAGCGAGGCCGTCGGCTCGTCGGCCAGGATCATCTCGGGCGTGGTCACGAGCGCGCGCGCGATGGCGGCCCTTTGTTTTTGACCTCCGGAGAGCTGCTCGGGGTACTTCCCGATCTGCTTGCGCAGCCCGACGGACTCGAGGGCCTCGATGGCGAGACGCTTGCGGGCTTTGGTGTCGTGCTCGGGCCAGAGCTCGAGGCCCATCTGCACGTTCCGCTCGATCGTGAGGGAGTCGAGCAAGTTGTGGAGCTGGAAGATGAATCCGATGCGCCGTCGCACCGAGGTCAAGACGCGCTCGCCCGCTCCGTGCAAGGACTGCCCGAGCACCTCGAGCCGTCCGTCCTGGGCCGAGCGCAGCGCGCCGATCAGGGTCAGGAGCGTGCTCTTACCCGAGCCCGAAGGCCCGGTCAGGATCACGATCTCGCCGGCTTGGATCTCGAGAGACACATCGAAGAGGATCTGCCGCTTCGAGCCGCCTCGGCCGTAGGTGTGATTCAGCTTCTCGACGACGACGGGTGCCGTGCTCATGGCTCACTTCCCTACCGAGCCGTGGAGCGGGATCTCGACGTCGACCTCGAGGTTGGTGAGGCGAGAAATGGTCTCGCTCGGCTCGAGCCGGATGCGGACCTCGATCACGCGCGAGTCGACATCGGCGAGGGGATCGATGTCCAGGATGTCGTTCTTGAAGACGAGGAAGCCGATGCTGACGACCTCTCCCGAGACCGGCTCGGCGAGGGTCGGATTGGTGACGAGCGCCTA
>JAVJTD010000486.1:0-4092 GCA_040219065.1 Planctomycetota bacterium
TGAACTTCACTTCACACTTCTCGCTACCTTGCCCCCTCATCGGCGCATCAAGCCCGCTAGACGACTTCGGCAAGCGCCAACCTCGAGCCCCGGAGTCCGTCAGGCCACCCTCGGCCGGAACTGGTGAGATATCCGGGCTAGGTTCCGGAGGAAGAAGAACAAGTTGCGAGGCGCTGAATGACGACGCGATACCGCCTATCAACCGGTTGCAGCGGACGGTCCGCTGCGCGGCCCGCTGCTGAACCCGAACGTTGGCCGGACCTGCTCGAGCCGTATGTTCTCAGTTGATCGATCGTCAGCCCCGTATTTGCTCCGTGCATTTCAGAAGCTCGAGCACGCCGAAGATCTCGCCTTTCGAGGGCGGGTCCGATTCGTCGATGTGCATTACTACAAGGACATCGAGGACCCTGCACGTCGTGATGGATCGGAGGGAAGTGGCCAGTTGCGGGTGCCTTCGAACTCAGTCGAGACTCTTCACATCGACAGCGCGACTGGAAAGACTCTCGGTTCGACCTTTGCGCCTGGCTACCTGAACTTCGGCAGCACATATATCCATCCTGTATACGCGCTCTGCATGTCGGGGCCGGGCGTGGATCTCTCCTTCCTGCGCCGAAAGATGGGGCGCTATGTCGTCCGGATTCGCGACCCGGAGCGTCTTGTTGACGACGTGGTGGAGTCGCTTCAGGAGTGTCCGATCCCAGATCGTGAGGTCTTCTTCGTGCACCTGCTTCCCGTCGAGTACAAGAAAGGACTCGTTGGGGCCAAGCCGGACGACACTGTACGTCTGAGTTATGCGCAGAAGCCGCCCGACTTTGTTGACGAGTGCGAGTATCGCCTGGTTATCGGAGTCTCTGGCGTGCGACCGGATGTGCCAGTCGAGTTCTTTCTCACGTTGCGCTCCGCAGGGGAATACTGCGAGCTGCTACGGGATGCGAAGGATGGCCGGCCAACCTGAGGCGCTGTGCGCCATGGAGTTTGGCCATGGCGCTGCGCGCCGCAGCTCAGAGATCAAAGGCGTCTGGCGGACGATAAAGCGGGCACCCGAACTCGCCGGAGGTGCGAAGGTAGTGAGGTGGGCCATGATTGACGACCGTAAACCGACCTACGGGGAATCGCCGCCAGATCGGGCTTCCGCCGCGGCACGCGCAGGGGCGCGAAGATCATCTCCGGAACTGCCGCAGCTTCACCAGGTCGTCTGCTTGGAGCCAGTCGACACGGGCGGCTCGGAGTCGCTTCCAGACTGCCGGGTCGTCGGGCGTTCCCCAGAAGCGGAGCGTCATGTTGTGCTGGTGACACTCTTGGGCCAGCGCCTCGAGCTTCTGCTGCTTCGCCTCGTCCCAGCTTCCGTTCGGGAAGTGCTCGGACCAGCTCGTGCTGACGAGGGCGAAGCGCTGCGGGTCGAAGCCTTTGCGCCGCCAGTCGCCGAGGCGGCCGTCGAGGAGGGCGGAGGTATCCTTCGCTTCCAGGATCTCCTTCACCGGTCGATTGCCGCTGATCGCGATCGTCACGGCTCCCGTTACGAGCTCGCCGTTCTCGATGCGCGTGAGCATCGGGCGATAGGGCTCCAGCTTCTTCTGCAGTGCCGCCCAGGTCGGTGAGGCGTCGGTCTTGAAGTCGATGAGGAGCTGGAATGGGCGCTCTGAGCGGATGATGGTGCCTTCATCTTGGAAGCGCTGCCAGAGCGGCTCCAGGTACAGGGCCTCCAGGGTGCGCCCGCGTCGTAGGTCCAGCCAGGTGTGGCCGATCATTAGCGCGTCGTTTCGCAGGAACACGTCCGCTTCGACGCTCGTGAAGCCTTGATCGAGTGCGTCCAGGAGAGGGCGAGGATGCTCGTAGTCGTTGTGGGCGTGGGTGAAGGGGATGGGCTTCGTCGCGATCGGTGGTCCGATGTCGAGGCGGCGATCGATGCGGAACGGGCGATCCGGATCGTGGGTGACGGTGACTCGCACCGGCGGTGCGATGGCGCCTTGGTCCACCTGCACGCGCAGGAGATTCGCGGGACCGAAGTCGGGCGCCCACGTCCAGAGGTGACCGTCGCCGTGCAGATACAAGACCGGCTTTCCGTAACGGATCACGCTCCCAGTGAACGCATCGAAGAAGTCCTGGTGCTTGGCGGATGGTTGTGCATGCCCGAAGACGACCATTGCGCGAGTCTCGGGATGAGCCTTCCAGCTCGCCTCGACCCATTTCGCCATCCGCGCGTGCCTTTGCTTCCACTCCTCGGCGTCATCCACTCGCCCGCCCAACAGGTTCAACCCGAGAAACAGCACGCCTTGCCGCTCGAAGCAGAACGTCCCCGGGACCTGCTCGTCGCGCGTCACGCCCCAATCCGCCGTCCAGCGCGCGTCCAGCCTGGCGAGGTGCTTCACCCAGAGCTCTTTGGCCTCCGCGGGCTTCAGGCAGTCGTTCCACTCGTTGTCCCCGGGCAGCACGAAGCACGGCACCGGGCTCTCTTCCAGGATCTTCGCGACCGCGACGTAGATCGTCTCGAGGCAGGGCATCGTGCCCGGCTTGATGTCGCCGACGTGGACGGCGAAGTCGACTTGCCCGGCGAGGGAGGCGAGCTGCTTCTCGAGGAGGGGGTACTCGGGATTGCTGTAGGGGACGTCGCCGAGTGCCGCGAATACGATCGGCTCCGGTGCGTCTTGGGCCGCGGCGGGCAGCGCGAGGGCGAGCATCCAGACGAGGCGGACGAGCATGGGGGGCTCCAGGGGCGAAGAGAGCAAGCCGAAAAAAAGACCTGACGGATCGAAAGGATCGAGGTTAGTTTGGCAAAGATCGAGGCAGAGTGGGTCCATCGAGGGAAGAGCCATGCCCGGCCAAGAGCATCTGAAGACGTATCGGACTCGGCAAGAAGCCGAAGCCGCCGCGCGAATCCTGAGGGAGGGCGGCATCGATGCCACGGTCATCGACCAGCAGGAGGTCGAGCGACAGGAGCTGGATCTCGATCGCGGCTTTCACCTCATGGTCGATGACGTGCGCTGGAATCAGGCGCAGAACCTCCTGGCGAAGGCGGTTCCCGGCGATGGGCCTAAGAAGCGGCGGAGACGTCGGCCCTGGGTCCTGGTCGTCGGCTCGTTGGTCCTCCTGGCTCTCTCCACTTACCTGATCGCGACCCAGGGGCTCTTGGGTGGTATCGGCTCCCTGGTCATGATGGTCCTCTGGATCGCTCCTGACTTGCTATTTTGGACGGCCTGCGATTCGGGCCAATCCTGGTGGGGATGGAACCGGAAGAAGCCCGGGCACACGGAGGCTGACGATGAGCCAGTATGAAGTCCTGAAGTCGTACTCCACGCGCACCGACGCCGACGCCCGCGCCAAGATCCTCGAGGATGGAGGCCTCAAGCCCCTGGTCGTCGACCGCGAGCAAGCCGCCGAGCTGGGGCTCGAGCCTCCGCAGCGCTTCGCGGTCCTGATCGAAGCTGACGATCTCGCCGCTGCCGAAGCGCTGTTCGAGAAGTCACCGACCCCGTCCGCCGAGGCGAATCGGATGCTGCGCCAGGCACTGCTCCTCGTTTGGATCCTCACCTTCCTCGGAATCTCGCCGATGTTCCTCTTTCACCTCGGTGGGACGTGGGGAACGGTCGGGATCCTCGGGTTCTTGTTCGTCACGCTGGTGATCGATGCTCTCTGGTTCGGATTCCTGCTCCGCCGCGTCTGGAAGGAGCCGATCTTTCCCTTCCGAAAGCAAACGCCGACCGAAAGCTCCTGAAGCGGTGCGATCTCCGTGCTCTCAGTGTCTCCGTGGTGAATCCTTCCCGACTCCGTGGTGAATCCTTCCCGACTCCGTGGTGAATCCTCTCCGACTCCGTGGTGAATCCTCTCCGACTCCGTGGTGAATCCCCCTCCCAGAGGCGTCGGGCCGGGAAGAATCGGCGCCGTGGCACGGAGGGCCCGGAGTGGGCGATCCGGCTCGAGTCCGTTGCTGGATGCCGAAGAGAAGTCGCCCCCCCTCGAGCCCGATCGCCCAATCTCCGTGCTCTCCGTGTCTCCGTGGTGAATCCTCTCCGACTCCGTGGTGAATCCCCCTCCCAGAAGCGTCGGGCCGGGAAGAATCGGCGCCGTGGCACGGAGGGCCCGGAGTGGGCGATG
>JAVJTD010000500.1:0-22980 GCA_040219065.1 Planctomycetota bacterium
GAAGCGGCACTCAGCTCAACAGCCGCTTCCCGTCTCGGTCGCGCGGTCTCTGGTTGGTTCGCACTGAAACGTGCAGCCACTCGTCAGCCCAGGGAAATGGGCTGTCTCCGAATCCGTTACCCTGATCGGCCGCAAAGCAGCCCGATGCGGGCAGGATGCCCGCGCTCCCAGTGAGGGCTCTCCCGAGCGAGCTTGAGCCGGGGCGCACCCTTGCGGCGAGAGAGCGAAGTCCGACTGGTCCCTGGCCCGGCGCCTCTTGGCTCGATCGCCGGCTACGTCGAGGAAGCACCTTCCAGCTCGAGGACGTCTCCCCGTTTCGGTCGCGCGGGCTCTGGTTGGCGGCTCATTCCCCCGCATTTCTCCGCCTCCCGATCCAACGGTTCACGCGCGTGCAGTAGCTGCGGTACTCCTCACCGAATCGCTTCTCGAGGTAGCGCTCCTCGCGGGCAATGACCTGATGCCGAACGATCAGGATCGTCGGAGGCACCAGCACGAGCAGCCAGCCCGACCCCATCGAGACGCCGATCGCGAGGAGCACCAAGGACAGGGAGAAGTAGAGTGGATTGCGGCTGTAGCGGAAGGGCCCGCGCTCGATGAGGGCGCGGCTCGGCCGGGCCGGGTGGACGGTGGTCTTGGCGCGATGGAACTCGGTGAGCGCCCAGAGCATGATCAGCAAGGCACCGACCAGGAGAGCGCGTCCGGACACGATCCACGGCCAACCGCCGCCATGAATCTGCCAGCGCCACACGCGATTCTCGAGCAGGCCCGCCACCAGCACCGCCGCCAGGAAGATAAAGGGCGGCGGGCAGTGCACCCCGGCGTGCTCGGCCGACTCGGTACCGGTCTCCCTCAACGCTCTCATCGCTCCTGGAAACTCCACGTCGATTCATCGGGCGTTCATTGGAACATCTTCCGAAGCGAAGAGAATCGTGAACCGAAGGTCGCTCGCAGGCCCGGGACACCGCGGGCTTGCCCTTCCCCGCTCGATCGAGGAGTCTGAGCACTGCCGGAGCCGCCCTCACGACAGGAGATCCCAAGATGCCTCGGAACCTCGCCATCGCCCTCGCAGCCCTGCTGCTGCTCTCGGGCACCCTCGCCGCCACCGACAAGGACACCGATCACTGGTCCCGGTTTCGGGGCCCGAACGGCTCGGGAATCGCCGAGTCCGGCCCGCTGCCGACCGTGTTCGGCCCGGACGAGAACGTCGTCTGGAAGGTCGAGATGCCGCTCGGGCACTCCTCACCGGTGCTGTGGGGGGAGAGGCTGTTCCTGACGGGCGTCGAGGACGAGGCGCTGCTCACGATCTGCTTGAATCGCGAGACCGGCGAAGAGCTCTGGCGCCGCGAGGCGAAGCGCGAGCGCGTCACGAAGGTCGACGAGCGCAACAACGCCGCCTCCCCCAGCCCGGCCGTCGATGGCGACGTCGTGGTCGTCTTCTTCCCCGACTCGGGCCTGGTCGCTTACGACCTCGAGGGCAAGGAGCTCTGGCGCCACCCGCTCGGCCCCTTCAACAACCTCTACGGCATGGGAGCTTCGCCGATCGTGGTCGGCTCCCGCGTCGTCTTGCCGTGCGACCAGCAGACGGGCAGCTTCCTGATCGCCCTCGACAAGCAGACGGGCAAGGTGCTCTGGAAGCAGGATCGGCCTTGGGCGAGGAGCGGTCACTGCACGCCGATCTTGACGCGGACCGAGGACGGGAAGCAGCAGATCCTCCTGCCGGGCTCCTTCTTCCTCGATGCCTACGATGCCGAGACCGGTGCACGCGTCTGGTGGGTCGGTGGCCTGTGCTTCGAGATGAAGTCGGTGCCCGTGATGAAGGACGGCATCCTCTACATCAATGGCTTCGGCTCGCCGTTCAACCAGCCGGGACGGCAGATCACGGTGAAGGACTTCGAGGAGCAGGACACGAACGGCGACGGCCAGATCCTCCCGGACGAGATGCCCGAGGGTCCTCTCAGTGGCTGGTTCGACTTCGTCGACCTCGCCGGCGACAAGAAGCTGGACGAAGGTGACTGGAGCTACCTCCGGGCCGCGCTCGCCTCGCAGAACGGGCTTCTGGCGATCCGCGTCGGCGGCCAGGGCGACTGCACCGAGAAGAACACTCTCTGGGCCTACCGACGGGGCATCCCCCAGCTTCCTTCGCCGCTCCTCATCGCCGAGACGCTCTACCTCGTGAACGACAGCGGCGGCCTGGCGACGACCCTCGATCCCGAGAGCGGCGAGGCGAAGGTGCGCGGGCGGCTGAAGGCGCAGGACAACTACTACGCCAGCCCTGTCGCAGCCGACGGCAAGATCTACATCGCGAGCGAGAGCGGCCTCGTGAGCGTCCTGTCGGAAGGCCAGGGCTTCGAGGCGCTCGCCGTCAACGAGCTGGGCGAGGGCTGCTACGCCACGCCCGCGATCGCCGACGGCAGGCTCTACATTCGAACGACCGGCACCCTGTACTGCTTCGGCCGCACCAGCGGCGAGTGACCAATCCGTTCCCGGCACAGATGTCCCACTTTGTATCGCAGAGTGGGACATCTGTGCCGGGAAGAGAATGCCCACTTTCGAGTGGATCGCTATAATCGAGCGGCTGGACCTGCCCGGCCAGTAGACGCAATAAATCAGGGGGTACCCGACCGATGTTGTCCCAAAAGTCCTGCTATCGCCGCCTGGCGGAGCGACAGGGCGTGGTTCGACCGTTCGAGATCCTGACCGCCATGCCGGCCGAGTCCCGAGCGGTGATCGCCGATACGCTCCGGATCCGCTTACGGGAAGATGATCCCGAAGCCCAGGCCTGGCGCATCTTGAACCGCAACCTCAGCGGCCTCCAGGCCCGCACCCACCACATCCCCGAGCAGCTCACGCCGTTCTACCGCAACAACAACTGGTGGGACATCGTGACGCGCACGGCCCGGCGCCTGAAGGTGCCCTTCTATCCGGGATACAAGGACGAGGAGGTCGAAAGGCTGTTGTTCGAGCATCTGACGACGCGCTTCGTCGAGGAGCACGTCGGCGCGGATCTCGAGGCCATCGACCAGCTCGCCGAGACCCACCCCGAGATCGACGCCGCGATGCAGTCCCTCGGCCTGTCCGAGAACGGTCGCCGCGCAATCCTCTCGGCCCTCGCCCTCGCCGACGCCCCGAGTGGTCGCGTCAAGGACGGCCTCTCGAAGGCCGCCGATTGGATCGCCGAGTTCAGCCGCGGCCAGTGGACCACCTCGGTCAGCAACGGCCTTCGCGCCTTGAAGCAGCGATTGACTCACGTCTACCGCGGCTGGTCCACGACCGGCCTCTCCGGTCACCAAGGCAACCTCTCCCGAGTCAGTGCCGCCCTCGCCGCGATCTTCCTCCAAGACCTCATCGAGAAGACCCTCGATGAGTACGAGTCGATGGGCGCGTAGGAAAAAGCAGGGGCTCCGGCAGCACCCAGGCCTTCGGCCTGCGCTACACGATGTCGGAGGCCTTCGGCAGGCCTCCGACGGGCTTGGAAAGAGGACACCGAGACCGGCTCAAGCCGGCGCTCCGGATGCCGACGGCACGATGGCACCCGCCGCGTCGTGCCACAGAGTCTCGGATGGGAGGTCGGAGTCCTCTCCGCGCTGCTTGGAGAGAGGACACCGAGACCGGCTGAAGCCGGCGCTCCGAATGCCGATCATCATATGCTCATTTGCATATCTGATCACCCAGTCACCCAAGCACCCCACTCACCTCCCCCCTCCCCCGGCGAGGATGAACATTCGGCCGGTCTGGACGCCGGAGATCGAGCTCCAGGCCGACGTCAGGAGGTAGTCGATCGCTCCGTCGCCATCGACGTCACCGATGCCCGTGGCGTCGAAACCGAAGGTCTCGCCAGGGACACGGCAGGTGAAGGTCTCGAGCACGGTGCCGTCCTTGCCCGAGAACACCGTGACCTTGCCTCCCGACGGCGCTGCTGTGGAGTGCTGCCAAGCACCGACGACCAGATCGGCCAGTCCGTCGCCATCGACATCGCCGGCATCGGCCGGTCCGATGCCGAAGCCCTCGCCCGCGGTCTCCCCCGTCAGCGTCAGCAGCCTCCGCCCGTCCTTGCCCGAGTGGACGTAGATTCGTCCGCTAGTCGGACCGTTGGCATTGTTGGCCCAATCGGATGCGTAGACGTCGGGGACGCCGTCCTCGTCGACGTCTCCCAAGACCGAGACGAACATCCCTCCGAGCTGCGAGCCGGTGGCATCGGCTTCGATCACGAAGCGCTGCTTGCCCTTCCCGTCGTACACGTACGTTCGACCGCCGGGACTCGTCCCGGCTCCCGGCGCTCCCAGCACCAGCCAGGCTTGGCCCTCGTGAACGATGCCCGCGCAGGAGCTGCCGAACTGATCCCCCGCCCGCACGCCCTCGAGCTCGACGAGCGCCTCACCTGTCTTTCCGGAGTACAAGCCCACTCGCCCAGCGGCTGCGCCTGCCGAGGTCGCGGCCTGTGGGGAGCCGATCAGGACATCGGCGTGACCGTCGCCGTCGACGTCACCCACGTCCGAGACCCGGCGCCCGAACAAGGCACCCGGCTTGCCGCGAAAGGTCTGAATCACCGTGCCGTCCTTGCCCGAGAACACCTCGGCCTTGGCGGCGCCCGGTGAGCCGGCGATGACGTCGGGGACACCGTCGGCATTCACGTCACCGGCCGCCTCGATGCCCAGACCGAGCTGGTCCCCAGGTTGACCGACAGCTCTCCAGATCAGCTTCCCGCTGCGGCTCGAGTAGACGTACACGGCTCCTGCCGATGCGCCGGCCGTCGTCGCAAGAGACGGCGCCGAAGTCGTGACGTCGGAGACACCGTCACCGTCGACATCTCCGATATTGCGCGCAATCCAGCCGAACTGACCTCCCGGCGCCTCGCCGTTCCAGACTTGCAGGATTCGGGCCTTCTCGACGAACGGCTGCTCGAAGTCCTCTTTCGACGGCGAGACCGTCTTGAAGCGCACGTCGGAGTGCAGGCTGGCCAGGTCCTCGTCCTTGGCGATGCTGCGGACGTCGACGTTACCCGTTCGGATCGCGGCGCTCAGCGCCTGGAAGGCAAGGTCCTTTCGATCCAGACGGGCCAAGGCACAGGCTGCGTTGTAGCCGGCGGTGCCTGCGACGGGACCGGGCAGCGTCGCGGCCTTTCGATGACAGGGCAGGGCCTCTTCGAACTTGCCCTGGGCGTGGAGGGCGTAACCCAGCAGCATCCAGGCCTGGCCGTTCTTCGGCTGGGAGAGCGTGACCTTGCGGAACGCGTCGGCGGCCTCCTTGAGGTGACCTTCCTTCAGCAGCTTCTGGCCTTCGGCAAGGGGCGAGACCGAGTTGGCGGGCTGGGCAGGGAGCAGGTCCGCTGGACCCAGCAGGGCCAACAGGAGTGCGAGCGCACTCGTGCGGGGAAATGACATGGGGATCCTCGAAGCAGTGGGCTGGCAGGCCTGCTTTCGAAGAGGAGAACGTGCGAGACGCTCCGATGTTAGGTCTTGGTCCGATCCCACCCGGCACGATCGTGCCAGCCACGCCCAGGGCGCGACGCCGGAGAATACAGGGGGTGAAACTGGCACGATGCTGGAGTGCCCAATGTTCGGTAGATCGGCCGCGGCGCGGCCCGATGCGCACGGGACGACCAAGCTCCCAGTGGTTTCGTGCCAGCATCGATCGACTCGAAACCGCCGACTCTCGGGCCCGGAGAACGGGCTCCGGAAAAAGTCGCGATTGCCGCGTTCGGTCCGAGTCCACACTCCCGCTTCGGTCAGTAACGCCATCGAGGCGGGGCACTCAACCAGCCCCCCAACCGCGCGAGGGTCCCGTCTCGAGGCGACTTATATAGATTCGCCGATACGGGCAGTGAGGCCGGTGACCAAACGCACCGGCCTGCGCCTTTGGTTGGGGACGACCTCGAAGGTGCAAAGCGACTCGCTCTGGATCCTCGGGTCGGTCAGCCTTCCTTCTTCGGAACGAAGGTGACGACGAACGTCTTGGGCCACCACTTGCCGGTGAGGTAGAAGGCCTTGCGGTCGGTGTCCCAGGCGATGCCGTTGAGGACTTCGGGAGGGTTGATCGCCCGTTGGTCCTGATCGGTCAGGTGCTCGTAGAGCGGGCGCAGGTCGATCTCGGCGGTGACGTGCCCGGTCTTCGGGTCGATCCGGACGATGCGATCCTCTTGCCAGATGTTGGCGTAGATCGAGCCGTCG
Source organism: Planctomycetota bacterium (assembly GCA_040219065.1). Lineage (GTDB taxonomy): Bacteria > Planctomycetota > OFTM77 > OFTM77 > OFTM77 > OFTM77. The sequence goes on from JAVJTD010000500.1 coordinate 6,168, forward strand.
ACGTACTCGAGCTCATTGAGCTTTTCGACCGGGCGACCCCTCAGCGTCACCGAGACGTCTCCCAGCTTCTGGAACGTCTCCGCGCTCCGCCGCGTCAGCACGTCGGACCCGTCAGACATGACCAGGGCGTTGCCGTCCCAACACAGCCCCCAGCCTTCGCCTTTGTACGCGAGCGTCCTCTTCTTGTCGAAGCTCCCGAGGTCGTACACGATGCACTTGCCCGCCTCCCAGGTGAGCTGGAACAGATCGCTGTCGACGCGCTCGAGCCCTTCGCCGAAGAGCCGGCTATCGAGAGCCAGCTCCTTCTCGACCCGCCCAGACTTCGGGTCGACGCGGCGCAACTTCGAGAACCCCCGCTTGCCCGTGCTCTCGTACAGCTTGCCGACGTAGTAGACGAGCCCTTGCGTGTAGGCCCGCCGGTCATGCGGCAGGATCTCCTCGACCTGCACGGTGAGCTGCTCGGGCTCGGGTCCCTCGAAGCCGCCGCAGCTCGTGGTCAAAGGCGAGACGGTGAAGGCCAAGAGCGCTCCCAAGCATGAAACGCGCGGGCGAGCCACTTTCCTCATCAGATCAACCCTTCCTTTGAGTACCCAGCCAGCGCGCCCGGAGGGACGCCTGCTCGGGAGTGAGCTCTTCGACCGGCCGCGCTTCGACGCGCACCGACGGGTCGGGCACGATCTCCAGATCGGCTTCGCGGTACTCGCCGCGCTTGAAGTAGTGGACGTGGATCTTCTCGCCGAAGTCGAGCTCCTCGAGCATCTCCTCGAGAGCCTCTTCGTCTTCGATCTCCTCATTGCCCAGTCGGAGAATTCGGTCTCCAGAGCCCAGCCCGGCCCGATACAGCGGACTGCCCGCCGAAGGATCGGACGTCAGCGTCATGCCCTCGCGCCCTTCCCGGAGTCGCGCGCCGAGCCAACGCTCGTCGGGTCGCCGTTGCATGACATCGAACCCGGCAGCGCCGAGGAGCCGCGCGTACTCGGGGACCTGTTGCCCACGAATGAAATCGGCGAAGAAGCCGCTCGCGAACTCCTTGTCCCGCGTGTACTCGCCGAGCGATCGCTCGAGCATCTCCAGCGTGTACGGGATCTCCGGCTTACCGAATTCCGTCCACAGCTTCCGGAACCATCCATCCAGGTCGAGGCCTTCGAAGCGCGTCCGAAGCTCGAGGTCCAAGGCGAGCCCGATCGCCGCGCCCCAGGTGTAATACGAGATGAAGGTGTTGCTCCGATTCGTCGGATCGACCGAGCGGGCCGCATCGACGAAGGGGGCCTGACGGCTCATCTCCACGGGCGAGTAGTACAGGCGCCCGGGCGACGTCAGGACGGTGTTGACCGTTCCCGAGATCCGGCTGGCGTACTCGTCGTCATCGATCAGCCCGGCGCGGCGAATCGCGAGCGGCGTGTAGTAGCTGGTGAATCCTTCGGCGAACCAGAGCTCTCCCGAGACGTTGGCCGCCTCGAGGTCGAACGGCTCGAGGGTCTTCGGCCGGATGCGCTCGACGTTCCACTGATGGAAGTACTCGTGGGACACCGTCCCCAGGTTCCCCATCGCGCCCCCTCCATCGAGGGAGCGGGTGCTCGTCAGGATCGTCGAGTTGCGATGCTCCATTCCGTCGCCGTCGACCCAGGGCAGATAGCAGGCGATGAAGGTGTACGTGCCGAAGTCGTAGGTCGGCGGCTCACCGAAGATCGCGATCTGCTCCAGCACGACCGGCTTCACCATCTCGAAGAACGCGTCGAGGTCCTCCTCGCTGCCGTCGTGGTGCACCGCCAGCCGAATCGTCTGTGTCCCCTCGCCCGACGGCACCTCGAACGTCCTGAGACCGAAGTCGCTCAGCTCGGTCGGGCTGTCGATGAAGTAGGCGAGGCTCGGAGCGCGGTAGACGTACGGGTCGTCGGTCGGTTGGAGCTGCGTCGCGACTTGCCATTCGGGACGAAACGGCTCGAAGCGGACCTCGATCGGTGCCTCCTCCAGCCCACGCGCCCAGACGAACGTCGCCGGGATGTTGAGGTGAGCGTGCGTATTGTCGATGCCGACGTAGGTCCCGTCCGCCCGGTCACCGAAGAGCGTGTAGTCCATGCGCACCGTGCCATCGTGACCGGTGACCGTCCACTGATGCAGGTCGGGACGCTCGTACCGAAGCGCCTTGCCTGCGCCGTCCTGGATCGAGACCGAGAAGACGTTCTTGGAGAACTCGTGCAAGGCGTAGCGGCCCGGCGAGGTGCGGCTCATTCGGATCTCGAGCGGCTGGTCTTTCGGAATGCCCGAGAACGTCGCCGTGACCTCGGCTTGATGCTGGAGCGCGTTGGGAAACGCGATGTGGTAGCGGACACGGGCCTCACCCGCGAGGACCACGGGGACGAGGACGAGCAGGCAGGCGGCGCCGAGCAGCGCTCGCCGAGGGAATGAGGACATCGAGGTTCACTCCAAGAAGCAGGACCGCAGCGCGCGAACTCGAGGGGCGCCGGCTCAGGCAGGATATCACAACCGCTCGGCGAGGGTGGACCGTTCGTTCCTGACGGGCTCGAACCCGTGGTAACGCTCGCTGGCCGTTCAGAGGGGAATCCCTTACCCTTGGCGGCCGGTGGGCATGGATAGCAGCGGCTGGTGGGAGGCGATCGTGATCACGCACGTCGGCGTTCGGTTCCTGGGGAGCATCCTCTCGCTCGCGCTAACGCTCTCGGCGGCTCACGCCAACGAAGGATCGATCAAGCGGCCGAACATCATCGTCATCCTCGCCGACGATCTCGGCTACGGCGATATCGGTGCCTACAACCAGAGCTCGAAGATCTCCACCCCCCACCTGGATCGGCTCGCCGCCGATGGCATTCGCTTTACCGATGCGCACTCGCCGTCCGCCGTCTGCACGCCCACGCGCTACGGGCTCCTCACCGGGCGCTACTGCTGGCGCTCTCGCCTCAAGAAGGGCGTCCTGAGCGGCACGTCCCCGAACCTGATCGAGCCAGGCCGTTGGACGCTCGCGACGGCCGCTCGCGCCAATGGCTACGCGACGATCGCCATCGGCAAGTGGCACCTCGGACTCGGCCTCGCCGAGGAGACCGACTACGAGCAGCCGCTCCACCCCGGTCCGCTGGATCACGGCTTCGGCGAGTTCTTCGGGATTCCGGCCTCACTCGACATGGAGCCGTATCTGTGGATTCGTGACGATCGTCCCGTCGCCTTTCCCGGCATGCAGACCGCGGCCAGCCAGAGGCGGAAGGCCGGCGGCGGCGGGTTCTGGCGCGGCGGTCGCATTGCGCCAGGATTCACGCACGAAGGCGTGCTGCCGCGCCTCCTCGAGGAGTCGGTCGCCTTCATCGAGCGGCAAGCGCGCCTCGAGCCCGAGCGGCCCTTCTTTCTCTACTTGCCCCTCGCCTCACCGCACACGCCCTGGATGCCGTCCGAGATATTTCGCGGGACGAGTGAGGCCGGCTACTACGGCGACTTCACGCACCAGGTCGACGCGAGCGTCGGCGCTCTCCTGGGAGCATTGGAGCGCACCGGACGGGCCGAAGAGACACTCGTCGTGTTCACCAGCGACAATGGCTCGCATTGGGGCCAGGACGACATCGAGGAATGGGGCCATCTGAGCAACGGTCCCTGGCGCGGGCAGAAGGCCGACATCTGGGAAGCGGGCCACCGCATTCCCTTCCTCGTTCGGTGGCCGGGCCACATCGAAGGGGGCCGGGTCTCCGATGAGACGATCACCCTCTGCGACCTGATGGCGACCTTCACCGACATCTGGCGCACCAACCTGCCCGAGAACGCCGGTGAGGACAGCGCCAGCTTGCTCCCGATCTTCCAGGGCGATGATCTGGATCAGCCGCTGCATGAAGCCGTCGTGCATCATTCGGCGGACGGGATGTTCGCCATCCGGCGCGGCCCCTGGAAGTACGTCGAGGGACGTGGCTCGGGCGGCTTCACGACTCCGCGGCGCGTCGATCGCAATGAAGAAGGCGGCCCGTTCGGCCAGCTCTATCAGCTCGACGACGATCCGGGAGAAACGACGAACTTGTATGACGAACAGCCCGAGGTCGTTCAGGAGCTCTCGGAGCTCCTGCAGCGATACAAGCGGCAAGGCCATAGTCGAGGAGAATGATCATGAGTCGACTCACACTGTCCGTGTTCCTCATCAGCCTGCTCTGCGGGTGCTCCGGTTCGCCGGAGCAAGAGCCTGCACACTCCGAAGAGGAGATGGCGGCGACCGACGCGGCAACAGAAGACACGACGCTGGAAGACGAGATGTCCGAGGAGATGGCGCCCACCGACCCGGTCACCGAGAGCATCGAGCCGACCCACATTCGCGTGCAGCACATTCTGATCGGCTTCAAGGACGCCGCCGGCTTCCGGGGTACTCCGCCCGCGGGCGCGGTCGAGCGTTCCGAATCCGAGGCACGCGAGCTTGCCCAGGACCTGCTCGAGCGCGCTCGTGCCGGTGAGGACTTCGACGCCCTCGTGGAGGAGTTCACCGACGATCAGGCGCCGGGCATCTACGCGATGACCAATACGGGCGCCGCTGATCGCGAAGGGCATTACCCCCGCTCTGGCATGGTGCCGGCATTCGGCAACGTCGGCTTCGCGCTGGAGGTCGGTGAGATCGGCATGTCCGAGTACGACCTGAGAACCAGCCCTTACGGCTGGCACATCATCAAGCGCGTCGAATGACAGTGTTGGCCATCCTCCATCCACAACCTCAGGAGCAATCCATGACCCTTCGAGCCCTGCACACGATGCTCTCGATCCTCGTGATTCTGGGAATGGTGGCGTGCCAGCCGAGCGATTCGCCGCCCGACACCTCGAAGAAGGACGAAGCAAAGACCGAAACGAAGGAGAAGACGCCGGCTGAGCCGGAGAAGCCGGATTCGCCAAGTGCCGAAGACAAAACGCCGCCGGTGGAAGAGGAGCCCGCGGACGAGGACGGCGGCGAGCCGGACGCGATCAAGGTCCAGCACATCCTGATCGGCTTCAAGGACGCCGTGGGGTTCCGAGGCAGCGCTCCCGAGGGGGCTTCTTCGCGCACCCAAGCCGAGGCGAAGACCCTGGCCAATGACCTGTTGAATTTGGCGCGAAGCGGCCAGGACTTCGACGCGCTGGTCGAGAAGTACACCGACGACTCGCCCCCGGGAATCTACCCCATGACGAATCACGGCGCCCCGTCGAAGCCCGGCTATCGACCTCGCTCCGGGCTGGTGCCCGCCTTCGGAGACGTCGGCTTCGGGCTCAATGTCGGCGAGATTGGCATGTCCGACTACGATCCGAAGACCAGCCCTTACGGCTGGCACATCATCAAGCGCATCGAGTGAGGTTGGCGAGACCACGCCCCCCTCACACGACATGCTGTAACCAGAGTCCCTTCCGGAACGCCCAGATCGCGCTGATGGCGAGCACGGTCTGGGCGATTGCGATGGCGATGAAGGCGCCGGTCTCGGCGAGCCCGGTCTGCGTGCTCAGGAACCAGGCGAGCGGGATCTGGACGATCCAGTAGGCGAGGAGGTTCAGGAACGTCGGCGTTCGCGTGTCGCCCGCGCCGTTGAAGGCCTGCACGATCGTCAGGCCGTAGGCGAGGAAGAGGTAGCTGGCGCTGATCCAGCGCAATGACGTCGCACCCACGCGTATGACGTTTGCATCCTTCGAGAAGATCCCGCACATCTCTTCCGCGAACAAGAAGAACGAGACCGACACCCCGACCAAGAAGATCGCGTTCGCCTTGGCCGTCAGCCAGACGGCGGCTTCGGCCCGCTCGGGCTTCTGGGCGCCGAGGTTCTGTCCCATCAAGGTCGCCGCGGCATTGGCGATGCCCCAGGCGGGCAGCAGGATGAAGATCACGATGCGGATCGCGATCGTGTAGCCGGCCAAGACCTCGTCGCCGAACCGGGCGAGGATCTTCATCATGGCCATCCAGCTCGCCGTGCCGATCAGGATCTGGACGATGCCGAACGCCGAGACGTTCAGGAGCCGGACCATCTCTTCCCACACCGGGCGGAAATGACGCAGGCCCGTGTGGATCCGGCCCGATCCGCGCGCGAGCATCCAGATCTGGTAGCCGACTCCGACGCCGCGCCCGATCGTGGTGGCGATCGCGGCGCCTTCCATCCCCAGCTCGGGAAAGATCCAGATGCCCTTGATCAGCAGAGGATCGAGGATGATGTTGATGCCGTTCGCCAGCCACAGAGCCCGCATCGCGAGGAAGGCGTCTCCGGCACCGCGGAACACGGCATTGATCAGGAAGATCAAGAAGATCGTGATGTTGCCGCCGAGCATGATCGCGGTGAAGCCCGTGCCGACCCGCACTGTCTCCGCCTCGCCGCCGAGCAGCCGAAGCAGGTCGCCAGCGAAGACCGCTCCGAGGATGCCGAGCGGGATCGAGATCAGGACGCCCAGCCCGATCGCTTGCGCGGCCGCTCGCCGGGCCGCTTCGGGATTGCCCTCCCCGATGCGCCGGGCGACCGTCGCCGTCGTCCCCATGCTGAGGCCGAGCGCGACCGCGAAGATGATGGTGATCCAGGACATCGTCAGCCCGGCGGCCGCCACCGCATTCGAGCCCAGCTCGCCGATGAAGTAGATGTCCACGATCGAGAACAAGGACTCCATGACCATCTCGAGGACCATCGGCACGGCCAAGAATACGACGGCACGCCTCAAGCTGCCGGTCGTGTAGTCGCCGTAGTTGCCGCGCAGCACCGAGAGGATCTCCCTCCAAGCGCTGCGCGGCTCGATCGGGGCGGGCGGAGTCTCGGTACGTTCCATGCTTCGTTTCCAGGGAGGGTGGGCAGCGAAGCCGCAGAGGCTAAAGGGCGGACGGGACGAGCACAAGGAGCGGCGGATCGAGTCCGCGGCGGAGTGCCCAAGTCGAGCGAGCCCGCGTCCGAGTCGATCGGTCCACGCTCCTCCGAGCGAGCTTGGGCCAGGGTCATCCAGGCATACCACTTCGGTGGCTTACCGATGCGCCACGTTGGAGGACACGGAGACCGGCTGAAGCCGACTCTCCGAAAGAACGGAAGGCGGATGGTTGAACGACTTCAAGTCCGCGCTTCTACGAGACCGATAACACCGGGAATGGAGATTCTCCGAAATGAAGGGGAGAGAGACGCCATGCCCGACCCCGAGGTCCAGACGCTGGAGGAGCTGCGGGCTCGTCTCGTGCCGGACAAGCCCGCTCTACCCGACGAGGTCCGACGCGAGCTCGAGCAGGAGGATCAGGAACGGCGCGAGAAGGACAACCGGCGCTCGAACGACGTCCTGATCGGCCACGGCCTCACTGGCCTGATGACGTTCGTCGGCTGGGAGATCTTCTTGGCGATCGTCACACCCTTCCTCCCTTTGACGCTGCCGAGGTCGGTGTGGATCAGCATCGTGCTCGGCTTCCCGATCGGCTACCTGGTCGGAATGTTCGCGGGCGGCGCCTGGCGAGGAGCCTTGATCTCTGGCTTCGTGTTCACGCTCGTTCAAGGCCTGGCCCTGCTCCCAGGGATGCCCTCACTGGGTGCCTTGGGCTGCCTGGTATTCTTCGGAGCGATCCCCGGGATCATCATCGGCTGGAGCATCGACGCCGAGAGTTGAGCTCCCGGCCGCCGTCACTCGGACATCAGCAGCGCATTGTCGATGACGCCGATGTGCGAGTACGCTTGCGGCGTGTTGCCCAACGCAATACCGGCCGCCGGATCGTACTGCTCGGAGAGCAAGCCCGTCGGGCCGCGCAGGGCGACGATCTGCTCGAAAAGCTCGCGGGCTTCGTCCTTCCGGCCGAGGAGCCAGTAGGCTTCGACCAGCCAAGACGCGCAGATGTGGAAGCCGCCTTCGGAGCCGGGCAGGCCATCGTCGTGCCGATAGCGGTAGACCGTCGGACCGTCACGGAGCTGGCGCTCGATGGCCTCCACGGTTCCCAGGAAGCGCTCGTCGGAAGGATCCAGGAGCCCCATCGTGCCGACGAGCAAGGCGGCGGCGTCGAGATCGAACCCGTCGTAGGCCGCGGTGAACGCTCGAACCGTCTTCTTGTACCCGTTCTCGAGGACGTCTTCTGCGATGGCACGCCGGAGCTCGACCCACTCGGGATGCGATCGATCGAGTAGCCGGTCGGCCACCTCGAGCGCACGGTCGACCGTCACCCAGCACATGACCTTGGAATGCACATGGTGCCGCCGAGCGCCCCGGATCTCCCAGATGCCGTGATCGGGCTCGTGCCAGCGGCGCCGAACGGCATCGACCAGCAGCTCCATCAAATGAAAATGCCCGGCCGAGAGAGGCGCATCGTGGCGGGCCAGAAGCGCCAGCAGCTCGGCCATCGATCCGAAGACGTCGAGCTGCACCTGCTGCGCGGCCCCGTTCCCGACGCGCACGGGCCGGCTGCCGCGATACCCGCACAGCTCGCCGATCTCGCCCTCGAGGCCCGACGGCTCCCCCGCCACCGTGTAGAGGGGCTGGAGCCTTTCCGGCGAGCTCGAGAGATGGACGACGTTGAGGATCCAGTCGAGCAGGCGAATCGCCTCGTCGTTCCGCCCCAGGCGCACCAGCGACGAAGCGCTCATCGCGCTGTCGCGCAGCCAGCAGAAGCGATAGTCCCAGTTGCGCACACCGCCGATCTCTTCGGGCAGGCTGGTCGTGCCCGCGGCCGCGAAGGCTCCCGACGGCCGGTGGAAGAGGGCCTTGAGCATCAATGCGCTTTGGCGCACGACGGACTCGAAGCGCTCCGGCACCTCGAGCGATTGGGCCCAGGACGACCAGTACCGCTCACTGTGATCGAGGCGAGCTTTCGAGGACACCGACGATGGACGCAGCGTACCCAGTCCGTAGCGCAGCTCGAGCACGAGTGGCTCCTCGCCGAGCGTGACCCGCGCCCGCGCCACGTGATGGCCACCCTCCTCGATGAACTCGAAGGGGACTCCCGGAGCCCGGAGCACGATCGGCTCGAGTGGCGCTTGCACGACCAGTCCGTCCGGCCGCGCCTCCATCCGAGTGGGCATGCGCCCGAAGTCGAGCCGCGGCGAGAACTCGATCTCGACCTCGCCCTTCCCCTCGATGATTCGCAGGAGATCCGAGCGACCCGGGCGCTGCGCCGGACGTCCGCCCGAGCAGTCCAAGAAGTCGGTCACTTGGAACGTCGGCCAGCGAGTCTCGAGCACGAGCGAGGCATCGCGATACGACACTTCGGGATGGGCGCCCGGATCCGGGTCCCGAACGGTGAAGTGACCGGCCGTCGGACCACCGAGCAGCGCCGAGAAGAGAGCCGAGGAGTCGATTCGGGGCAGGCACATCCAGTCGATCTCGCCCCGCGGCGAGACCAGTGCGACGGTCCTTTGATCCGAGAGGATGGAGTACTTTTCGATCGGCGTCGCCTGCGCGTGCTCGAGCCAATCCACGCGCGCATCGTGCAGCAGGGCGAGGAGGCGACTGACCTCTCGCGTGTCTTCCGCTCGGTAGACGGCGAGGGACTCGCCCTCGCCGACCTTCACGCCGACATCGGGACCCGAGAGCGTCTGGAAGGCGTCTTCGTCGGTGACGTCATCGCCGAGGAAGACGACCGCGGTCGCGCTGACCCGGTGGCGCAGTTGACGCAGCGCATCGCCCTTGTGGGTCGAGACGACGCTCAGCTCGATCACCATCTTGCCGCGCCGCACCTCGACGCCCTCCCAGGACGCCGGTCCCGACAGGACGGCTTGGAGCGCCTTCTCACCGACCTCGTCCTCGGCGTTGCGATAGTGGAAGGCGACGCTGGCCGGCTTCACCTCGATCGTGAGCCCGGGTCCGAGCGTCGTCAGCTCTTCGAGCTCCGACTCCAACCGGCGTCGCAGCTCGAGGACGGGCTCGGGTAAGGACGTTGCAAAGCCCGGCTCGAACTCGCTCCCGTGACTTCCGACGAGGTGCACCACTTCGCCCAGCGTCGACAGGCGCGCCAGCTCTTCGAGCGAACGTCCGGAGATGACCGCGACGTGCGTTTGCGCGAGATCGGCCAGCCTTCGAAGTGCGAGCAACGCCTCCCGGTCGGGCTTGGCATCCTCAGGGTTTTGGACGATCGGTGCGATCGTGCCGTCGTAGTCGGTCGCCACCAGAAGGACCGGAGTCCGGGCAATGTGTCGCAGATGGTCATCGAGGGACTTCATCGCATCGTCGGCCCGTCGGACTCGCAGGAGGCAGAGGCTCGGCCGGGCCCACCTTTCTTCACGGATCAGGAATCGGGAGTCGGAAAGGCGGCGTCACGCGTCAGTCGGCGTGGCCTCCATCAAAGCGTCCAAGAACCGCTCGGCCCAGGCATGAACGTCGTTCTGCCGAACCTGTCTTCGTAGGGCACGCATTCTCTTGCGCTGCTCGACCGAGGGCATGCGAAGCGCCGCGGTGATGTTGTCGGCCAGCCCGTCGATGTCGTGGGGATTGACGACCAAGGACTGCTTGAGCTCACGCGCCGAGCCGGTGAACTCGCTCAGGACCAGGACACCCGAGGCGTTGTTCCGGCAAGCGATGTACTCCTTGGCGACGAGGTTCATGCCATCGCGGAGCGGGGTGACGATCATCACGTCGGCAGCCACGTAGAGCGCGACGAGCTCCTCGGGTCCGAAGCTGCGACCGAAGTACTCGACGGGGCTCAGCCCCACGCGCCCAAACTTGCCGTTGATCTCGCCGACCATCTGGTGGATGCGATGCGTCAGCTCTTGGTACTCGGACACTCGGATCCGACTGGGAACGCCGATCTGGACGAAGACGACGTCGTCGATGCCGAAGCGACGAGCTTCGAGCAAGTCTCGGAAGGCTTGCAGCCGGATGTCGATGCCCTTGGTGTAGTCGAGGCGATCGACGCCGAGCAGCACCCGACGCCGGTGGCCCAGCCGCTCGCGGAACTCGGCGGCGCGCTCACGGATCTTGGGATCGGCGGCGAGATCGCTGTAATGATCGAAGTCGATGGAGATCGGGAAGGCGTCGACAAGGATGTGTCGCCGATCGTAGACGAGCTCACCGCTGCGGCCCGAGGCGCCGGCGAGCTGCCGCGCGAGTCGCGCGAAGTTCTGAGCGCCGGGCTTGGACTGGAAGCCGATGACGTCGGCGCCGAACAGGCCTTCGAGGATCTGGGTGCGCCAAGGGAGCTGGCGGAAGAGCTCGGGCGGTGGGAACGGGATATGGAGGAAGAACCCGATGCGAACGTCTGGCCTGAGCTCGCGGAGCATGCCCGGCACGAGCTGGAGCTGATAGTCCTGGATCCAGACGATGCCTCCTCTCGCCGCGCGCCTGGCAGCGACCTCGGCGAAGCGGCGGTTGACGGCCACGTAGGGTCGCCACCAGTGCCGGTGAAACTCGGCCGGCCGAACCGCGTCGTGGTACAGCGGCCAGATCGTCCGATTGGAGAAGCCTTCGTAGTAGTTCTCGACGTCCGCGGCCGTCAGCGTCACCGGATCGTTGCGAATCCCCTCGTGGGTGAAGGGACGCACCTTCTGATCGGCTTGTCCGATCCATCCGATCCAGGTGCTGGGCCGATCCCGCAACACTGGCGTGAGTGCCGAGACCAAGCCGCCCGGGCTGGTCTCCCACCGAACACCGGGACGGGACGACGGCTTGACGGGAAGACGATTCGAGATGACGACGAATTCGCTTGGAGCGGCCAACGGATCCGAAATGGATGAGATGCGCTCCGCGACGCGCCGCCGACATGACGGCGCCCCCAAACCACCGGAGCAATGGCCACCATCCCAACATGGCCCGCTGCTCGGCTCAAGGCAGAAGAATCAACACGGAGGCAGAACTTACACGGGGGGACACGGGGCAGAAGAACCGACACAGAGGACGCGGAGGACACGGGGCAGAAGAACCGACACAGGGCACACGGAGAACACGATGCGGGCGGGTCGGGAGGAATCGATCGAAGTCGAATACAGGCTGGCCAACCGACCCGATTCCTCACGACCAGCCCGATCTCCGTGCTCTCCTTGTTGGAGATTCTTCCCCCGTGTTCTCCGTGTTCAGTTCTGCGTGACGGCTGTCAGCGTGTTGGTCAGGCAGGACTCGAGGCCGATGTCTCCGATGGAGAAGGCCTGCAGGTAGAAGGGAAGACCAGCGGGGACCGCGGGATGGACGTAGGTCTGGAAAGACATCGTTCCGCCGCTGTCGGCCGTTCCGAGAGCGGCGACGTAGAGATTGCCCGTGAGCCCGACGCATTGCGTGCCCTGGACGAAGCACGGGCCGCTACCGGTGCCGTCGAACGAGAAGAAGAGCAGCGCCGACTGACCAGGGGCCAGGTCTTCGATGTCGACCTGACCGATCTCTCCGAGCACGAGCGGCGACACCAGGGTGAGGCTTGGCATGCGGAAGACGCGGACGCAGTCGAGGTACCACTCGTCGTTGGCCTCGTCCCCTTCGACCCGAAACCGCAATCGGAAGCCGTCGTGGTAGGCATCGCTGGGCAATGAGGCGCGGTGGTAGACGAACTCCGACTGATCGCTGCCGTCGGAGACGACCTCGATGAGCCCCGTCCAAACCAGAGACGAGCTCAGATACTCGCAGTGGAGCTTCTCACCCGACTCGGGCCCTCGATGCTGGCTGAAGAACGACACGGCGACATCGGTCTCGGCGTCCAGCAGCATCTCGACACTGCGAATCTCATCCTGCTGCGTCGTGTCGGATCCGGCCGAATCGAGATTCGTCGCAAGGCTGCCGGCGGGCTCGGCGAGGGCCAGCGTCGTGACGGTGGCACTGTCGACATGGCTCCACTTCGAGGCGCCGAGGCCCGACTCGAAGCTGTCAGCGAACGGCTCGGCGAGCGAGATGGGCTCGTACTCGGTGGTCAGGCAGCTCCTCGAGTCGCGATGCGCGGCGATCGCGGACTGGGCGCTCGAGCCGAAGTTCGGCAGCCCGATGCCCGAGCAAGAGTTGATGTAGGCGCACATGATGTGGCAGTCGCTGTCGCCGTCGCAGTGGCCGCTGTCGAAGTTGTGTCCGAGCTCGTGGGCGGTCAGCGCCACCCGCTTGTTGTAGTTGGTCGTAAAGCGCGACTCGGAGAGCCCGAAGCCCCAGGAGCCATTGCAGATGACTCCGACGTAGGCGATGCCGATGACACCGCCGTCGATGTCCTTGCCGGTCATCAGGTGCGCGATGTCCCGCTCGATGGCAGTGTGATTCTCGTTCCACTCGACGACCAGCTCACCGAGCAGCGTGCTCGATTTGCTCGAGGTGTAGGGATCATCGCTCGAGGTGCGCACGATGACGGTGGTGATCTCCCAGACGATCTGGACGTCGCGCTCGTAGACGGTCTCGACGCCGCTCAAGACGAGCTCGATGTCGTCGATCGTCGCATCGATCGAGGATCCGTTCTTTTGATAAAACTCATAGTCGGCGTCGAAGGCGATGTGGCAGATGTCGTTGCCGGTCACCGCCTCTCCAGTCCCGGGAGCCCCGCCCTCGAGATCCGCGCTGGACAGGCGGACGCCCGCGAGTAGCTCGGCGCCACAGATCTCGGAGCCGCCCGCGACCTCGTCCGATCGATAAATGACGTGCTGGCTGGGCAGAGCACCGGCGATCACCGTCGTCAGCGGCTGCACCGTCCACACGCTGCCGTCGTCCAGTGCAATCACGGCGTCGAGCTGCCCGGCCTCGAGGCGGCCGCCGATGCGACCGGGCACGGCGCCTTCGACCGTTCCTCGAATCGTCTTGGGCGGCGCGACATCGACCGGCTCGAGCTCGCCGCTCGGGCCCGGGGCGAGGACTTGGAAGGCATCACCGCGCAGCGAGTCGGGGCGGGCGGTGAACCAGTAATCGAGACCGTCGAGACGGATCGTGCCCTGGACGCGGCCGCCGGCGCCCTCGGGCAGGTAGAGCTCTTGGAGCTCGAAGCTCTCGACGCGGAGATCGCTCCGTATCTTCTCGGCCCGGGCGGAAGTTACTTGCGCCATCCCGCTTGGAAGAATGACGAACAGGACACTCATCACCCAGGCCGCACGGGTGAGCGATGGACGCACCCCCGCCGGACGATCTCGCTCGGTCATCGCGGAGACCCCCTGCTAATGCAAGCGCGACCGCCGTCCCTTCTCGGCAGAGAGACGACGAACGCATGGATTGTGGCTCGTGACTCGGGTTCGAAGACCCTTTCCCGCTGGAAAGCGTATCCCGCTCTCGGGTGAAGGGCAAATCACACGGGGGCGCGGGGGAAGAACTTACACGGAGGGACACGGGGGACACGGGGCAGAAGAACCTACACGGGGGACACGGGGGACACGGGGCAGAAGAACCTACACGGGGGACACGGGGGACACGGGGCAGAAGAACCTACACAGGGAACACGGGGGACACGGGGCAGAAGAACCTACACAGGGAACACGGGGGACACGGAGCGGACCGGCCGAGAGGAATCCACTTATGTCGAATGAGGTCCGGTCGCCTGATCCGATTCCTCTCGGCCGGCCCCATCTCCGTGCTCTCCGTGCTCTCCGTGTTGGCTGTTCTTCCCCCGTGTCCCCCGTGCTCTCCGTGTTCATTCTTCTTCCCCGCGCCCCCGTGTGTCTCGCGTCGCTTGACGGTTCTGGAAAAGCGGGAGAGACTGTAGTGTCCATCAGGCCTGATCCCCGAACCCGAGAAAACCCGCGATGATCCGCAACTCCAAGCTCGTGGTCGTCTTGCCGGCCTACAACGCCGCTCAGACGCTCGAGCGCACCTATCACGAGATCCCCCACGAGACCGTCGACGAGGTGCTCCTGGTGGACGACTGCAGCCAGGACTCGACGCTGGCCGTGGCGGAGCGGCTGGGCATCACGGCGATCCAACACCATCAGAACCGGGGCTACGGCGGCAATCAGAAGACCTGCTACCGCGAAGCCCTCGCCCGGGGCGCCGACATCGTCGTGATGCTCCACCCCGACTACCAGTACTCGCCGCGCCTCGTGATCCCGATGGCGGCGATGGTCGAGTCGGGGCACTACGACATGGTCCTCGCCTCGCGCATCCTGGTCGGCAGTGCCTTGGCAGGTGGCATGCCCCTCTACAAGTACATCGCCAACCGGGCTCTGACCTTCGCCGAGAACGTCCTCCTCGGGCGGAAGCTCTCCGAGTACCACACCGGCTACCGCGCGTTCTCACGGCGAGCCCTCGAGTCGCTGCCACTGCTGGCGAACTCCGATGACTTCGTCTTCGACAACCAGATGATCGCCCAAGCCGTCCACTTCGGGCTGCAGATCGGCGAGATATCGTGTCCGGCGAGGTACAACGAGGATGCCTCGTCGATCAACTTCTGGCGCAGCTCGATCTACGGCTTCGGTGTCCTGGGCACCGCGTTGACGTACCGGATGCAACGGTGGGGATTGTGGCGCTCGCCCATCTTCACCGAGAGCCCCGAGCAGTGCTTGCTCCACGATCTGCTCGAGGAGGACGCCCCCGAGACGACCGCGGATCTCGCGCGCTCGACCTCGGACTGAGGCCGTGGGAGAAGCGCCGATCCGAGGTCACCGCCTGATCCTGGTCGTGATCTTGGCGGTGGCGGCGGTTCTGCGGGTCATCGGCTTGGACTTCGGCCTGCCTGTCATCGGGATCCGTCCCGACGAGGAGAAGATCCTTTTACCCGCGCTGAGCTTCTTCAGCGGTGACTACGACCCGCACCTGTTCAACTACCCATCCTTGCACCTGTACCTGCTGCACGCCGCTCTCGCGCCCTGGTACTGGCTGGGTATGTGGACGGGACACTATCGTGACTGGCTGGACCTCTTGCACGACTTCCAGACGGATCCCACGCCGTTCGTCATCTTCGCGCGCGGCGTGAGCGCTCTGCTGTCGGTCGCGAGCGTGGCGCTGATCTACGACCTCGGGCGCCGAATGCACTCCGTCCGCGCCGGCTGGATCGCGGCGTCCGCGTACGCGGTGACGATGGGCCCCGTGCGTGAGGCTCACTTCGCCACCGTCGACACACCGCAGGTCTTCTTCATGCTGCTGGCGCTGCGAGCGGCACTGATCCTCACCGAGAAGAATGCCGGCCCGAGGGAGGCGGCTCGCGCGGTCGTGCTCGGCGGCCTGGCCGCGTCGGTGAAGTACACCGGCGGCCTCGTCATGATCCCCGTCTCGATCGCGCTGGCCGGCTGGTGCCGCCAGAGTGGCCGCTCGCCCGTGACGTGGGTGCTCCTCGGCGGTGTCGTCTCGGTGATGGTCTTCCTCGCCGGCTCGCCGTACATCGTGCTCGACTTCGAAGCGTTCCAGGAGTCCTTCGGACGCATCGTCGGCTACTTCGGCAGCACGCCAAGTGGCGGCTCGGCCGGAGGCGGTTGGTGGCAGCTCCTGGGCTACTTGGTCGACGGGCTGGGTGTCCCGGTCCTGATCGCCGGAGTCGGAGGGCTACTGATCGCGATGACTCGGGCGACAGGTCGCCTCGTCGCCGCGCTCTTCATTTCCTCGTTCCTTCTTTTGGGTATCGGCCAGGCGCTCTTCTTCCGCTACAGCCTGCCGCTCATGCCTCCCTTGTGCCTGGGACTGGGTGTCCTGACGGTGACCGTTCTCTCGCGCTTCCGCTGGGCGGATCGAACGCCTGTGATGGTGCTGGTGGCGGCGATGCTCGTGACCCCGGCCGCGCTGCGCACCCTTCACCTCGATCGGCTGCTGGCAGCGCCCGAGACACGTAACCGGCTCATCGCCTGGATCGAGGCGAGCGTGCCCTCGGAGGCGACGATCGTGACGAATGTCCCGATCGGCCAGATCGGGTCTCTGCGCCGTGCCGACGACGCGGCCCTCCGCCGGATCGAGAGCCTGGAGCACGCCGAGAGCCGGTATTTGACACGGCGCGGCACGGCGCAGAGACCCGATCTGGCCGATCGGGACATTCGTCACGATCGTCGCCTCCGAGGGCACGCTCGCCTCGATC